>NZ_CP011144.1:324310-648620 GCF_000972865.1 Pseudoxanthomonas suwonensis
CGGCTCCGGCATCGACCTGCTGCGCCGGCTGCGGGCGCGCTGGCCGCAATCGCCGCCGGCGCTGGCGCATACCGCCGACGCCGACCCCGCCGTCCGCGCCCCGGCGCTGCACGCTGGGTTCCGCGAGGTGCTGGTCAAGCCGCTGGCGACCGCCGAACTGGCCGGCGCGGTGCGCAGCGCGCTGGCCGAAGCCGGTGGCCTGCCCGACTGGGACAACGCCGCCGCCGCGGTCGCGCTCAACCACGATCCGGCCAACATCCAGGCGCTGCGCCGGCTGTTTCTGGAGGAACTGCCCGGCGCCCGCGACGAGGTGCTGCGCAGCGCGCGGCGCGGCGACGCTGGCGCCCTGCGCGCGCGCCTGCACCGGCTGCAGGCCGGCTGCGGCCTGGTCGGCGCGCGCCGGCTCGGCGCGGCGGTGGAACTGCTGCGGCGCACGCCGGAGTCGCGCACCGCGCTGGAGCGCTTCGACCACGCCGCGCGCGACCTGCTTGGCTGATACAGCCGTCGTTCCCGCGCAGGCGGGAACCCAGTGACTTTAAAGCCCGTGAAGCCGAAGGCACTGGATGATCAGCCATTGGGCTGCTGTGGAGCGCGTCCCGCCTACGCGGGGATGACGTCATTCCGGACGGTGCTACGCGGAAATGACGTCGTCGAAGTTCGCGCTCACCCCAGACTCGCGGCACGCTCGTACCAGTCCACCTTGCGGGTGATCCACATGATCCCGGCCAGCACGCCGAACAGCAGCAGCGAGCCCATCAGCAGCGCGTTGTCCTCCGACACCAGCAGGCTGTAGAGCGCGCCGTACAGCGCGGTCAGCATCGTCGCGAACAGCCCCGCCCGCCACCAGCTCTTCAGCACTCCCGACAGGTAGACGAACTGCAGGCCGATGCACGCCGCCGCCGAGATCACGTAGGCCTTCCAGAACGCCATGTGCTCGGACAGGCCCAGCAGCAGCAGGAAGAAGATCGCCAGCGCCAGGCCGACCAGCAGGTACTGCAGCGGGTGGATGCGCAGTTGCTTGACCAGCTCGAACAGGGCGAAGCCGACGAAGGTCAGCAGCACGAACAGGATCCCGTACTTGCTGGCACGGTCGGCCTGGGTATAGACGTCGACCGGATCGACCAGGCTCAGCACCACGCTGTCCACCGCCGCCTCGCCCGCGTAGGCGCCCGCGCTTCCCGGGCGCACGGTCAGGCGCGGCGCGTGCGGATCGTGCAGCTGCGACTGTGCGGCGCTGGCCAGCGAGGAGATGTTCCAGGACGCGTCGAAGCCGTCGGCGCCGATGCTGCGCTGGTTGGGCAGGAAGCGGCCGCTGAACTGCGGATGCGGCCAGGCCGAACTCAGCGCGATGCGGTTGTCGTCGGCCACCGGCACGATCGCCAGCGACTGGGTGCCGGCGATCGCCATCGCCAGGCTCACCTGGCTGCCGGGCAGCGCGCGCACCGTCACCGGACCCTCGGCGTCGGTCGCGTCGGCGACCGGCGAAGGCAGCCGCGCATGCATGCCGTCCATGCGCGCGGCCATCGCGCCGGCGCCTGGCTGCAGTTCCAGCGTCCTGCCGTCCGCCTGCAGCACGGGCGTGCCGACCAGGCCGCGCACGTCGGCCAGGCCCAGCACCAGGTAGGGCTCGCCGTACTCGCGCCCGGCCACCGCCGGCACCGGCATCGGCGCGAACCGGGCCTGCACCTCGGCCTGCCACTGGAACACGCGCACGTCGTACAGGCCGATGCGGCGCACGTCCGGCTCGACCACGCCGCCGGCCTCCAGCTTTTCCGGGGTCTGCAACAGGTAGCCCTCGACCGTCTCCTCGCGCACTTCCAGGCGGCCATCGCGGCCGGCGGCGTTCACCCGGCGCGTTTCCTTCCACGGCAGCACGCGCAGCGGGCCGACCAGCTGCTGCGGCCCGGCCATGCTCTGCGACACCCGCTCCACCGCCTGGCCGCGGTAGTGCGAGCGGTCGTGGATCAGCCCGCGGATCATCGACAGCGGGATCAGCAGGAGCAGCACCAGCCCGCCGACGGTGAGGAAGCGCAACAGCAGTCTCAGCGATTTCATGGGTTCGCCCCGGATGGAATGACGGGGCGAAGCGTGGCGCGGCCGCGTGGGGCGGGCGTGGGCGTTGTTTGAAGCGGGGGTGAAGTGCGAGCCGGCGGCGCGGCCGCTCTTCTGTAGGAGCCGACTTCAGTCGGCGACACGGGCGTCGGAACCACGAGGGCGTCGCCTGGGCCGACGGCGTCGGGTCGCGGTCATGCCCGCTCCTACAACAGCGGGAGGGACAGGCCGGCTTCGGCGCCGCCGGCGTCGCGGTTGGCCAGCCAGGCTTCGCCGCCGTGCAGCCGCGCCACCTCGCGCACGAACGGCAGGCCCAGGCCGGAACTGCGCTGGCCACCGGGCCGGGCCAGCGAATAGAACCGCTCGAACACCCGCGCGGCCGCGTAGTCCGGCACGCCCGGCCCTTGGTCGAGCACCCGCACCCGGGCATGGCCATCGCCAGCCTCCAGCACCAGCGCGACCGTGCCGCCTGCCGGCGAGAACCCGACCGCGTTGTCGAGCAGGTTGGCGATCGCCTGGCGCAGCAGGAAGGTATCGCCCTGGACCCGTAACGGGCGCTCGGCACCCTCGATCCGCAGCTGCAGCCGCGCGCCCGCCAGCCGCGGCCCGATCGCCTCCGCCGCCTCGCCCAGCAGCGCGGCCAGGTCCACCGGCTCGCGCCGCTGCAGCCAGCCGTGCTGCTCCACCTCGGCCAGCGCCAGCAGCTTGTCGATGGTCTCGGTCAGGCGCTGCTGCTGCTCCTGGATGTTGCGCGCGAAGCGCTGGCGCTCGGCCTCCGGCAACGGCTCCTGCAGCAGCTCGGCCGCGCCGCGGATCGCCGCCAGCGGGCCCTTCATCTCGTGGGTCAGCGATTGCACGTACTGCTCGACGTAGGCCTTGCCCTCGAGCTTGCTGCGCATGTCCTCCAGCGCCCGGCCCAGGTCGCCGATCTCGTCGCGGCGCGGCGGCGGCGGCGGCACCGGCTCGCCGGCGGCGACCGCCTGCGCGTAGCGGTTCAGCCGCCCGATCCCGCGCATCAGCCACGCCGTCATCAGCACGCCCACCAGCGCCGACAGCCCGATCAGCCAGGCGCCCTGGCGCATGATGCTGCGCTGGCTGGCCTCGATGAACGGCTCGATGCTGTGGTTGGGCTTGGCCACGGTCAGCACGCCGATAAGGGTGTCCGGCGCCTGCGGGTCGTGGATCGGCGCGGCCACGTGCATCACCGTGCGCTCGCTGTCTGGCGCCTCCGGACTGGAACGGGCGCCGTACTCGCCGCGCAGGGTGCGGTAGACATCGTTCCAGCGCGAGTTGTCGCGGCCCAGCTCGCGCCCTTCCGAGTCGAACACCACGATCCCGCGCGCGTCGGTGACGGTGACCCGGTAGTCGATGCTGCGCTTGGGGAAGCTCCAGATCATCGCCCCGGGGTCGCGCTCCCTGACCCGGGCCAGGTCGGCGGCGAAGCGGCCGTCGGCGATGCGCCCGGCCTTCATGTCGTCGGCGGCCATCGCCGCCAGCACGTTGGCGGTGTCGACCAGGGTCGACTCCATCGCCTGGCGCACGCCCGGCTTGACCTCGTCGACGAACACCCGCATCACGAAGAACGCGGCCAGGCCGACGATCAGGAAGAAACCCAGGAACAGGCGCAGTCCCAGCCGCACTCAGGCCTCGATCGCGTAGCCGACACCGCGGTGGGTGCGGATCGGGTCGGGTTCGGCGCCGGCTGCGCGCAGCTTGGCCCGCAGGGTCTTGATGTGGGTGTCCACGGTGCGGTCGCCGCTGTCGGCGTCACCGTCCCAGCCGCGGTCCATCAGCTGGGCGCGGCTGAGGATCGCGCCGGGACGCTGCAGCAGCGCTTCCAGCAGCGCGTATTCGTAGCGGGTCAGTTCCAGCGTGCGCCCGCGGTAGCGGACGCGGTGGCCGGCGCGGTCCACGGCGAAGTCGCCGCGCTCCACCCAGCCGTCGGCTGCCACCGCCGGAACCTGGCTGCGGCGCAGCCGGGCGCGGACCCGCGCGACCAGTTCGCGCGGCGAGAACGGCTTGGCCACGTAGTCGTCCGCGCCCAGTTCCAGGCCCAGCACCCGGTCGATCTCGTCGTTGCGCGCGGTCAGGAAGATCACCGGCACCTCGCTGAAGCCTCGCAGCCGGCGGCACACGTCGAAGCCGCTGAGGTCCGGCAGGCCCACGTCGAGCACCAGCACGTCGACGCCGCCGGCGCGCACCCGCTCCAGCGCCTGCCCGCCCAGCAGGCAGTGCTCGGCCGCCAGGCCCTCGCTTCGCAGCGCGTACAGCAGCGCGTCGGCGATGGCCGGTTCGTCTTCGGCGACCAGGATCAGCGGGGCGGACGGCATCGTGCTGGGCGGCATCGCGCAAGCATAGTCCGCGCCCGTGGCGGCGGCTATGCTGCGCGCATGAACTACCGCCACGGCTTCCATGCCGGCAACCACGCCGACGTGCTCAAGCACGTCGTCCTGCTCGCCCTGCTCGAAGCGCTGATGCGCAAGGACGCGCCGTTCTTCGTCCTCGACACGCACGCCGGGCGCGGGCGCTACCTGTTGCAGGGTGGCCAGGCCGGACGCACCGCCGAGGCCGCCACCGGCATCCTGCGGCTGGCCGGCGCGAAGAAGCCGCCCGCGGTCATCGCCCGCTACCTGCAAGCGGTGGCCGCGGACAATCCCGTGGACGCGCTGCTGGTCTACCCCGGCTCGCCGCTGCTCACCGCCCAGGCCATGCGCGCGCAGGATCGGCTGGCGGCCTGCGAGCTGCAGCCGGAGGAAGCGGCCGCGCTCAAGGACCTGTTCGCCCGCGACGCACGGGTGGCGGTGCATGCCCGCGACGGCTACGACGCCGTGCGCGCCCTGTTGCCGCCGCGGGTGGACGGGGTGCGCATCGCCCGCGGCCTGGTCCTGGTCGACCCGCCCTACGAGGCGCAGGACGAGGAGTACCCGCGCGTGGCCAGGGCGGTGCGCGAGGCGCTGGAGCGCTGGCCGCAGGCGACCTGCGCGATCTGGTATCCGATCAAGCAGCGGCGCAGCCTGCAGCCGTTCTTCCGCAAGCTCGAAGCGATCCCGGCGCGCTCGCTGCTGCTGGCCGAGCTGCTGGTCCGTCCCGACGACTCGCCGCTGCGTCTCAACGGCAGCGGCATGGCGATCCTCAATCCGCCGTGGAAGCTGGACGAGGCGATCGCCCCGGCGCTGCCGTTCCTGCAGCAGAAGCTGGGCGAAACCGGCGCCGCTACCCGGCTGGAGTGGCTCAAGCGCGACGTGGGCTGAGCAACGGCCCGATCGGGCACTCGCGAGCTATTCATCGCCCGGCAGCCGGCGCCCGGTCTCTCCGTACAGCTGCAACGTCGTGTCCGCGCCGTCGCCATCGAAGCGGGCGCGCACGCCGGTATCCGGGTGGATGAACTCGCGCGGCGCGCCGACGATCGGCGTCATCACGTAGCGGTCGCCATTGGGGAACAGCAGGGTCAGCGCATCCCGCTCGTACGCCACCGCGACCACCGGCCCGTCCCCGAAGCCGTAGCGGCCCGCCAGCGATTCGAGCACGTGCGCCGGTTGCGGCGCGGCCCGCTCCACGCGCGCCGGGCGGAACCCCGGCCAGCCGTAGGCGTCGGACACGGCGCCGAGGAACTCGCGGCCCAGGGCCGAGCCGTTGTCGGAATTGCTCAGGTACACCGCGCCGTTGCCGGTACGGAGGTTGATCGTCATGCCGGCGCGGTAGCCGACCGTGCCGCCATAGTGGGTCATGAACACCTGGTCGCCTTCGCCGATCAGGCGGAAGCCGTAGGCGTGACCGTGGATGGGATCGGCCAGCAGCTCGCGGATGCTGTCCTGGCCGAAGACGGCGCTGCGGCCTTGCCAGCCCTTGCGGATCTCGATGAGGAAAGCGGCCAGGTCGCTGGCCGTCGCCCACAGGCCGGCGGCGGCCTGTTCGGGGTGGTTGTGCCAGCCTCCCGGAACGGGGCTGCCGTCCGCCTGGTGGCCATGCGCCGTATGCCCTTCACTCGACCCAGGCGGCGGCTGGGTGAAATCCGCCTGCCTCATGCCGACCGGCGCGGTCAGCCAGGTGTGCATGATCCGCTCGAACGGTTGCTGCAGCCGGTCCTGCAGGGCGATTTCCGCCACCGTGTAGCCGCCTCCGGAGTACCGCAGCGAGGTTCCCGGCGCTTCCAGCACCTCGACCTTGCGGCCGTTGGCCGGCGCTTCCGCCTGCACCGTCTGCCGGTCGCTGGGCATGGGCGCCTCCCGCGCATACCCCTCGTAGCCGCCAGCGGTGATGCCGGCCGTGTGCGTGAACAGGTTGCGCAACGTGACCGGATTGTCGTCCGTCTGCGCGCCGGCCGGCAGCTGCCACGAGGAGAGGTAGGTGTCGATGTCTGCGTCGAGGTCGATGATTCCCTGCTGCTGCATGCGCAGCGCGGCGAGCACCGTCGCCGGCTTGGCCAGGGAGCCGGCCTGGAACAGGCTGTCGCACTCGGCCGCCGCGCCGCCTGCGTGCAGGCTTCCCCAGGCCGCGCTCCAGTCCAGTTCGCCGTCGCGGATCACCGCCACCGCCAGCGCCGGGATCTTGTGCACGTCCATGCGCTCCTGGACTGCGGCCGGCCGGGTTTCGCCCAGGAACGCGACCACGGGCAACAGGTTGCGCTCGACCTGCTGCTGCCGCTCAAGCGCACCGTCAGCCGTGTGGCAGGTCCATCGCTGTTGCGGGGCGGCCGAAGCGTCGCCGCCATCCGACGGCTGCAGCGCCAGCACGGCAAAGGAGCCGCCGGCGATGCCGCAGAACAGCAGGGCCGGCGCGATCTTCCTGGGCATGGATTGCACGGCACACCTTGTCGGCATCGAGTCGCGGGATGCTACCGGAAATCCCCGCGATCCCGTCACGCCGGATCCGCCTCCACGCCCTCCGGCTCGAAGAAGCTCCAGCGCACCACCGGGAACTGCTGCTTGAGGGCGCGCTCGACCTGGTCGATGTCGCGCAGCATCGCCTCGCCGTCGTGGACCCGGCGCATGCGCGCGTGGATCGAGACCAGCGCCTCGTTGCCCTGCTGCAGCGTGATCACGTGCAGCACCTCGGCGATCTCCGGCCGCGTGGCGAGGAACTCGCCGATCTGGGCCTGCAGGAATGGATCCACGCTCTGCCCGATCAGCATCGCCTTCACCTCGACCGCCACCATCACCGCGATCACGATCAGCAGCAGGCCGATGGCGATGGTGCCCAGCGCGTCCCAGAACGGATTGCCGGTGGCCACTGCCAGCACCACCGCCACCAGCGCGAAGACCAGGCCCAGCAGCGCGGCCAGGTCCTCGCCGAAGATCACCACCAGCTCGGCCTGGCGGCTCTCGCGGAACCACTGCCACAGGCTGCGCGAACCGCGCGCCTTGTCGACCTCCTGCAGGCAGGCGCGCATCGAGACGGCTTCGGCCACGATCGCGAACACCAGCACGCCCACCGCCCACCACCACTGTTGCAGCGGCTCGGGATGGCGCAGCTTGTGCACGCCCTCGTAGATCGAGAACATGCCGCCGACGCTGAACAGCATCACCGCCACCAGGAACGACCAGAAGTAGATCGCGCGGCCGTGGCCGAGCGGGTGTTCGGGACTGGCCGGCCGCTTGGCCTGACGCAGGCCCAGCAGCAACAGGAGCTGGTTGCCGCAGTCGGCCAGCGAGTGCACGGTCTCGGCGAGCATCGCCCCCGAGCCGGTGACGTAGGCGGCCACGCCCTTGGCCACGGCGATGGCGAAATTGGCGCCGAGGGCGAAGAAGATCGCACGGACCGAATCGCCGCTGCCTGCCATCGCATGCGCTCCTCAGCCTGGGCCGAGCGGAGTCTAGCAACCCGCGGCAGGCCGCGATGTGGGAATATCCCCCCATGCCGCGCAACCGCCTCCCCCCCTGGCACGAGGAGTTCGTCCTGCCCAACCGGCGGACGATCCTGATCCGTCCGGTCCGGCCGGAGGACGCCGCGCCGCTGCGGGGCGTGTTCGGGATGCTCGGGCCTGTGGAGGTCCGCGGCGGCTTCACCGAGGGCCACGACGAACTGGACGACGCGGTCGCCGCGCGCCTGTGCCGTCCGGACCCGAAGGCCGAACTGGTCCTGGTCGGCGCCGAACCGCTGCCGCCGGGCGAGGCGATGATCGCCGGCCTGGCCCGTGCCCGGATCGTGCCGGGCACCCGCGAGGCCGAGTACGCGATCCTGCTCGGCAACTACGTCGCCGGCCTGGGCCTGGGCCGGCACCTGATGCAGAAGCTGGTGAAGTGGTCGCGCGGGCGCTACCTGGACCGCCTCTACGGCGACACGCCCGACAGCAATGCGCCGATGCTCGACCTGGCCGCCTCGATGGGCTTCCGCCCCAGCCTCGAAGCCGGCGTCCCGCCCGGCCTGACCCGCCTGGTCCTCGACTTGTAGGAGCCGGGTTCAGCCGGCGACAAGGGCGTCGGAGTCACGAGGACGTCGCCTGTGCCAACGGCATCGTGTCACGCGCAAGCCCGGAAGCCGTGGCACCCGATCCCCGTCGTCCCGGCGTTCGCCGGGACGACGGGTGGATGTAGGAGCACAGCTTGCTGGCGACACGGGCGTCATCCGCCAGGACGTCGCCTGTGCCGACGGCATCGCGTCGCCGGCTGAACCCGGCTCCTACAAAAAGCGCGCAGGCCGTTTAGGGCGGCCCGGCTACAATGCGCAGTCCATGCCGTCCGCTTCCTCCTCCCCCGTGTCCCCCGCCCCCCCGTTGCCCAAGCGCGGCCAGGCCCGCGCCTGGTGGCGCGCACCCGCATCGCCCTCGGCCCTGGCCTGGCACCTGGCCCAGGCCGCGCGCGCGCATCCCGGCCCGCTGCTGTTCGTGGCCCGCGACAACCAGTCCGCGCACCAGGTCGAGTCGGACCTGCACACCCTGCTAGGCGACGACGCCTCGCTGCCGGTGGTGCCGTTCCCGGACTGGGAGACCCTGCCCTACGACCGCTTCAGCCCGCACCCGGACATCATCAGCCAGCGCCTGGCCGCGCTGCAGCGGCTGCCGCAGCTCGAGCGCGGGATCGTGGTGGTGCCGGTGCAGACCCTGCTGCAGCGGCTGCCGCCGCTGCGCTACATCGCCGGCGGCAGCTTCGACCTGGCCACCGGCCAGCGCCTGGACCTGGACGCCGAGAAGCGGCGGCTGGAAAGCGCCGGCTACCGCAACGTGCCGCAGGTGCTGGACCCGGGCGACTTCGCCGTGCGCGGCGGCCTGCTCGACGTGTATCCGATGGGCGCCGACGCGCCGCTGCGGATCGAACTGCTGGACGACGAGATCGACTCGATCCGCCGCTTCGATCCGGAAAGCCAGCGCTCGCTCGACCGCATCGACGCGGTGCGGATGCTGCCCGGCCGCGAGCTGCCGATGGACGAGGCCAGCATTGCCCGCGTGCTCGACGCGCTGCGCGAACGCTTCGACGTCGACACCCGGCGCAGTGCGCTGTACCAGGACCTGAAAGCCGGGCTGGCACCGGCCGGCATCGAGTACTACCTGCCGCTGTTCTTCCCGCCGACGCGCGACGGACAGGATACGACCGCCACGCTGTTCGACTACCTGCCGGTCAGCGCGCTGCCGGTGCTGGCCGACGGCGCCAATGGCGCCGCCGACGCGTTCTGGCAGCAGACCCGCAACCGCCATGAGCAGCGCCGCCACGACGTCGAGCATCCGGTGCTCGCGCCCGAAGAGTTGTACCTGCCGCCCGATGCGCTGCGCGAGCGGCTGAACCTGGGCATCCGCGTCGAGGTCTGCGGCGCGGAGCACGCGCGCGCCGCCGAGGCCACGCCGCTGGGCGACCAGCCGGCGCCATCGCTGCCGGTGGCCGGCCGCGACCACCACGTCGCCGGCGAGGCGTTGCGCTCGTTCCTGGGCAGCTACCCGGGACGGGTGCTGGTGGCCGCCGATTCGCCGGGGCGGCGCGAGGCATTGCTGGAGGTGCTGCAGGCGGCGGAGCTGCGGCCGGAGGTACTGCCCGATTTCCCTGCGTTCCTCAACCGTCGTCCCGGCGGCGCGGGGGTTGGGCGCGGCGACGCGGTGCGGTTCGCGCTGGCCGTCGCCCCGCTGGAAGACGGCTTTGCGATCGACGATCCCGCGTTCGTAGTCCTCACCGAGCGCCAGCTGTTCCCCGAGCGCGCCACCCAGCCGCGCCGCGCCCGCCGCGCCGGGCGCGAACCCGAAGCGATCATCCGCGACCTGGGCGAGCTCACCGAAGGCGCGCCGATTGTCCACGAGGACCACGGCGTGGGCCGTTATCGGGGACTCGTCGCGATGGACATCGGCGGCATGCCCGGCGAGTTCCTCGACATCGAGTACGCCAAGGGCGACCGCCTGTACGTGCCGGTGGCGCAGCTGCACCTGGTCAGCCGCTACTCCGGCGCCTCGCCGGAGACCGCGCCGCTGCATTCGCTCGGCGGCGAGCAGTGGACCAAGGCCAAGCGCAAGGCGCAGGAGAAGGTCCGCGACGTGGCTGCCGAACTGCTGGAGATCCAGGCCCGCCGGCAGGCCCGCGCCGGCCTGGCCCTGGACATCGACCGGCCGATGTACGAGAGCTTCGCCGCCGGCTTCCCGTTCGAGGAGACCCCCGACCAGCACGCCTCGATCGAGGCGGTGCTGCGCGACCTGCAGTCCAGCCAGCCGATGGACCGGGTGGTGTGCGGCGACGTCGGCTTCGGCAAGACCGAGGTCGCGGTGCGCGCCGCCTTCGCCGCGGCCAGCGCCGGCCGCCAGGTCGCGGTGCTGGTGCCGACCACCCTGCTGGCCGAGCAGCACTATCGCAACTTCCACGACCGCTTCGCCGACTGGCCGCTGAAGGTCGAGGTGCTGTCGCGCTTCAAGACCAAGAAGGAGATCGAACTCGAGCTGCAGAAGGTGAGCGAAGGCGGGATCGACGTGATCGTCGGCACCCACCGCCTGCTGCAGGCGGACGTGAAGTTCAAGGACCTGGGCCTGGTCATCGTCGACGAGGAGCAGCGCTTCGGCGTGCGCCAGAAGGAGGCGCTGAAGGCGCTGCGCGCCAACGTGCACCTGCTGACCCTCACCGCTACCCCGATCCCGCGCACCCTGAACATGGCCATGGCCGGGCTGCGCGACCTGTCGATCATCGCCACTCCGCCGCCCAACCGGCTGGCGGTGCAGACCTTCGTCGTGCCCTGGGACGATGCGCAGCTGCGCGAGGCGTTCCAGCGCGAACTGGCCCGCGGCGGCCAGCTGTACTTCCTGCACAACGACGTGGAGAGCATCGGCCGCATGCAGCGCCAGCTGGCCGAACTGGTGCCGGAGGCGCGCATCGGCATCGCCCACGGGCAGATGCCCGAGCGCGAGCTGGAACGGGTGATGCTCGACTTCCAGAAGCAGCGCTTCAACGTGCTGCTGTCGACCACGATCATCGAATCGGGCATCGACATCCCCAACGCCAATACCATCGTCATCAACCGCGCCGACCGCTTCGGCCTGGCCCAGCTGCACCAGCTGCGCGGACGCGTCGGCCGCTCGCATCACCGCGCCTACGCCTACCTACTGGTGCCGCCGGACCGGCGCTCGATGACCCCCGACGCGGAGAAGCGGCTGGAAGCGATCGCCTCGATGGACGAACTGGGCGCCGGCTTCACCCTGGCCACCCACGACCTGGAGATCCGCGGCGCCGGCGAGCTGCTGGGCGAGGACCAGAGCGGGCAGATGGCCGAGGTCGGCTTCAGCCTGTACACCGAGCTGCTCGAGCGCGCGGTGCGCAGCATCCGCCAGGGCAAGCTGCCGGACCTGGACGCCGGCCAGGAGGCGCGCGGCGCCGAGGTCGAGCTGCACGTGCCGGCGCTGATCCCGGAGGACTACCTGCCGGACGTGCACGCCCGCCTGACCCTGTACAAGCGGATCAGTTCGGCGCGCGACAGTGACGCGCTGCGCGAGCTGCAGGTGGAGATGATCGACCGCTTCGGCCTGCTGCCGGACCCGGTCAAGCACCTGTTCGCGGTGGCCGAGCTGAAGCTGCAGGCCAACGCGCTGGGCATCCGCAAGCTGGAGCTGGGCGAGAGCGGCGGCCGGATCGTGTTCGAGGCCAAGCCGAACGTCGACCCGATGTCGGTGATCCGGATGATCCAGCAGCAGCCGAAGCTGTACGCGATGGACGGCCCGGACAAGCTGCGGATCCGCCATCCGCTGCCGGAGCCGGGTGACCGCTTCAACGCTGCGCGCGCGCTGCTGACGACGCTGGCGCCGGGCTGAGCCGGCACCGGCGACATCGCGCAGACGCGTCGGAACCACGAGGGCGTTGACTCGGCAGACGGCGTCGGGTCGCGGTCATGCCCGCTCCTACAAGAAGGGCACGGCGTGGCGGTTCTCCTGTAGGAGCGGACTTCCGTCCGCGACACGGGTGTCGGGATCACGAGGGCGTCGCCTGGGCCGACGGCGTCGGGTCGCGGTCATGCCCGCTCCTACAAGAAGGGCACGGCGTGGCGGTTCTCCTGTAGGAGCGGACTTCCGTCCGCGACACGGGTGTCGGGATCACGAGGGCGTCGCCTGGGCCGACGGCGTCGGGTCGCGGTCATGCCCGCTCCTACAAGAAGGGCACGGCGTGGCGGCTCTCCTGTAGGAGCGGACTTCAGTCCGCGACACGGGCGTCGGGATCACGAGGGCGTCGCCTGGGCCGACGGCGTCGGGTCGCGGTCATGCCCGCTCCTACAACAGCAGCGGCGCGCCTCTTCTGTAGGAGCTGACTTCAGTCGGCGACACGGGCATCGGAAACACGAGGGTGTCACCTGGGCCGACGACGTCGGGTCGCGGTCATGCCCGCTCCTGCAACGGCGGACGCGTCGGTGGCGTGGTCGGTGCCGGCTACATCCCGAACACGATCGGCACCAGCAGCACCACCAGCAGCAGGGTCAGCACCGCCAGCGGCGTGCCGACCTTGACGAAGTCGCCGAAGCTGTAGCCGCCGGGGCCGACCACCAGCGCGTTCACCGGCGAGGACACCGGGGTCATGAACGCCGCCGAGGCGGCCAGGGCCACGGTCATCGCGAACGGATACGGCGACATGCCCAGGTACTGGGCAACCGCCAGCGCCACCGGCGCCATCAGCACGGCGATGGCGGTGTTGGAGATGAACATGCCGAACAGCGCGGTGACCGCGAAGATCGCCGCCAGCACCACCCGCGGCCCGGCATCGCCGACCGCCTCCAGCAGCAGGCTGGCGGCCAGGTCCACGCCGCCTGTGCGCTGCAGCGCCAGCGAGAACGGCAGCATGCCCACGATCAGCACCAGGCTCGGCCAGTGGATCGAGCGGTAGGCGCTGCGCAGGTCGACGCAGCCGGTTAGGCCCATCAGCAGGCAGCCGATCAGCGCCGCGTGCACGTTGGGCACGATGCCCGAGACCATCAGGCCGATGGTCAACAGCAGGCAGGCCAGCGCGAACGGCGCGCGCGGCGCGGCCGGCGCCACCTCCTCCGACTCCGACGGCAGGTGCAGCAGGATCAGCCCGTCCGGGCCCGAACCCAGCGCGCGGATCGCCGGCCACGGTCCGGCGACCAGCAGGGTGTCGCCCACTTCCAGCTTCTCCTCGGCCAGGTCGCTGACCTCGGCGGTGCGGCCGTGGCGCAGCCCGATCAGCGCCAGGTCGTGGCGGTCCTGCAGCCGCGCCCGGTTCGCGCTCACCCCGGCCAGCGGCGAATTGACCGCGACCATCATCTCGGCCATGCCGATGTCGTTGGCGTAGCCGGAGAAGTAGGCGCCTTCCAGCGGCAGCGCCTCCAGCCGCAGCGCCTCGAACCGGGCGGCGGCATCGACGCCCGGATCGTGCAGGTCCAGCAGCAGCGCGTCGCCAGGCAGCAGGCGCCGGCCCTGCGGCGACAGCAGCAGGCGCTGGCCGAAGCGGCCGAGCTGCTCGATGGCCAGCACGTTCATCCCGGCCAGTTCGCCCTCCTCCAGCGCCGAGGCGACGCGCCCGGCCAGCGGCGAGTCGGCCAGCACGCGCACGCGGAAAGCGCGGTCGCCGAGCCGGTACTCGCGGATCCAGTCCTCCAGCCGCGGCGCGCGCGTCGATGCAGCCGGGGCGCCGCCGGTCAGCCAGCGCCGCGCAAACAGCATGTAGCCGATCGCCAGCGCCAGCACCGGCGCGCCGAACGGCAGGAAGTCGAAGAAGGCGAAGCCGGTATAGCCGTCGCGCAGCAGCTCGCCGTGCACGACCAGGTTGGGCGCGGTGGCCACCAGGGTCATCATCCCGCTGCACAGCGCGGCCACGCTCAACGGCATCATCAGCCGCCCCGGCGCGATCCGGCTGCTGCGGGCGATCCGCAGCACGATCGGGATGAAGATGGCGACCACCCCGGTGGAGCTCATCACCGAGCCCATCACTCCGACCGAGAGCATCAGCGCCACCACCAGCATGGTCTCGTCGCCGCGGGCCACGCGCAGGATCAAGGCGCTGATCCTCTGCGCCAAACCCGTGCGCACCAGCCCTTCGCCGATCACGAACAGCAGCGCGATCAGCACCACGCTCGGGTCGGCGAAGCCGGCGATCGCCTCGGACACGTCGATCACGCCGGTGAACGGCAGTGCCGCCACCATCAGCAGGGCGACCACGTCGGCGCGCGGCCGGCCCAGCGAGAACAGGGCGATGGCCACGCCCAGCAGGCACAGGACGAGGAGGAGTTCGTGGCTCATCGGCGGCGGTAGGCGGTCATCCGGCTCGGCGAATCGGTCGGCTCAGTCGGTCGCGGCGGGCACCGGGCGTCCCTCGCGGATGATCCGCGCGAACGCGGGATCCCCGTCGGCGGCGGCCGCGGCGGCGTTGACCTGCGAGCGGGCGCGCAGCTCGGCGAACGGCATCGAGGTGTCGATGAGGCCGGCGTCGTACAGGTAGCGGTCGCTCCAGCCGTTGAGCAGGTGGCGGAGGTCCCAGCGCCCCACCCGCCCGATGCGGTTGGCGTAGCGCACGATGTTGACCGTGCAGTTGTTGCTGACCACGTTGTAGAACTCCGGCGCGTCGGCCAGCGCGTTGATCCGCTCCGCGTACACCAGGAACAGCCGGCGCGCGGCCTCGGCCGATACCCGGGTGCGGTACAGGAACACCTCCTCGTCGCGGTGGTTGCTGCGCACGCCGACGATGTCGCGCTCGTCGCCGACCACGTAGACCAGCTCGAAATGCCGGAAGAACCCCGGCAGCGGGTGGAAGCCCTCGCCCACTTCCGGCCGGATCTCGATCGAGATCGCCACCGGGTCGGCGCCGGCGACGTCGAAGCTCAGGAAGGTATGCGCGATCGGCCCGTCCGGGTTCCAGTACGAGACGATGAAATCCACGCCCTGCAGGTCCGACAGGCGCAGTTCGCGCTGCTCCCAGCGCTCGCTGAAATCGTCGCGGCTGCGGTACTCGAAGTTGCGGTAGCCGCTGATGCGGACGCGGTCGCCGTCGATCGCGATCCGCGGCATCACCGCCACCTCCGGGCGCCAGGGCCGGTCGTGCGATGGCCGGACCAGGCTCCATCCGGCCAGCAGCGCCGCGAACAGCAGCGCGGTGGCCAGGATCGGCCAGCGCCGCGGCGAGAACCACAGCGCCCAGCCCGCGAACGCGGCGAACCCCAGCGCCAGCGCGGACGCGCCGGGCAGCTCCACCGGCGCCCAGGCGATCGCCAGCGCGCCCCACAGCAGCGGCAAGGTGAGCAGCAGGCCGAGCAGCCAGCGCAGCGGTCGCGGCAGGCCCGCCCGCAACCAGGGCAGCGGGCTTCGCGTCGGGACCGCCTGCGGATCCTGCATCGCTTCTCCTCCCGGCATGCCAGCGCACGGACCCACACCGTCCCGGCATCCTTATCCGCGTTCCGGCAAAGCGCAAGCGTCCGGGATCGCGCCGGGCCGGCCGGGCCGGTCCCGGTCCAGCCGCTACAGCTGCGATTCGACCGGCAGCCAGCCGATCGCGCGGGCGATCGCGCGGCTCCAGAAGCCGGCCTCCGGCTCGCGGTCCCAGACCGTCGGCGGCTGCGCTTCGTCGTCGTGCCAGCGCAGCCCGCCATCGGCCAGTTCCAGCCGGTAGCTGGTGTGCGCCGAAGTCTTCATCCCGTACAGCGCCTCCAGCTCGGCGGCCGCGTCCGGGCATTCGAACAGCAGCCCCATCTCGGTGTTGAGGTTCATCGAGCGCGGGTCCAGGTTGAACGAACCGATGAAGCCGTGCGCCCCGTCGACGACGAAGGCCTTGGTGTGCAGGCTGGCGCCGCTGGAGCCGAACACGCTGGCCCTGCCACCACCGCTGCCCTGTGGCTTGAGCTCGAACAGGGACACGCCCGACTCCAGCAGCGGCGCGCGGTAGCCCGCGTAGCCGCCGTGCACCGCCAGCACGTCGTTGGCCGCCAGCGAGTTGGTCAGGATGCTCACCTCCACGCCGCGCCGGCGCAGGCCGTCGAGCCAGCGCACGCCGTCCTCGCCGGGCACGAAGTACGGCGAGATCACCTTCAGGTCGCGCTGCACGCGCGAGGCGCTTTCCAGCAGCAGCGGCGTCATCCAGTCCGGCTCCGGCGTCGCTCCCTCCGCCTTCTCCGGCGGGTCGGACACGATCGCCGCGTCGCGCGTCCAGTGGATCCGGCGCCGCCCCTCGAGCAGCTCGCGCACGCCCTGCGAGCCCTGCAGCCGGCGCGCGTAGGGGCCGGCGCGGTCGGCCTGCAGGCCGGCGTCGATGCTGCCGCGCAGCCGGTCCAGCGCCCCGGGCTTGGCTTCGACCAGCGCCTCCAGCGGGATGGCGGAGACGCTGTTCCAGTAGGCGTCGAAGATCTGCTCGGCCTGGCGCACCGGCGGCCCGACCACCGCCACGTCGGTGTCCATGAAGTTCACGTCGGCAGCGGCGTCGAAGTACTCGTCGCCGACGTTGCGCCCGCCGACCACCGCGATCCGCCCGTCGGCGAGCCAGGTCTTGTTGTGCATGCGCCGGTTCACGCTGAAGAAGCGCAGCAGCAGTTCGGCGCCGCGCACCAGCGTGCCCTCGCGGGCGCGGGTGGGATTGAACAGGCGCACCTCGATCTGCGGATGCGTGTCCAGCGCGGCCAGCACCGAATGGCTGCCGTGCACGTTCATGTCGTCCAGCAGCAGGCGCACGCGCACGCCGCGATCGGCGGCGCGCAGCAGTTCGTTGTAGAGCAGGTTGCCGGTGAGGTCCGGGTGCCAGATGTAGTACTGCAGGTCCAGGCTGCGGCCGGCCGCGCGCGCGGTGGAGGCGCGGATCGCGAATGCGTCGAGGTTGTCGGACAGGATCACCAGGCCGGCCTCCCCGGGCCGGTCGGCGGTGAGCGATTCGACCACCCGGTCGATCGGGGTGGGTTCGCCGGCGATCGGCAGCGCGTGCCCTTCCGGACCGCGCGCACTCTCGGCGAAGCGCCCGTAGGCGTAGAGCGACAACAGCGAGGCGACCGCGAACGCGGCCAGGGCGATGCCGATCCACATGAACGTCTTCCTCTTCATGGCGGTCCCGTGCGTGCACCGGTCGATCCCGGGCCAGTCGATTGTAGGCGCCCGGCGCGATGGCCATGTGGGCGCCCCACCACCCCCCTGCAGGAGCGGGCATGACCGCGACACGGGCGCCGGAACCACGAGGGCATCGCCTGTGCCGACGGCGTCGGGGTCGCGGTCATGCCCGCTCCTACAACGGCAGCCCGCCGCAAACGGAAAAGGCCCGGCATCCGCCGGGCCCTCCCCTATCCACAGCGGCCTTGCGCTCTTACCAGATCACGATGCGCTCGCCCTCGCCGCGCACCATCGGATCGCCCGCCTTGCACTCGAACGCCGCGGCGAACGCCGGCATGTTCGACGGCGCGCCGACGGCGCGGAAGTTGGCCGGCGCATGCGAATCGGTCTCCAGGCGCACGCGCAGCTCGCCGTCGGTGAAGTTGCGACGCCACACCGTGGCCCAGTTGGCGAAGAAGCGCTGGTCCTGGGACAGGCCGTCGACCCTCAGGCCCGCGGACTCGGGGTTCTCCTTCAGCGCCATCTGCAGCGCGTCGTAGGCCACGGTCAGGCCGCCCAGGTCGCCGATGTTCTCGCCCAGGGTCAGCCGGCCCTTCACGTTCTTGCCGGGAATGGCCTCGTAACCGTCGAACTGCGCCACCAGCTGGTCGGCGCGCTGGTCGAACAGCTGGCGGTCGTCGGCGGTCCACCAGCTGTCGAGGTTGCCCTTGGCGTCGAACTGGCTGCCGGAGTCGTCGTAGCCGTGCATCATCTCGTGGCCGATCACCGCACCAATGCCGCCGTAGTTCAGCGCCGGATCGGCTTCGGGGTCGAAGAACGGCGGCTGCAGGATCGCCGCCGGGAACACGATCTCGTTCTTGGTCGCGTTGTAGTAGGCGTTGACCGTCTGCGGGCTCATGCCCCACTCGGTGCGGTCCACCGGCTTGCCGATCTTGTCCAGCACGTAGCGGTAGTTGAACGCGCGCGCGGCCTGCATGTTGGCCAGGTAGCTGTCGCCGCCGGTCTGCAGGCCGTCCCATTCGCGCCACTTGTCCGGGTAGCCGATCTTCGGGGTGAAGCTGGCCCACTTCTCCAGCGCGCGCTGCTTGGTCTCGTCGCCCATCCAGTCCAGGTTCTCCAGGCGCACCTTCAGCGCCGCCGACAGGTTGTCGACCAGGTGCTGCATCTGCGCCTTGGACTCGGCCGGGAACGCGGCCTGCACGTACAGCTGGCCCAGCGCCTCGCCCATGCCGCTGTTGACCGAGCCGAGCACGCGCTTCCAGCGCGGCAGCATTTCCTTCTGCCCGCGCAGGGTCTGGCTGTAGAAGCCGAAGTTGGCCTGCTCGAACTGCGCGGCCAGGTACGGCGCGGCGTCGTCGATGGCGTGGAAGCGCAGGTAGGCCTGCCAGGCCTCCACCGGGGTGTCGGCCAGCATCCGGTCGAGCTCGGCGAAGAAGCCGGGCTGGGCCAGCGAGAACTTGTCGGCCGCCGGCACCTGCAGAGTGTCGAAGAACGCGTTCCAGTCGAAGTTCGGGGTGATCGCGTTGGCCTCGGCCGCGCTGACCGGGTTGTAGCGCAGGGCCGGGTTGCGCAGCTCGATCCGCGACAGCGAGGCCTTGGCCAGGCGGGTCTCGAAGTCCAGCACCGCCTGCGCCTGGGTCGCGGCTTCGGCGGACTCGACGCCCGACAGCTCCAGCAACTGGGCGATGTAGGCCACGTAGGCCTCGCGGATCGGCGCCTTGTCGGCGTCGAAGTAGTAGCCCTTCTCCGGCAGGCCCAGCCCACCCTGCCCGGCGTAGGCGATGACGTTCTCCGAATCCTTGAAGTCGGCGTTGGCGAAGAACGAGAACAGCGGCCCCTGGCCGACGGCGTACTGGCCGCGCAGCCATTCGGCGACCGCAGCACCGTCGTTTAGGCCGGCGATGGCGTCCAGGGTCGGCTGCAGCGGCGCCAGCCCGGCCGCGTCGATCGCGGCCTGGTCCATGCCGGTGCGCCAGATGTCGGCGATCTTGGCCTCGATCGAACCGGCAGCCGGCTGCGCCGCGGCGACCTGCTCGACGATCGCGTGCTGGATCGCCAGCGAGCGCTCGCCCAGCACCTCGAAGCTGCCCCAGCTGGTGCGGTCGCCCGGCACCGGGTTGGCCGCCAGCCACTTGCCGTTGACGTGGCCGTTGAGGTCGACGCAGGCGGCGACGGACGGATCCAGGTCGGCCACGCTGAAGGCGATTCCGGGGGCATCGACCTGCGACAGGTCGAACTTCACCGCGGCATCGGCCGGGCCTTCGGTCTTGCCGCAGGCGGCGAGCGACGCGGCGACGGCCACCGCCAGGGACAGCGGGGCGAGCTTGTACAGGGACATCGGGAACTCCAGGGCGCGGGACACCAGACCGCGGACGAGGTGCCAATCGGCCAGCCTAGGCGATCGCGCCGGGGTGGATGTAGGCCAGAAGTCACGGGTGAAACGATTGCGCCCTGCCCGCTGGGCCGGCCTGCGCGGGCAGCGACGGCCTCCGTTCAGCGCGCGCCGCGCCCATCCTGCCGTTGCGGCAGCGGCTCCTGGCGCGCCTGTGGCGCCTGCCTCCAAGGGGCGAGGACCCGCAGCCAATGTGGCCGCCAGGCCAGGGCGAACGCGACGGTCAACGCCGCCGCCGCCAGCGCCATCGCCCATACCAGGACCGCCATCGAGGCATGGTCGGCCGCCAGGCACAGCGCCAGCGAGGCGGCCAGCCCCAGCGCGCCCAGCACGCGCAGGATCCGTGCCGTCGCCCGCGGTACCGGTGCGCCCCACACCTGCTGCGCGTGGCCCGGCATCGCCAGCGCCAGCCAGCCCACGCCGGCCGTGCAGGCGAGCAATGCCCCGCCGAGCAGCCAGGCGGCGTGCACGGACTCAGGCATGCGCGGCCTCCCCGCTGCTCGCGGTCGCGGCCGCCTGCTGCCCGGCGCGGCGGCCGAGGCGGCGCGCGGCGCCGGCGGCGATCGCGGCGACGGCCAGCAGCGCCAGGTCGACGCCGGCCACCGGCCAGTAGCCGGCGGCCAGCGTGCGCAGCAGGTGGTCGCCGGTGCTGATCCAGTTCGCCAGCACCGCGGCCGGCGCCAGCACGGCGATCGCCCAGCACTGCTCGCGCCAGGCCGGATTGGGCAGCCCCTGCGCGACCGGTGCGCTGCGCCAGGCCGCATGCAGCAGCGCCAGGATCCACGCCCCCCAGAACGCATAGCGTTCCCAGTCGCCCCGCGCCGGCAGGTCTTCCGGCAGCAGGCGGTTGGCGACCAGGATCGACAGCGCCGCGACGACCATGCCGGTCACCGCGGCCACCGCCAGCGCATCGACGATGCGCGCGCCCTGGCTGCCCTGGCGGGCGTGCTGGCGCTTGCGCTTCTCGACGAAAAAGACGAAGCCGGTGGCGATGCAGACCGCGCCCAGCAACCCGCCCAGCACGTACAGCCAGCGCAGCAGCCAGTGGCGGAAGTGCTGCAGGTGCAGGCCGGTGAGGAACTCGGCGATGCGGCCGACCGGCGTGGCCGGCGGATCCTCGCGGATCAGCTCGCCGGTGGCGGCCTGGAAGTGGATGCCGTCACCGACCAGGGCGATACGGTCGGTGCCGGCGCGGTAGACGCTGACGTAGCCGTTGGCGTCGCCCACGTGCTGCAGCACCAGGAACCCGACCTCGCCGGCCTTGCCGTGGGCCTCCCAGCGCCGCTGCGCCTCGGCGACCATCGCGTCGACGTCGGCCAGCCCGGCCGGCACGCCGGCGCGTTCGTGCGGCAGGCCGGTCTCCTGCGCCTCCACCTGCGCGTGCAGGTCGTGCAGGTCGTGCAGCTGGGTGTGGCCGACCGGGAAGTAATAGGCGGCGGCGAAAATCAGCAGGCCGGTGAAGGCGAAGAAGAAGTGGAACGGCAGCGCGACCACCCCGGTGAGGTTGTGCAGGTCCAGCACGCTGCGCAGGCGCGCCTTCTCCGGGCGGAAGGTGAAGATCTCGCGGAACAGCTTGCGGTGCATGACCACGCCGCTGACCAGCGCGGCCAGCATCACCAGCGCCGACAGGCCGACGATCCAGAAGCCGAGGTTCTTCCAGTCCAGGGTCAGGCTGTAGTGCATCGGGTAGAAGAACCCGCTGCCGACCTTCAGCCGGTCGTCCGGCAGCGGCGTGCCGTCGCGCGGATCGATGGTGGCGTAGGCCCAGATCTGCTCCTCCGGGTCCTTCGCCTTCGGCACCAGGTAGCCGGCGTACAGGGCCAGCACCGGATCGCGATGGGTGGTGTAGGCGCTCCAGCTGCCGACGCTATCGAAGCGTTCGGGCATCGGCCCGTCGACCCGCGGCGCCATCGCCGCCACCGCCGCCGGCAGCGGCTGCATGCGCTCGAACGCCGGCCGCAGGATCTTCTCGTACGAGGGCATCGGCTGCGGCTCGAAGCGTGTGGACGGGATCGCCCAGCGGTCGATCTCGCGGTCGAACACCGACAGCGCGCCGAAGAAGAATGCGGCCATCAGCACGAAGCCCAGTACCAGGCCGAACCAGGTGTGCAGCCAGGCCATGGCCTGGCGGAAACTGGAGAACACGGCGTTGCCCGCGCTCATGCCAGCGCCGCCTGCACCGCCGAGGCGGCGGCGGCCATCAGCGCGCCGCCGCCGAGCAGCACCAGCCAGCACCGGCCCGGCCGCGGCGTGGCAACCGCCCACAGGAACGCGACCAGGTAGGCCAGGATGCCGATCATGCTGGCGAGGAACTCGGCGTCGTGGAAGCCCATGCCGGCGGCGAACAGCGCGGCCGCGCCCAGGGCGACCACGCCCCAGGCGAAGGCGTAGCCGCCGAGCACCGCGGCTGCCACGCGCGCGGCGAGATGCAGGCGCGGGGTACGGGAAGGATCGAGAGCGGAAAACGTGCGGGACATGGCGGCGGCTGGTGTCTCTGCGGGGGCGGGCGCGGCGATCAGAACCGCCAGTTGAGGGTGACGGTGTAGTTGCTCGGCGCGCCGTAGTAGCCGCTGTAGCGCAGGGTGTTGATGTACTTCTCGTTGAACAGGTTGTTGACGTTCAGCCGGACGCTGGCGTTCTCGACGAAATCCCAGCCGATGAAGCCGTTGAGCACGGCGTAGCTGCCCTGGCGTACGGTGAAGCCGCTGCTCTCGGTGTTGGAGATCCCGCTCTGCCAGCGCCCGCCGATGCCATACGACAGCGCGGCGTAGCCCGGCGCTCGCGCGCTCAGGATCAGGTTGGCGCTGCGGCGCGGCACCCACGGATAGGTGTCCTCGCCATTCAGGCCGTCCATCTTCAGCGCGGTGTAGCCGACCACCAGGTCCAGGTTGTCGGTGAGCCTGCCGACCGCCTCGAGTTCGACGCCCTTGGACTTCACGTCCACCGGCGCGTAGATGGTCTGGCCGTACTGGTTGTACTGGCCGGTCGGCGTGGCCAGCCCCTGCTGGTCGGCCTTGAACACCGCCAGCGTGGTCAGCAGGCGCTGGTCCAGCCACTCGGCCTTGATGCCGGCCTCGTAGTTCACGCCCTTGCTGGGATCGAGGTAGCGGTCGTTCGCGTCGACCTGGTCCTGCGGCTGGTAGATGTCCGAATAGCTGACGTAGCCGAGGACGTTGTCGGTGAAATCGAAGGTCAGGCCGGCATAGGGACTGGTGTGGCTGGTGGTCTGGTCGAAGGTCAGCGCATAGGACTTGCCGTCGCGGCGGTACTGGGCGTAGTTGGCGCCGACGATCGCGTTGAGGCGCTCGCCGAGCGAGATCCGGGTGGCACCGAACACGCGCTTGAGCCGCTGGTTCAGCACCGAGTAGAGCGAAGGATCGCTCCAGGCCGGCTCGGGGATGGCGTCGGTCGGATACGGGAACGGCGGCAGCGGGCCCCAGGCCGGCGAGGAGAAGTCGGCGCTGCGCTCCCAGCTGTTGCCTTCGGCGCGGGACAGGCTGGCGCCCAGCATCGCCTGCTGCTCGCGGCCGAACAGTTCGAAGCGGCCGTCGAGGGTGACCGCGCCCAGGTGCGCGCTGGACTCGTCGTTGCCCCCCCACGGATAGCCGGCCAGGCCCAGGCCGGTGTCCGGATCCAGGCCGGTGCCCAGCCCGTCATAGGCGTAGAACATCCGTTCGTCGCCTTCGGCGCGGCGGTAGTTGTACGACGCCTTGAGCTGCCAGTCCGCGCCGAGCTGGTGGGTGTACTCGACGAAGGCGGTCTGGTCGGTGGTGTTCCAGTACGTCCAGTCCTGGGTGGTCGTGGCATCGCGCGGCCATTCGTTCTGGGTGCCGTCGCTGTTCATGAACACCAGTGCGCCCCACATGATGCCGTCGGACTTGGCCCGCTGGTACGAATAGCCGAACGCCAGGGTGCCGTTCTCGCCGACCTGGCCATCGATCACGCCATATGCGTAGTTGCGGCTGTTCTCGTTGGCCTGGAGCCAGGACTCGCCGTCCTCGTGCGCGGCGACCACGCGCCCGGCCCAGGTGCCGTCGTCGGTGAACGGGGTCGAATAATCGGCTTCGGCGCGCACGGTGTTCCAAGAGCCGTAGCTGAGGCCGAAAGCCCCATGCGCCTCGTTGGTCGGGCGCTTGCGCACGTAGTTGATCGTGCCGGCGGCGTTGCCGACGCCAGTGAGCAGGCCGTTGGCACCGCGGATCACCTCCACCTTCTCGAAACCGAAGGTGTCCATCGCGCCGGTGGCGATGCCCCAGCTGTTGGGCATGCCGACGCCGTCGATCTGGGTGTTCAGGATGTCGAAACCGCGCGCACTGTAGCTGGTGCGGTTGGTCTCCCACTCGTCGACCCGCACGCCGGTGGCCAGGCGCAGGGCATCGTTGACGCTGTTGGCGCCGAACTGGCGCATGTGCTCGCCGCTCACCACGCTGATCGACTGCGGGGTGTCCTTGATGTCCAGATCCAGGTTGGTCGCGCCGTTGCTGACCCGGTTGGCGCGCTGGGCGACGACCAGGACCGCGTCCAGCTCGGTGGCGGTGTCGGCGCCGCCAGCCTGGCCTTCGGCGGCCGCGGACTGCGGTGCGGACAGCGCCAGGCCCGGCATGCAGGACAGGGCCAGTGCGATCGCGAGCGGCAGGTTGCCGCCGGCCGGCGTGCGGGCGGCCGGGCGGGAAGGACGGATCGGGGACATCGGGTGAGGCGCCTGTTCGTAGGGGGAGGTCGAAGGGACGAAGCGATCGGAACCGTTCCGATCGCCCGTCCGGGTCGGTGCCGCCGTGCCGCGTCCAGGCCTGGGGGACCGGATGGGATGCGGAATCGCCGGCATATTAAATGCGAATCAATCTCATTCCACAAGGACCTTGCACGGGCACCGGGCTGTGCCCATGGGCATGGCGACACCCGGCCGGAGCCGGGTGTTGTTCGACGCATCGCAGCTATCCGGCATGGCACCTGCTTCGCCTTGCCTTGGTTGGCCACGGCTTCGGCAGTCCCCTTCGCCGCCTCGAAGTCGCCGAGGTAGCGGCATGCCGGGCGGATGTTGGGCTCCGGGATCTCTCCCCGGCACACGTCGCCCAGGTACTTGATACAGCGCGCGCAGGGAGTTGCCGCGGCCGACCATCAGCACGCTCCTGCCGTCATTCGGCGCCATGGCGAGGGCGTAGTGTCCGTATGGCAGCAGTCACTCCAGGGCGGTGGCCAGCGATAATGCCGATGCGCCTGCCGCACGCGTTCCATCGCCACCATGCCCCCCCCGGAGATGCATTCGATGAGCCTGCGCCACCTGCCGTTCGCCCTTGCCTTGATCGCCACCGCCGCATCCGCGCCTGCCTCCGAACGTGCCGCGCCCGTGGACGATGACCTGTCGGCCATCCGGAGCGCCGCGCTCGACTACGCCGAAGGCTGGTACAGCGGAGATCGCGAACGCATGGCGCGCTCGTTGCACGAGTCGCTGGCCAAACGCGCCTATCTGCCCGATGCCGCAGGCAAACGGATGTTGAACGGGATGGACAAGGACGAACTGCTTGCCGCGAATCGCCCCGCGAACCTGGAACGCTACCGCGATGCGCCGAGGCAGGCGGAAGTGGAGATACTCGACCGCTACGGCAATGCCGCTTCGGTCCGACTGAAGATGGATGGATGGGTGGACTATTTGCACGTCGTACGCGACGACCAGGGTCAATGGCGCATCATCAACGTGCTGTGGGAACTCGATCCTGCGTGATGGAGGCGTGAGAAGCAGGGGCCCGGTCGAGTTGCCGGGTGGGCATTCTCTGGCGACGTCCCGCTGCGCCCCCGGACGTGCCATGCTCCAGCGTCACCACCGGAGGGCACGGCAATGGCCAAGGGCCTGGACAAGAAGAAAGAGCAGAAGAAGAAGCCCGCCAAGACGATGAAGGAAAAGCGGGCTGAGAAGAACGAGAAGAAGGCCACGCGCAGCTTCATGCCGACCTGATGCGGCCTGCTTCCGCTCGCCGGAGAGGCGCCCCGCCCTCCCGCGGTTTTCCCGATGCCTGAACGAAGACACCCGGCCTGAGCCGGGTGTCGTTCGACGCGATGCGGCTGCCCGACGCGGTGCTTATTTCGCCTTGCCCTGGTTGGCCACCGC
The DNA here is from genome assembly GCF_000972865.1 of Pseudoxanthomonas suwonensis. Lineage (NCBI taxonomy): Bacteria > Pseudomonadati > Pseudomonadota > Gammaproteobacteria > Lysobacterales > Lysobacteraceae > Pseudoxanthomonas > Pseudoxanthomonas suwonensis. Next base: position 350,282 of record NZ_CP011144.1, read on the forward strand.
CTCGGCCGCGCGCTTCGCCGCTTCCGGATCGCCCAGGTAGCGGTACGACTGCACCTTCAGCTCGTCGTCCAGCTCGAACAGCAGCGGGATGCCGGTGGGGATGTTGAGCTCCAGGATCTCTTCCCGCGAAACGTCGTTGAGGTACTTGTACAGCGCGCGCAGCGAGTTGCCGTGCGCGGCCACCAGCACGTCCTTGCCCTCCTTCAGCGCCGGGGCGATGGCGTCATGCCAGTACGGCAGCACCCGGTCCAGGGTGGTGGCCAGCGATTCGGTCGACGGCAGCGCGTTGCGGTCCAGCCCGGCGTAGCGCGGGTCGTTGGCCGGGTGGCCCGGATCGTCCAGCGCCATCGGCGGCGGCGGGATGTCGTAGGAACGGCGCCAGATCTTGACCTGCTCCTCGCCGTGCTTGGCCGCGGTCTCGGCCTTGTCCAGGCCCTGCAGCGCGCCGTAGTGGCGCTCGTTGAGGCGCCAGCTCTTGTGCACCGGGAGCCAGTCCTGGTCCAGCTCGCCCAGCGCCAGATTGAGGGTGCGGATCGCGCGCTTGAGCGTGGAGGTATAGGCCACGTCGAAGTGCAGGCCCTCCTCGCGCATCAGCCGGCCGCCGGCGGCGGCCTCGGCGCGGCCCTGCTCGGTCAGGTCGACGTCGACCCACCCGGTGAAGCGGTTCTCGAGGTTCCACTGGCTCTGGCCGTGGCGCAGCAGGACGAGCTTGCGGGTCACTGTGGGGGCTCCCTATCGGCGGTGAAAAGGCGGACCGGGATTGTACCCGTGCCGCCCGCGGCCGCCGCGTGCGGTATCTTCGCCGGCGACTACCGCCCCGCCGCGACCGCACGGCCCGGTCGCCGCGCTCCGGGGCTTCTTCCGCAGGCCGCACCTGGGGAGATTCCCATGAAGACCTGTCCGCTTGCCGTCTGCGTCCTGGCGCTCGCCGCCTGCGGCGCGCAGTCCCCTGCCGGCGCGACGACCGATGCGCCGTCGCCCGCCGCCAGCGTGGTCGACCGTCTGCCGCTGGAACGCGGCTTCTTCGTGCGCGACGGGACCCCGTGCGCGCAGGCCTCCAACGCCACCCTGCTGCTCCACGGCCGCGCCGGCATCAATGGCGCGCGCGAGGCCTGCGAGTTCACCCGCATCGAGCAGACCGGACCGGCCACTTTCGTGGCCACCCAGGCCTGCCGCGACATCATGGGCGGCGACAGCGAAGACACCACGCTGACCTACGAGATCGCCAGCCCCACCGCCTTCACCGCCCGCCACGAGGAATACGGCTGGCAGTACACCGCCGAGCATTGCCCGCAGTCGGCCCTGCCGGATCCGTGGCGCGACAACGACATCAGCGACCTTTGACGTGGCCGCCGGCCGGGGTTCCATCCGGACTGCGCGACCGCCGCCGTTGTAGGAGCCGGGTTCAGCCGGCGACACGACGACCTCGGCGCAGGCGACGCCCTCATGTTCCCGACGCCCGTGTCGCCGACTGAAGTCAGCTCCTACAGAAAAGCGGCCGCGCCGCGGCTGTTGTAGGAGCCGGGTTCAGCCGGCGACACGACGCCCTCGGCGCAGGCGACGCCCTCGTATTCCCGACGCCCGTGTCGCCGACTGAAGTCAGCTCCTACAAAGAGCGGCCGCGCCGTGGCTGTTGTAGGAGCCGGGTTCAGCCGGCGACACGACGCCCTCGGCACAGGCGACGCCCTCATGTTCCCGACGCCCGTGTCGCCGACTGAAGTCAGCTCCTGCCGGGTTCAGCCGGCGACACGACGCCCTCGGCACAGGCAACGCCCTCATGGCTCCGACGCCCGTGTCGCCAGCAAGCTGGCTCCTACAGAAGACCGGGGCGTCGGTGTGCATTTCGCGCGGCGACGGACTCCCTGGGCAGGCACTCCTCGCCGCCCGGCTGGCGGCGACCCATCGCGCCGGCATCACCGAACCGGCGGCGATAATCCCGGCATGACGGCCGACGCATCCTCCCCCTTCCCCGGCTGGGACGGCAGCATCGCCGGCGCGCGCGCGTTGCAGGCGCAGCTGGCCGCGCAGGTATCGCTGCAGGACGCCTTCGCCGAACCGCTGCGCACCGTCGCCGGCTTCGACGTCGGCTTCGAGGACCAGGGCGAGACCACCCGCGCCGCGGTGGTGCTGCTCGACGCCGGGACCCGGCAACCGCTCGAATCGCACGTGGCGCGGCTGCCGACCTCGATGCCCTACGTGCCCGGCCTGCTCAGCTTCCGCGAACTGCCGGCGCTGCTGCAGGCACTGGCGATGCTGTCGCGGCCGCCGGACCTGGCGATGGTCGATGGCCAGGGCATCGCCCATCCGCGCCGGCTGGGGATCGCCGCGCACCTGGGCGTCGCCACCGGCCTGCCCAGCCTGGGCGTGGCCAAGACCCTGCTCGCCGGCCGCTTCGACGAACCCGGACCGGAACGCGGCGACCGCAACCCGATCCTGCACCGCGGCGAACTGGTCGGCTACGCACTGCGCAGCAAGCCGCGCTGCAATCCGCTGATCGTTTCGCCCGGGCACCGCGTTTCGCTGGAGACGGCGGTCGCGCTCACCTTGCGCTTCCTCGCCGGTTACCGGCTGCCCGAGCCCACCCGCCTGGCCGATCGCCTGGCCTCGCGCCGCGACGCCGCGGCCTGAGCGCGCGCAACGGTTTGTCGCAACCGCGTGCCATGCTGGCGGCGGCATCCATGCGATCCTGCGCCCAGCCCGCCAGCCAGGAGAGCGACATGACCACAATCATCGAACCCCGCGTGCACGACCTCGGCGAAGGCTTCCTGGTGCGGCGCGCGGTGCCCTCGATCCAGGCGCGCAGCGTCGGCCCGTTCGTGTTCGTCGACCACATGGGCCCGGTGGTGTTCGAGGGCGGGCGCGGCCTGGACGTGCGCCCGCACCCGCACATCGGCCTGGCCACGGTGACCTTCCTCTGGGCCGGTGCGATCAACCACCGCGACACGCTCGGCTCCGAGCAGGTGATCCGCCCCGGCGACGTAAACTGGATGACCGCCGGCCGCGGCATTGCCCACTCCGAACGCACGCCCACCGCCGAGCGCGCCGCCGGCAGCGAGGCGCACGGCATGCAGACCTGGGTGGCGCTGCCGCAGGCGCACGAGGAGACCGACCCGGCCTTCTACCACCACCCCGCCGCGACCCTGCCGCAGCAACGCCGCGACGGCGCCTGGCTGCGGGTGATTGCCGGACGCGGCTACGGCGAGGAGTCGCCGGTGAAGGTGTTTGCCGACACCCTCAACGTGGCCCTGGACCTGGAACCGGACGCGGAGCTGGTGCTGGACGACGGCCACGTCGAGCGCGCGCTCTACATCCTCGACGGCGAGGCGCAGCTGGACGGCGTGGACATCCCCGCCCGCCACCTGGTCATTCCCGACCGCGGCACCCGGCCGAAGCTGCGCGCCAAGACCCCGCTGAAGGCCATGCTGCTGGGCGGCGAACCGCTGGACGGCCATCGCCACCTGTGGTGGAACTTCGTCTCCAGCTCCAAGGAACGGATCGAGCAGGCCAAGCAGGACTGGGTCGACGGCCGTTTCGGCAGGATCGAGGGCGACGACGAGTTCATCCCGCTGCCGCAGCGCTGAGCCGCCAGCCCCCCGGGTCCCCGGGACCGCCCCCGAGCCGCCGACGCCGTTTAACCGGAATGCAACGCCGGCGCGCGCGCGGAGGCGTACGCTCGGCCGGCCCATTCCCGGGCGTCAAGGACGGGGACGACGATGACTCTCACGAAGCGATTGGCGGCCGAGTTCCTCGGCACGTTGTGGCTGGTGCTGGGTGGTTGCGGCAGCGCGGTGCTGGCGGCGAATTTCGGCGGCGACGGCAATCCCTTGGGCATCGGCCTGCTCGGCGTGTCGCTGGCCTTCGGCCTGACCGTGCTGACCGGCGCGTTCGCGCTGGGCCACATCTCCGGCGGCCATTTCAACCCGGCGGTCAGCCTGGGCCTGTGGGCCGGCGGCCGCTTCTCGGCCAAGGACCTGGCACCGTACGTCGTCGCCCAGGTGCTGGGCGCGATCGCCGCCGGCTTCATCCTGCTGCAGATCGCCCGCGGCGGCGGCGGCTTCAGCATCGACCCGACCGCGGCGGGCACCTTCGCCACCAACGGCTACGGCGTACTCTCGCCCGGCGGCTACACCCTGGCCGCCGCCTTCCTGTGCGAGGTCGTGCTGACCGCGTTCTTCCTGGTCGTGATCATGGGCGCCACCCACGGCAAGGCCTCGGCCGCGTTCGCACCGATCGCCATCGGCCTGGCCCTGACCCTGATCCACCTGATCAGCATCCCGGTCACCAACACCTCGGTGAACCCGGCCCGTTCCACCGGCGTGGCCGTGTTCGCCGGCTCCGGCGCGCTGGGCCAGCTGTGGCTGTTCTGGGTCGCCCCGCTGGTCGGCGGCGCCCTGGGCGGCATCGTCTACGCCTGGCTGCGGCCGAACAACGAATAGCCCATTGCCTGGCCGCGCCCCGATGGCGGGCGCGGCCAGGCGATCCACCCGTATGTGTGTAGGAGCCGGGCTTGCCCGCGACGCGACGTCGTCGGCACAGGCGACGCCCTCGGGATTCCGACGCCCGTGTCGCCGACTGAAGTCAGCTCCTACAAAGAGCGGTCGCGTCGTGGCTGTGTTGTAGGAGCCGGGTTCAGCCGGCGACCCGACGCCGTCGGCCCAGGCGATGCCTTCCTGATTCCGACGCCCATGTCGCCAGCAAGCTGGGCTCCTACACAGGAAGCGGGCCAGCGGGTCATGGCATCCGTCTCAGCTCCTCCTGCGATGCATTGATTTCCCCTTCCGCGAATCCGGTTAGTATGTTGCGATGCAACAGCCCAGCCCGAAGCGTGGCCCTTCCATGCTCTACCAGCTCCACGAACTCAACCGCGCGATGATGGCCCCCTGGGTCCACTTGGCAGAAGCCAACTCGCGCATCTTCTCCGACCCGTCCAGCTGGGCCTCCTCGCTGCCCGGCGCCGAGCGCATCGCCGCCGGCAACGAACTGGTGCACCGGCTCGGCAAGGACTACGAGAAGCCGCCGTGGGGCATCCACGAGGTCGAGGTCGCCGGCCGCAAGGTCCCGGTGCTGGAGCAGGAGGAACTGCGCAAGCCGTTCTGCCGGCTGGTCCGCTTCAAGCGCTACAGCGACGACGCGGCCACCATCGCCGCGCTCAAGGACGATCCGGTGGTACTGGTGGTGGCGCCGCTGTCCGGCCACCACGCCACCCTGCTGCGCGACACCGTGCGCACCCTGCTGCGCGACCACAAGGTCTACGTCACCGACTGGATCGACGCGCGCATGGTCCCGGCGGAGGACGGTGCCTTCGGCCTGGACGACTACGTCGCCTACATCGAGGCCTTCATCCGCCACATCGGCGCGGCCCACCTCAATGTCATCAGCGTCTGCCAGCCGACCGTGCCGGTGCTGGCGGCGGTGTCGCTGATGGCCGCGCGCGGCGAGCCGGTGCCGCGCTCGCTGGTGATGATGGGCGGGCCGATCGACGCGCGCCGCAGCCCGACCGCGGTCAACAGCCTGGCCACGCGCAACCCGCTGTCGTGGTTCGAGAACAACGTGATCCACAGCGTGCCGCAGCCGTATCCGGGCCAGGGCCGCGAGGTCTACCCCGGTTTCCTGCAGCACGCCGGCTTCCTCGCCATGAATCCCAGCCGCCATTTCATGTCGCACTGGGACTTCTACTCGGACCTGGTCAAGGGCGACCTGCTGGACGCCGAAGGCCACCGCCGCTTCTACGACGAGTACAACGCGGTGCTGGACATGCCGGCCGAGTACTACCTGGACACGATCCGCACCGTGTTCCAGGAATTCCTGCTGCCGCGCGGCAAGTGGAAGGTCAACGGCGAGCTGGTCAAGCCGGCGGCGATCAAGGGCACCGCGCTGATGACCATCGAGGGCGAACTGGACGACATCTCCGGCCTCGGCCAGACCCAGGCCGCGCACGACCTGTGCACCGGCATCCCCAAGACCCGGCAGCGGCACCTGACCGTCGAGGGCGCCGGCCACTACGGCATCTTCAGCGGCCGCCGCTGGCGCGAGAACGTCTACCCGCAGGTACGCGAGTTCATCGCCAGATACGCCGGCTGATACCCCAGGCCGGAAAGACGAAAGCCCCGCAGATGCGGGGCTTTCGCTTTTTCGAAGCGGCGGTCGCGACTCACACCACCGGGTCGCGCACCAGCAGGTGCTTGGCCAACCAGCCGTGGAAGTGGCCGACGAAGCGCGCCAGGTGCAGGGTCGCGAACAGCAGCAGCACGCCGGCGGCGAAACACAGCGGCCACAGCCAGGGTGCGCTCGGCGTGATGTCGACCCCATCCAGCGAGACCACGCCGGTCGCGCCCAGCGCCAGCGCCACCGGCGCTGCGATCAGGCCTGCCGACAATGCCACCAGGGTGACCACGGCGCTGAAATAGGCGGTCCCCAGCGGCAGCATCAGCAGCAGGTAGCCCATCGCCGTCCAGGTGCGCCAGTCGGTGAACAGCTCCCCGAGCCGGGTCAGCCACGGCTTGTCGCGCTGGGTGTACAGCGGCCGGCGCGGCATGCGCACGCCCAGCAGCACCTCGACGATGCGTCCTTCCACCAGCGACAGCAGCCGCACCGACATCAGGAACAGCAGCAGCAGCGGGATGCCGATGATCAGCACCATCAGGCCCAGCGACAGGCTGGCGCCGGTGACCACCCAGCTGAAGTAGAAGACGCCGGTGGCCATCGCCAGCAGCATGTAGAACAGCGAGCCGTAGGTGTACGGATCGGCGACCACGCCGAAGAAGCGGCCGGCCAGCGAGCGCCGCTTCGGCGGCCGCGGCGGCCGCAGCGCGCGGTTCACCGTGACCTCGGTCTCGCGGTAGATCTCGGCGACCTCTTCCGGCGCGCCGTAGCTGCCGGCGACCGCGGCGATCACCTCGGCCTCGCTCTTGCCGCTCTGCTCGGCCAGTTCCGAGCGCAGGTATTCCTCGGCGTCGTAGAGCGCGTCCTGGATCATGGCCGAGTCGGCACCCTTTAGCGCCTCGCGCAGCTGCGCCAGGTATTCGGGGATGGTGGTCGGCAGGGGCCGCGGGTTCGACGGCTGCGCGGATGTGGTGGCGTTCATGCGGATACTCCCTCCAGCACGGAATCGACGGAATCTCGGGTGGCGCGCCAGGCGGCGGTCCATTGGCCGAGGGCCTCGCGACCCTCGCCGGTGATGTGGTAGTAGCGGCGCGGCGGGCCGGATACCGAGGGCTCGACGTGGCTTTCCAGCAGCCCCGCCCCCTCCAGGTTGCGCAGCACCGGATACAGCGCACTCTGCTTGCCGCTCAGCACGCCCTCGCCGACCTGCTCCAGGCGCTTGGCGATCAGGTAGCCGTACAGCGGCTCAGGCGCCTGCGCCAGGACCGCCAGCAGCGCCAGCGACACCGTGCCGGCGCTGAGCTCCTTCTGGAACTTCTTCAGTTGCGCTTCGATCTCGCCCATCGCGGCGTCTCCCCCTAGCGTCAGGTTCGCTAGGCTGGAGACCAATCTATCCTCAACTTCGGTATAGCGTATGTGCCGGTAGTCATGCCGGCCAGGGACCGTGTCTGGTGGCCGCATTCGCCGGTTCCGGCCGCCGACGCTTGGCGGCCGCGCGGAGCGCGGCGAGAATCGGCCAACCTTCGCTGCCTGCCCACGCCATGACCCTGCGCCCCGTCCTGCTCGCCTGCCTGCTGGCCTCCGTCCCGCTGGCAGCGTCCGCCGCCACCCCCTACCGCAGCATGCAGCAGATCCTCGACGCCTCCCCGGCGGCGGACTGGCGCACCCCGGATCCGGCCAGCACCCTGTACCTGGAGCTGGAGGCGGGCCGGGTGGTGATCGAACTGGCGCCGGGCTTCGCCCCGGAGCACGTGGCCAACATCCGCACCCTGGCCCGCGCGGGTTTCTGGGACGGGACCAGCATCTACCGGGTGCAGGACAACTTCGTGGCCCAGTTCGGCGACGCCGAGGCCGACGACCCTGCCAAAGCGAAGCCGCTGGGCACGGCCAGGCACAAGCTGCCGGCCGAATTCGAGCGCGACGCGGAAGGACTGGCGTTCGAGGTGCTGGCGGACGTGGACGGCTGGGCGCCGCAGGTCGGCTTCGCCGACGGCTTCGCCGCCGGGCGCGACCCGGCTTCAGGCAAGGCGTGGATGGCACACTGCTACGGCGTGCTCGGCGCCGGCCGCAACCTGGAGGCCGACAGCAGCATCGGCGCCGAACTGTACGTGGTCATCGGCCAGTCGCCGCGCCAGCTGGACCGCAACATCACCCAGGTCGGCCGCGTGATCCAGGGCATCGAGCTGCTCAGCGCGCTGCCGCGCGGTCCCGAACCGATGGGCTTCTACCAGGACCCGGCACAGCGCACGCCGATCCGCGCGATCCTCCTGGCCAGCGAAGTGCCCGAGGCCGAGCGCACCCGCCTGCAGCTGCTGCGCACCGACACGCAGAGCTTCCGCGACGTGGTCGAGGCCCGCCGCAACCGCCGCGACGACTTCTACAAGCGCCCGGCCGGCCACATCGACCTGTGCAACGTGCCGCTGCCGGTACGCGCGGCCAGGGACTGACCGGGTTCAGGGCCCGCGCTGGCTGATCGCCACGCTGCCCAGGATCAGTCCGCCCGCCAGCAACATCTTCACCGTCACCGGCTCGTCCAGCAGCAGCCAGGCGAACAGCGCGCCGAACAGCGGGATCAGGTAGGTCACCGTGGAGGTGCGCGCCGCGCCGATGCGGTGGATCAGCCGGTAGAAGTAGATGAAGGCCAGGCCGGTGCACAGCACGCCCAGGGCCACGGCCGCGGCCCAGGCCAGCGGCGGCACCGGGCCGGCCGGCCAGTGGACCACCGCCAGCGGCAGCAGCAGCACCGCCGAGCAGCCCAGGGTCACCGCCGCCGAGGCGGCCGGCGGCAGTCCCACCATGTAGCGCTTCACCAGGTTCAGGCCGACGCCGTAAAGCAGCGCCGCGGCCGAGCCGGCCAGCACCGCCGGGCCCAGGCTCAGGCCCGAGACCTTGGCGGTGGCCAGCACCACCACCCCGGCGAAACCGGTCAACAGCGCTAGCGCGCGGCGCACGCCGATGCGCTCGCCGAACACCAGGAAGGCGACCAGCGCGGCGAACAGCACGGTCATCGCATTGCAGATCGCGCCGATCGCGGCCGGCGCGCGCTGCGCGGCCCAGGCGAACAGCAGGAACGGCAGCGCCGAATTGACCACCCCGATCGCCGCCAGGCGCGGCCACAGCCGCAGCGGGAACTGCGCGCGCGCCAGCCACAGGAACGGCAGCAGGACCAGCGCGCCCAGCGCCAGGCGCAGCTCGACCAGCGCGTACGGGCCGAACACCGGCGCGGCCACCCGCATGAACAGGAACGAGCCGCCCCATACCGCGCCCAGGACCAGCAGTTCCAGCGGCGTGCGCCAGTCGCGCGTCGCCGCCATCGCCGGCACACCGGCGTCCCGTTCCAGACATCGTTCCATGTCGCTCATTGCCGCAGCTCTCCTTCGTGGGCAGCCGCCGCCGGCCGCTTGTGCGGCTCGGCCACGATCCGCTTGTTGCGCACGCGCACCGTTTCGACCATCAGCAGGCGCAGGTCGTCGACCAGCCGCCGCGCCAGCGCCGCGTCGTCGATGTCGCGACCCTCGATGTCCAGGCGGAAGTCGCGTCCGCGCAGGTCGCCGCCGTTGCCGAAGCCGATCTCGAAATCGAACACCACCCGATGCTGTGCCGTGGGGTCCATCCTGCCTCCGTTTCCTTTGCGGTACCGGCCGTTTTCGGACATCTCATCCGGGTAGTAGCCGGGAGCGCAGCATCCTCCCCGCGCCCGCCTGCGACAAGCGCGTAGTATCCATGCGAGCCACAAATCTGATTCATGCCTGGACCATGAACCTGCGCCCCACCCTGCTGCCCGCCCTGGGCGTGTTCGCCGCCGCCGCGCGCCACCAGAACTTCGCCCACGCCGCCGAGGAATTGCACCTGACCGCCAGTGCGGTCAGCCACCACGTGCGCAAGCTCGAGTCGCTGCTCGGCGCGCGCTTGTTCCTGCGCCATGCGCGCGGGGTCTCGCTCACGCCCGAAGGACGCCAGCTCGCCGACGCCGCCTCGGCCGCGCTGGCCGACGTGGCCGCGGTCGCCGGCAACCTGCAGCCAGTCGCGGGCATCTCGGTGCTGCGGATCAGTACCCTGCATTCGCTTGCCTACTGCTGGCTGCTGCCGCGGCTGCCGGCGTTCTTCGCGGCGCATCCGCACGTGCGCCTGGAGGTGGACGCCAGTCCGGCGCTGGCCCGTTTCGAGGAAGGCGGGCCTGACCTGGCGATCCGCTACGGGCCCGGCCATTGGCCGCGGCTCACCGCGCACCACCTGATGGACGACGAACTGTTCCCGGTCGCCTCGCCCGCGCTGCCCGGCCTGGCCGGGACCAGGACCCCGCGCGACATCGCCGCGCTGCCGCTGGTCTCGGACATGGGCCTGCAGGGCTGGCGCGACTGGTTCCAGGCCGCCGGCGTGCGCGGGCTGTCGCTGCCGCCGATGCACACCTTCTGCGACAGCACCGACGCGATGCGCGCGGCGGTGTACGGCATCGGCGCGGTCCTGGCGCGCACCCACGTCGCCCAGCCCTACCTGCAACGCTACGAACTGGTGCGCCTGCCCGGCCCGGCGCTGAAGGCGCGCTTCGCCTACTACGCGGTGCATCCGTCGCACCGCGCGCCAAGCCCGGCAGCGATGCTGTTCCTGGACTGGCTCAAGCAGCAGGCGCTGGAGCCGCGCACGCCGCTGCCGGAGACTCCGCACCGGGCGCGGCCGGCCGCTTCCTCTGCCCCGCGCAGCCATCGCCACGCCTGACCGCCGCAGCCACGTACGCCATCACCCGTCCTTGATCGCGACGGCGGCAGGCTGGTCGCGTCCCGCACGGAACCGACGCCATGCCCCAGCTCCGAATCCGCATCACCGGCAGCGACGACGACCTGCGCGCGGTGGCCGACCTGCTGCAGAGCGTGGAAGGCATCGAGCATGTGGAGGAAGTGGCCGACCTGATGCCGCGCATGGACGACGACGATTCCAGTTCGGCCGGGCTGTCGGACGACATCGGCCCGGGCACCCACGAACTGGAAGTGGACGCGCCCAACGAATACACCGCCGGGCGCGTGCGCGAGGCGGTCGAGGAACTGGCGATCCGCCTGGGCCTGGTGGTGGAGTTCGAGACCGACGAGGAGTGACCCTGGCTCGGCCGGCGCCTCAGAAGCTGGCGCCGTCCACCGGCACGATCTTCAGCGTCGCCAGGTCCACGTCCGGCAGGCAGCGCACGTTGACCGCGACCGTCTTCGCCCCGCTCTCCGGATCGACGCCCTCGCTGAACGGCGCGATGCCGCAGGCCGTGCAGTAGTGGTGGTCGATGTGGTGGCGGTTGAAGCGGTAGGTGGCGACGTCCTCCGGCAGGGAGACCAGGTTCAGCGCGTCGCGCGTGCCGAACCAGAGCAGGCCGCCGCGGCGCCGGCACATCGAGCAGTTGCAGTCGTAGGCCTCGGCGATCGGTTCGCCGGTTTCCAGTTCGAAGGCGATGCGGCCGCAATGGCAGCTTCCCGCGTACTTCATGGCTGTGCTCCGTGGCCGGGCGCACAGGGTAACCGCTTCGCGTCCGCGCACCAGTCCCTTCCCCCGGCACGTGCGCGGGGTCGCCGCCGCGGCCTATGCTTGGCGCTTTCCGTCCGCTGGAACCACCCATGCGCCACACCCTGCTCGCCGTCGCCCTCCTCGCCAGCCTGGCCGCCTGCCAGAAGGCCGAGTCGCCTACCGCGCCCGCCGGCACCAGCACGGTGGCCGCCGCCGACACCGCCGCCGACGCCGCCTTCGCCGACCTGTCGCAGCGCGCGCTCGACGGCTGGCTGCGGTCCTCGCCGGTCCGCGCCACCCGGATCGGCGAGCACCGTTACGACAGCGAACTGGACGACCTCGGCGACGACAGCCGGCGCGAGCGCCTGGCGTTCGCCCGCACGATCCTCGCCGAGCTGGAGGCGATGGACATCGCCGGGCTGTCGCGCGAGAACCAGGTCGACGCCACAATCCTGCGCAACCAACTGCGCTACGAGCTGTGGATCGGCGAGACCCTGCAGAGCTGGGCCACCGACCCGCAGATCTACAACAGCCTGGCCGGCAGCGCGATCTACGGCCTGATGGCGCGCGAGTTCGCGCCGCTGCCCGAGCGGCTGCAGTCGGCGACCGCGCGCATGGAGAAGATCCCCGCGCTGCTGGCGCAGGCGCGCGCCAACCTCGATCCGGCGCGCGTGCCGAAGGTCCATGCCGAGACCGTGGCCAGGCAGAACGCCGGCATCCTGCGCATCGTCGACAACTACATCACCCCGAACCTGGACCAGTTGGGCGACGCCGACCGGCAGCGGGCGGATGCGGCGATCGAAGGCCTGAAACAGGCGGTGGCCGAGCACCAGCAATGGCTGGACGGGACCCTGGTGCCCAATGCCAGGGGCGAGTTCCGCATCGGTGCCGAGCTGTACGACCAGAAGCTGCAGTTCGCCCTGCTGTCCTCGCTGTCGCGCGCGGAGATCAAGCAGCGCGCCGAGGCCGAACTGGCGCGCGTGCGCGGGGAGATGTACGGCATCGCCCAGCAGGTGCTGGCCGGCAGGCCGGACGCGCCCGAACTGCCCGGGAACCCCACCCCCGCGCAGCAGCAGGCGGCGATCGAGGCGGCGCTGGAACTGGCCTACGCCGAGCGCCCGGCGCGCGACCGGGTCGTGGCCGACGCCCAGGCCGCCCTTGATCGCGCCACCGAGTTCGTCCGCGCCAAGGATCTGGTGACCTTGCCCGACGCGCCGGTGGAGATCATCGAGATGCCCGAGTTCCAGCGTGGCGTGGCGGTGGCCTATGCCGACTCGCCCGGGCCGCTGGACAAGAACCTGAAGACCTTCTACGCGGTCTCGCCGATTCCGGAGGACTGGAGCCAGGCGCAGGTCGACTCGTTCCTGCGCGAATACAACTCGCGCATGATCGAACTGCTGAGCATCCACGAGGGCACCCCGGGCCACTACCTGGAAGGCTGGCACTCGGCCAAGTTCCCCTCGACTCTGCGCGCGGTGCTGCGCTCGGGCATGTTCGCCGAGGGCTGGGCGGTCTACACCGAGAAGATGATGGCCGACGCCGGCTACCTGGACAACGACCCGCTGTTCCGCCTGGTGCAGCTGAAGTTCTACCTGCGCACGATCGCCAACGCGATCCTCGACCAGGGCGTGCACGTGGACGGCTGGACCCGCGAGCAGGCGATGGACCTGATGGTCAACCAGACCTTCCAGCAGGAGAGCGAGGCGGCCGGCAAGTGGACCCGCGCGCAGCTCACCTCCGCGCAGCTGCCGACCTACTTCGTCGGCGTGCAGGAGCACTTCGACACGCGCGCGGCGGTCGAGCAGAAACTGGGCGCGGACTTCGACCTGAAGGCCTACCACGACCAGGTGCTGTCCTACGGCGCCCCGCCGGTGCGCTTCGTGCGCCAGCTGATGCTGGACGAGCCGATCAAGTAGGCATTGATGGTGCCGGCCTGGATGCCGGCAGACGGGATCCCTGGTTCGGGCGGCCCGGCGGAAATTCCGCCGGGTCGTTTCCCTTGGCCACTCCCCGCGCTTCTGCGTCGGTTTCTGTAGGAGCTGACTTCAGTCGGCGACACGGGCGTCGGGACCATGAGGGAGTCGCCTGTGCCGACGGCGTCGCGTCGCCGACTGAAGTCAGCTCCTACATGAAGAGCAATCGCGCCGGCAACCTCAGCGCACCGGCTTCAGCACCAGGTCGTGGAAGTCGAAGCTGAAGTCGGTCAGGTCCGAGGCCGCCTCCATCCGTGCCTCGCGCACCTTGCCGTCGGCGTCGAGCACGAAGGTGACGAAGGCGTCGCCATTGAGCGTGCGGTCGTCCCACTTCACCAGGAAGGTGTCGTGCTGCCAGTGCTGCATCGTGCCGGCGAGCAGCGGGCTGGGCTTGAACCGCATCCGCAGCCGGGAACCGTCCTGCGCCACTTCCACGTCGCCGTACCAGGCGTCGCGGTAGGTCCCCGCATATCCGGACAGCGGCAGCGACGGCTTCGAGCGCGGGTCACGCGCGGCCACGCGCTCCTGCCATGCGGCATCGGCCTTCGCCCTGGTCTTCGCGGCCGATGCGGCATAGGCGGCAATCCAGTCGGTGCGCTGCGCCGGCTGCAGGAACGCGTCGAGGATCTGCAGGGTCAGCGCGTTGAACGCACCGCCGACCTCCTGGTTGGTCAGCACCACGATGCCCAGGTCGCGGCCGGGCACCAGGGTGACCCGCGAGACCATGCCCGGCCAGCCGCCGGTGTGCCAGACCAGCTTCTCGCCGCGGAAGGTCGAGGTGATCCAGCCCTCGCCGTAGCCGAGGAAGTCCGGCCTGGCCGGCGCCAGTTCCGGCACCGACGGCTCGGGGATGTTCATCGGCGAGTGCAACGACCACATCGCCTTGTGCCGCTGCGGCGAGAACAGGCGCTGCTCGCGTCCCTGCGCGTCGGTGTAGCTGCCGCCGGCCAGCTGCGCCTGCATCCAGCGGGTCATGTCGTGCACGCTGGAGTACAGGCCGCCGGCGCCGGCGGCGTTGTGCCAGGTCAGCGGGAAGGTCGTGCGCAGGTCGGTGAAGTCGGCCCTGGCGTGCCCGGTGGCCGCGTTGTCGCCCGGCCGCAGCGCGTCGGCGTTGAAGCGGGTATCGGCCATGCCCAGCGGGTCGAAGAAGCGCTGCTGCAGGAACTGCGCGTAGGACTGGCCCGAGGCCTGCTCGATCACCAGGGTGGCGGCCGCGTAGAGGATGTTGTCGTAGGCGTAGCGCTCGCGCAGTCCGGTCTTCAGCGGCACGTCCTTCAGCCGTTGCACCACCTCCTCGGTGCTGTAGCCGCTGCCTGGCCAGAACAGCAGGTCGCCGGCGCCCAAGCCCAGGCCGCTGCGGTGGGTCAGCAGGTCGCGGAGGCGCATCTCCCGGGTCACGTACGGGTCCGACATGCGAAACCACGGCAGGTGGTCGACCACCCGGTCGTCCAGTGACAGCTTGCCCTCGTCGGCCAGGATCGACAGCGACGCGGCGGTGAAGGCCTTGGTGTTGGAAGCGATCGCGAACAGGGTGCGCTCGTCCACCGGCGCCGGCCTGCCCAGTTCGCGCACGCCCCAGCCGCGCTCCAGCAGCACCTGGCCGTCCTTGACCACGGCTATCGCGATGCCCGGCACCTCGAAGCGCTCGCGCACCTGTTCGACCCAGGCGTCCAGTTCGGCCGGATCGAGCGCGGCGGCATCCGACGCTGCAACGGTCGCCGGCGTATCGGCTGCGATGCCCGGCAATGGCGCCAGCAGGGACAGGCCGAGCACGAGCAGGCAGCGGAACGACGGGGAAGGCAGGCGCATGGGGCGGGATCCGGAAGGCATGAAGGGCCGATTCTAGGGGCTGCGCAACGGGACGACGCAGTGACGGAAGCCGGGACCCTCCGGCCGGCATCCGGGCCGCCCGTCCCTCCGGCTCACCGCCGCTTTACACGGTGCCGCCCACGCTGGCCCCCGTCCTGTTCCCGACCGCCTGCGGAGATCGACCCATGCCCCTTCCGGCCACGACCAGCAGCACCATCATCCCCTGCCTGCGCTACCGCGACGCCCACGCCGCCATCGAATGGCTGTGCCGCGCCTTCGGCTTCGAGAAGCACGCCGTCTACGCCGACGGCGACACCGTCCACCACGCGCAGCTGACCTGGGGCAACGGCATGCTCATGCTCGGCTCGGCCCACACCGTCAGCGAATGGAGCGAACAGATCGTCCAGCCCGACGAGATCGGGATGCGCGAGACGCAGAGCCCCTGCGTGATCGTCGCCGACGCCGACGCGCATTACGCCCGGGCGAAGGCCGCCGGCGCCGCCATCGTCCAGGACATCGCCGACCAGGACTATGGCGGGCGCGGGTACTCGTGCCGGGATGTGGAAGGGCATCTTTGGTGGTTCGGCAGCTATGACCCATGGAAGGATTGAAGCCACGCCAGCCAACGATTTCCGCAGCGCGCGGCGGCGCGTTCTTCCGCACTGGCCACTCAGACCACATCAGGGCACGGTTCGACAGCCATGCCCCCTGGAAGGACTGAGATCGCGCCGGTTACCTGATTCCGCAGCGCATGGCGGCGCGTTCCTCTCACTCTTGCCGTCATCCCCGCGAAGGCGGGGATCCAGTGACTTCAGGCCATTGCAGGCGAATCACTCTGCAACCGCCATCCGGACCACATGATGGCGCGACAGGGCGCGCGCCACGGCGGCTATGATCCGCGACAGGAAAGTCGATAGCGACCACCCATGCACGACCTGTTCGCCCCCGCTCCCTCCACCGCTCCCGCCACGCGCATCCACGTCGGCATCGGCGGCTGGACCTATGCGCCATGGCGCGGCGGCGCGTTCTATCCGCCCGGGCTGGTGCAACGCCGCGAGCTGGAGTACGCCAGCCGCCAGCTGACCGCGATCGAGATCAATGGCACCTACTACGGCACGCAGAAGCCGGACACGTACGCGAAATGGCGCGACGAAACTCCGGCCGGCTTCATGTTCACCGCCAAGGCGCCGAAGCGGATCATGGCCAGCCGCAGCCTGGCCGGCACCGGCGCGCAGATCGACGACTTCGTCGGCGGCATCGCCACGCTTGGCGACCGGCTCGGTGCGCTGCTGTGGCAGTTCGACCGCGGCCAGGCGCCGGCGCTGGACCAGCTGGCCGCGTTCCTGCAACTGCTGCCCGCACAGGCGGATGGGCGGCGCCTGCGCCACGCACTGGAGCTGCGCGACCCGGCCGTGTTCGACCGCGACCTGCTGGCGCTGCTGCGCGAGCGCAACGTGTCGCTGGTGTTCGCCGGCTCGGACGAACATCCTTCCTTCGACGACCTCACCGCCGACTTCGTCTATGCGCGCCTGATGCGCGCCCGGACCGGGCTGGCGCAGGGCTACCCGGACGCGGAACTGGACGCCTGGGCGCGCCGCGCCCGCGACTGGGCCGAGGGCGGCGATCCGGACGACCTGCCGCACGTGGCCACCCCGCAACCGGACGCGAAGGCACGCGAAGTGTTCGTGTTCTTCATCGCCAGCGCGAAGGAGCGCAACCCCGCCGCAGCCCAGGCGCTGATCCAGCGTCTGTAGGAGCACAGCTTGCTGGCGACACGGGCGTCGGAAACATGCGGACGTCACCTGGGTCGACGGCGTCGGGTCGCCGGCTGAACCCGGCTCCTACAACAACCACGGCGCCGCCGCTCTTCTGTAGGAGCTGACTTCAGTCGGCGACACGGGCGTCGGAATCATGAAGGCGTCGCCTGAGCCGACGGCGTCGCGTCGCGGGCAAGCCCGGCTCCTACAGAAAGCGGGATTCCGTGCGAGGATGCGGCCATGGCCGACGGATTCCGGCGCACGCCCGCCTCCTCCCGCTATGCGCTGGTCCTGCTCGGCCTGTTCGCCGCGGTCTGGATCGCGCTGGCGATCTCGCCCTGGTACCGCCAGGACTGGGCACTGGAGAACGTGCTGGTGGTGGTGGCCGTGCCGGTGCTGGCTTGGGGCTGGCGCCGGATGCCGCTGACCCGGCTCAGCTACACTTGCCTGTTCGTGTTCGGCGTGCTGCACGAGATCGGCGCGCACTACACCTACGCCGAAGTGCCCTACGACGCCTTCTTCCAGAGCACCTTCTGGTTCTCACTGGACGCCGCGCTCGGTCTTGAGCGCAACTCCTTCGACCGGCTGGTGCATTTCCTCTATGGCGCGCTGGTGACTCCGGCCTGCATCGAACTGCTCGACCGGGTCGCGCCGCCGCGGGGGATCTGGCGCTACGTGCTGCCGGTCAGTTTCATCATGTCGCACTCGCTGCTGTTCGAGATGTTCGAGTGGCTGGCCGCCAGCGTGTTCGGCGGCGACCTTGGCCAGGCCTACCTCGGCACCCAGGGCGATGAATGGGACGCGCAGAAGGACATGCTGATGGCCACCCTCGGCTCGGCGCTTACGGTATGCGTGCTGGGCATGCGCGGCTGGCTCGCGCCGCGCGTGTAGGAGCCGGGCCTGCCCGCGACGCGACGCCGTCGGCGCAGGCGACGCCCCCGCGGCTCCCAAAATGGGGTCAGGTTCATTTTTCCGCGACTTTCCGACACGGCCATTGGGACGGGAAAATGAACCTGACCCCATTTTGGCGGGCACGGGCGAAAACCCATCTGGTTCCGACGCCCGTGTCGCCAGCAAGCTGGGCTCCTACGAATGCGGCATCAGGGTGCGCGCGGCTTCGTACGCGTCATGGCCGTACGCGGCCACCCATGCTGACGAGCCCACGCACGCAACCCGCCGGCGCCGGGCGATAATGCGCCCATGCCGATGACCGACCGCGCCCGCGCGCAACTCCAGATCCATTTCTGCGTCCTGTTGTGGGGCTTTACCGCGATCCTCGGCAAGCTGATCAGCCTGGCGGCGCTGCCGCTGGTGTGGTGGCGCATGCTGCTGGTGGTCGCGGCGCTGGCGCTGGTGCCGCGGGTATGGCGCGGTCTGAGCACCCTGCCGCCGCGGCTGGCGCTGGCCTACGCCGGGATCGGCGTGCTGGTCGCGCTGCACTGGCTGACCTTCTACGGCGCGATCAAGCTGGCCAACGCCTCGGTGGCCGCCACCTGCATCGCGCTGGCCCCGGTGTTCACCGCGGTGATCGAGCCGTGGGTGGCGCGACGCCCGTTCCGCCTGCGCGAACTGGTGCTGGGCGTGGCGGTGCTGCCGGGCGTGGCGCTGGTGGTGGGCGGGGTGCCCGACGGCATGCGCCTGGGCGTGGCGGTGGGTGCGCTGTCGGCGTTGCTGGTGGCGGTGTTCGGCTCGCTCAACAAGCGCCTGGTCGAACACGCCGACCCGCTGACCGTGACCGCGGTCGAGCTCGGCGCCGGCACCCTGGCCCTGACCGCGCTGGCACCGCTGATGCCGCTGCTGCTGCCGGCCTTCGCCGGCGACCTGCTGGTACTGCCCGGGCTGCGCGACGGCGCGTTGCTGCTGGTGCTGGCGCTGGGCTGCACGCTGCTGCCGTTCGTGCTTGGGCTGGTCGCGCTCCGCCACCTCAGCGCCTACACGGTGCAGCTGGCGACCAACCTGGAGCCGGTCTACGCGATCGTGCTGGCCGCGGTGCTGCTGGGCGAGCAGCGTGAATTGACCCCGCTGTTCTACCTGGGCGTGGCGGTCATCCTGTTCGCGGTGTTCCTCGACCCGTTGCTGGCCCAGCGCGGACGCCGACCGCCCACGGACGAGGTGCAGCATCCGGAGGTACTGGGCACCTCCGAGGCCAAGCAACTGGTGGACTGAGCCGAAGGCCTCGTGCCGAACGGCGTGCTCAGTCCGCGGCCTCGACCCGGTCGCGTCCGCCGCGCTTGGCCCGGTACAGCGCCTCGTCGGCGCGCGCGATCGCCTCGCCCGCCGTCTCGCCCGGCCGGTACTGGGCGACGCCCAGGCTGCCGCTGACCACGATCCCCACCGGCAGCACCGCGATGCCCTGGCGCAGGAACTCGCACTGCAGCCGCGCCTGGTCGAGCGCGGTATCGGGCATCAGCACCGCGAACTCCTCGCCGCCGTAGCGCGCGGCCATGCCGGCCGCGGCGAAGTGCGATTTCAGCAGCGTGGCGACTTCGGCCAGCACGCGGTCGCCCTCGGCGTGCCCGTTGACGTCGTTGATCGTCTTGAAGTGGTCCAGGTCCAGCAGCGCCACCGACAGCGGCAGGCCCTCGCGGTCGGCGCGCTCGATCGCCGCGCCCAGGGCCACAGTGAAGGCACGCCGGTTCGGCAGGCCGGTCAGCGGGTCGGTGCGGGTCTGCTCGGCCAGGTCCGCGTTCTGCTGCTCCAGCAGGTCCGAGTATTGCGCCAGCTGCTGCTCGTACCAGTCGCGGTCGCGCATGTGCCGGTCCAGCGCGCGGGTGGCGCCGCGCAACTCGATCAGGTGCGCGGCCTGCCGCGCCAGCGCGCGCAGCGCGTCGGCCTGGGCCTCGCTCAGCGTGCCAGGCCGGCTGTCGAACACGCACAGGCTGCCCAGCGCCATGCCGTCACCGTCCAGCAGCGGGATACCGGCGTAGAAGCGCACGCCCAGCTCGCCGGTGACCGCCGGATGGCCGGCGAAACGCGTGTCCTGCAGGGTGTCCTCGACCAGCATGAGCCGCTGCGGCTCGAGGATGGCATGCGCGCAGAAGGACTCCTCGCGCGGGGTCTCCATGAGGTCGAAGCCCTGCCGGGCTTTGAACCACTGCCGGTCCTCGTCGACCAGCGTCACCGCGCCCATGGCGGTGCCGGAGACGGAGGTGGCCAGCTTCACCAGATCGTCGAAGGCCTGCTCGCGCGGCGTGTCCAGTAGACGGGTCGCGCGCAGCGCGGCCAGGCGTTCGGATTCGTTGTCCGGTTTGGCGGGTCTGAGCATGCGTGCCCCGGGATGGTCGGCGACAGTATGCCCGCGTCCTCCCGGCTTCCGGTACCGGCCGCCGTGCCACGGCGGTTCGACGCGGAAGCCGTGGCGTGGCATCGCCGGCCGGAAAGGCACCGGCCGTCCTCGCGACGCCGGAAACTGCGAATCGCGCGCACCACCGGCCACCTGTGGCGGCCGGCATCGCGCCGGCTCAATGGACCACCAGCACCGGCACCGGGCTCAGGGCGATGACCTTCTGTGTCACCGAACCGATCAGCAGGCTCTTCAGTGCGCCCTTGCCGTGGCTGCCGATCACGATCAGGTCGGCCTTCACCGCCTTGGCCTCGGCCAGCAGGGTCGGCGCGACCTCGCCGACCGCCTTGCGCTCCTCGAACGCCAGGCGGGTACGGGCGAGCAGCGGACGCAGCGGTTCCAGCGCCAGCTCCGACTGGCGGTCGTAGTAGCGCCCAGGGCCGGCCTTGCCGAACTCCTTCTCCGCCGCCTTCGACAGCCGCGGAGCCACATGCACCACGTACAGCTCCGGCGTGGCCTTCAGTTGCTTGGCCAGCTTCGCCACGCGACGGACCACCGCCGCACCCACCGCACTGTCGTCCACCGCCAGCAGGATCTTCATCGCGTCGCCTCCGGTTCCATCGTTGCCTGTGCGAGACGATGGTAATGCCGCCGCGGGCGGCCTGGAATGATCCGGATCAATCCGGCGGCGGTTACCAGTCCCGGTGCTCGGGCAGCAGGCCGCGCAGCTCGGCGTCGGTCAGGTTGCGCCACTGGCCGGGCTTGAGCGCGCCCAGCTTGATGTTGTCGATCCGCACCCGGCGCAACTGGGTCACGCGGTAGTCGAAGGCCGCGGCCATCAGCCGGATCTGCCGGTTCAGGCCTTGCTCCAGGACGATGCGGAAGCCGAACCTGGCGATCCGCGCGGTGCGGCACGGCAGGGTCGTCTGGCCGTGGATGCGCACGCCGCGGGCCATGCCGCGCAGGAACTCGTCGCTGACCGGCTTGCTGACCGCGACCAGGTATTCCTTCTGGTGGCGATTCTCCGCGCGCAGGATCTGGTTGACGATGTCGCCGTTGCTGGTCAGCAGGATCAGGCCTTCCGACTCCTTGTCCAGGCGCCCGATCGGGAAGATCCGCTGCTCGTGGCCGACGAAGTCGACGATGTTGCCGTCCACCGCCGACTCGGTGGTGCAGGTGATGCCGACCGGCTTGTTCAGCGCGATGTAGACGTGGCGGCGCCTGCCGGCCTTGGCCGTGCGCGCCTTCAGCGGCTGGCCGTCGACCAGCACCGTATCGCCCTCGCCCACCACCGCGCCCATCCCGGCCGGCTGGCCGTTGACGGTGACGCGGCGCTCGGCGATCAGGCGGTCGGCCTCGCGGCGGGAACAGAAGCCGGATTCGGCGATGTGCTTGTTGAGGCGGACGGTCATGGCGCCATTATCGGCGACGGACGCGCCCTGCGTCCGCAGGACGCGCCGGGGCGGCTCAGCCGGCAGTCTTCTTCGCGCGCCGCGACTCGCGCTTGAGCGGCCCGCCGACCGGGCAGATCTCGAAGGCGAACTGGGTCAGGGTATTGACCAGGCTGTCGGGCACCAGCCGGTAGACCACGTACTGGCCGCGGCGCTCGCTGGCGACCAGCCCGGCGTTCTCGAGCACGGCCAGGTGCCGCGACACCGCCGGCGCGCTCATCTCGAAGCGCGCGGCGATGTCGCCTGCCGGCAACTCCTGCTCGGACAGGTAGGCCAGGATCTGCCGGCGCGGGCCGGAGGCGAGGGCTTCGAAGATCTTGTCGGTGCTCATCGGTTCACTGCGCGGGGTGCCCTGGCTGGCGCGGGAGGAAGCCGCGTTGCCGCCGGGCATCCGCCTGCCGTTGAAAGTATCGCCAGCCGTACCAGAACGCCAGCGCACTGGCGATCCCGACCAGACCGAAGACCGCCACCGATTCCAGCCACGACAGCCAGCCGTAGAGGGTCGGCACGCCGTCGCGCTGCATTTCCACGAAGCGGCCGTGCCAGCTGGTCGAGTACGACGACCCGGGCGCGCCGCCGCGCCACGGCCAGCCGGCCATGCCGACCAGCAACGCCCCGGCCACGAAGCCGGCGACGGACAGGGTCCTGGCGGACAGCCACCCGAACCGGCGCAGCAGCAGGAACGCGGGCAGGCCGAGCAGCAGCGCATGCAGGAAGGTCACGAGGACCGATATCCCCAGCACCACCAGCATTCCCTCCACCTGCGCCGCTGCCGTGGGGACTTCACCGCTTCCGATCAGGAACACCAGCAGCAGCACCGGGAATACCAGCGCCGACGCCAGCAGGCCGGCGAACACGGCCGGCCAGTGCAGGCGGCCGGCCGCGCCTTGTGCCACGGCCGACTGCTTCACCCGGGTGCCGGGCCGCCCCACTCAGCGTCCCTCGCGCGGCAGCGGCGGCATCGCGGCCGGCAGCGGCAGGGCCTGGACGGCTTCCTGGTCCTGCGCCCAGTGGGCGACCGTGCGGCCGTAGCGAGCGATCATCGCCATGTTGAAGAAGTGCATCGCGCCCAGCACCAGCACCGACAGGCCGACCTTGCCGGCCACGTACGGGATCATCGAGGCCATCGCCTTCTGCTCGTTCCAGCCGTCCATGCGCAGGGCGATGAAGCCGATGTTGACCAGATAGAAGCCGACCACCAGCAGGTGGTTGGTCGACTTGGCCAGTTGCGCGTCCTGGCCGAAGCACTTGACCAGGAACACCTCGCCGTTCTTCGACAGGGTGCGCGCCACCCAGACGGTCATGGCGATGGAAATGCCCAGGTACAGCAGGTAACCGAGTTCCAGGATCATGGCGACGCTCCTTCAGGTTGGCTTCGGGTTGAATGTTTGCTTATTTAACTAAAATGCTAATTGCTTAATTGAGCAAGTCAAGCCCCGCCTGCCAGCTGGCCGACGAACGGCAGGATCCGGTGGAAAAAAAAGCAGGCCGGCCCCTGGGGGCCGGCCTGTGGGAAGCATTGCCGGATGCGGCCGGCAGGCGATGCCGGATCAGCCGTGCGGCTTCGGCGGTCCCTTGCGGTGCGGCTTGGCGGGGCCACCCGGCTTGCCGCCGAACTTGCCCGGACGGGCGCCGCCATGCGGCCGGAACTTGCCCTTCGGCGCCTGCGCCGAGGGCGCGTGGCTGCCGTCCCAGCGGCTGATCCGCAGCTGCTGGCCGACCACCCAGGCCTTCTGCAGGTGGATCATGATTTCCGGCGGCATGCCCTCGGGCAGGTCGAGGATCGAGTGGTCGTCATGGATGTCGATGCGGCCGATGAAGCGGCTTTCCAGTCCGGCCTCGTTGGCGATCGCGCCGACGATGTTGCCGGGCTTGACCCCGTGCATGTGGCCGACCTCGACCCGGTAGGTCTCCATGCCCTGCTCGGGCGGCGAACGCGGCGGCTTGGCCGCGCGCGGCGGGCGCGACCCGAAATCGGACGCGTCGTGCGTCCGCGGCGGACGCGCTCCGGAACCGTCGGCGTCGCCTGCCGCCGGATCGCGCGGCGCGCGCGTGCCGGGCCCCGGACGCGCCGCCCGCTCGCGCGGCTCGCGCTCGAAACGCGGCTCGAAGCGCGGCGGCGGCTCGGAGGCGTCCAGCAGCAGCGGCGTGCCGCCCTGCAGCAGCTTGGCCAGCGCCGCGGCGACTTCCGAGGACGGCACGTCGTGCTCGCCCGCATAGCGGTCCATCAGCTCGCGGTACGGCTCCAGCCCGCCGGTTTCCAGCGTGCCGGAGATCTTCTCGAAGAAGCGCGCGACACGGCGATCGTTCACCGCCTCGACCGACGGCAGGCGCATCTCCTCGATCGGCTGCCGGGTGGCGCGCTCGATCGCGCGCAGCATGCCCTTCTCGCGCGGGGTGACGAACAGGATCGCCTCGCCGCTGCGCCCGGCACGGCCGGTGCGGCCGATCCGGTGCACGTAGCTTTCGGTGTCGTACGGGATGTCGTAGTTCAGCACGTGGCTGATCCGTTCCACGTCCAGCCCGCGCGCGGCCACGTCGGTGGCCACCAGCACGTCCAGCTTGCCGTCCTTGAGCTGGGCGATGGTGCGCTCGCGCTGCTGCTGCTGCATGTCGCCGTTGATCGCCGCGGCGGCCACGCCGCGCGCCTGCAGCTTCTCGGCCAGTTCCTCGGTGGCGGCCTTGGTCCGGGCGAACACGATCATCGCGTCGAACGGCTCGGCCTCCAGGATTCGGGTCAGCGCGTCGAGCTTGTGCAGGCCACTGACGAACCAGTAGCGCTGGCGGATGTTGGCCGCGGTGGTGGTCTTGGCCGCGATGTTGACCTCAACCGGATCGCGCAAGTAGGTCTGGGCGATGCGCCGGATCGGCGGCGGCATGGTCGCCGAGAACAGCGCGACCTGGCGGGTCGGCGGGGTCTTCTGCAGCACCGCCTCGACGTCGTCGATGAAGCCCATGCGCAGCATCTCGTCGGCCTCGTCCAGGACCAGGCATTCCAGCTGCGACAGGTCCAGCGAGCCGCGGGTGAGATGGTCGATCACCCGGCCCGGGGTGCCGACCACGACCTGCACGCCGCGGCGCAGTGCCGCCAGCTGCGGGCCGTAGCCCTGCCCGCCGTAGATCGGCAGCACGTGGAAGCTGGGCATCTTCGTCGCATAGCGCTGGAACGCCTCGGCCACCTGGATCGCCAGCTCGCGGGTCGGCGCCAGCACCAGCGCCTGCGGCTTGTTGCGCGACGGATCCAGCTTGGCCAGCACCGGCAGCGCGAACGCGGCGGTCTTGCCGGTGCCGGTCTGGGCGGTGCCCAGCACGTCGCGGCCGGACAGCAATGCGGGGATGGTGGCGGCCTGGATCGGCGACGGCGACTCGTAGCCGACCTCGGCCAGGGCGGCCAGCAACGGCTCGGGCAGGCCGAGGTCGCCGAAGCGCGGCGCGGCAGGGGTTTCTTGGGCGGGGGCGGACATCCGGGACTCCGGCGGCGGCGCGCCGGCACGGCGCGGCGAAAAGGCTGAACAGGGGCGCCATTGTGCGCCGAAGGCCGCGCCTTGTCGCGCCGCGGCTGAATAGGGGCCCCTGCCCCCGTTCAGTGCAGCGGCGGCCGGCCGGCACGGACGCGTCTTCGCCGGCGGTCGAGGCCGCCCGAAATGGGGTCAGGTTCATTTTCCTCCGACTCCCCGATAGAACCTCTGGGACGGGAAAATGAACCTGACCCCATTTTGGCGCAGGCGACTCCTTCGTGGTTCCGACGCCCGTGTCGCCGGCTGAACCCGGCTCCTACAACGGACCCGCGGGCCGCGGGATCAGCCGCCGTGGCCGGCCGGTACGGGCGCGGCTTCGCCGGCGGTCGCCGCCGCCGTCACCGGCGCGTCCGTCGCCTCCCCGGTGGCCGTCGCATCCCCGGTGACCTGTTCGGGCACGGCGGTCGGCAGCGCCGCTTCCGGCAGTTCGTTGAACTCGGCCAGCGGGCTTTCCGCCGGGCAGTCGTCGTCGGGGAAGCCGAAGTCGCGGCGCAGCTGCAGGCCGCAGCTGTTGAGCGCGAAGACCTCCGCCTGCCCGCGGCAACGTTCGTCGAAGGCGCGGACCCAGGCGTCGCGCCGGCGCATGAAGTCGTCGCCGCACTTGTCCAGCAGGCGCACCCGGTCCAGGTCGTCCTGCGCGGCGTTGTTGCCGTCCAGCCCGTACACCTGCAGTTCGTCGCCGGTGAGCAGGCGCAGGCTGCGGTTGGGCACGGTCTTCATCACGTCGGCCAGCAGCGGCGAGGCGCCATTGCGTTCCAGGTAGGCGCGCACGGTGGCGTAGACCGCCTGCAGCTCGGTGTTGAGCTCGGTGCGGCTGGTGGCGGTGGAACTGAGACGGATGATGCGGTGGATGCCGACCCGCCCGGCCAGGCGCCGGCTGTCACCGCCGGCCAGCACGAACACGCAGGCGCTGTGGCAGACCGAGTCCTCGCGCACCCAGATCGTCCAGCGGTTGCCGCCGATCAGGTCGCCGGTGCGGATCGCGTCCTCGACCTGGCCGCCGGTGGAATCCAGGTCCAGCACCCGGCTGCCGATGCCCAGGCTGTCGGCGACCCGGGTCACCCGCTCCACCAGCGTGGTGAAGTCGCTGGCGATCTTGCCGCGGTAGCGCAGTCGCAGCACGTCGCCTTCGCGGCAGGGTTCGAGCAGGTGGCGCAGGTTGGCGCGGCTGGGCGAGGACAGCGGCTCGCCGTCGCCGTCGCGGTAGTCGAGCCGGCAATCGATCCAGGCCTGGCCGGACACCAGTTCGACCGGCGACCAGTCGGGCACCCCGGCCACCGGCGGCGGCACCGGCGCGGGAACAGGCACCGGTTGGGCGGGCGGCGTCGCCATCGGCGCGCGACTGACCGCCCCGCCCTCTTCCGGCGAGGCCACCGTCTGGGTCTGCGCCTCCTCGACCGGCGCCGGCGCGGGCTGCCGCCCGCATCCGGCCAGCAGGCAGGTACAGGCCAGGAACAGGCAGGCACGCAGGATCGACATGACGGGCACAACGCGAAAGCAAGGGAGACTGCACCCAGTCTAGGCGCAGCGCCGCCCGCGCGGCCAACCTGCGATGAACGCGAGGAACCGGCTAGTGCCGGTCAGCGCTCATGCCGCAGGCAGCAGCGGCCACAGCACCAGCACCAGGCCGGCCATCGCCAGCGTCCATACCAGCGAACGCACGTAGCGCACGCCACCCAGGTACAGCGGCACGTAGGCCACCCGCGCCCAGAAGTACAGCTGCACGCCCAGCGCGGTCGCCTCGCCGGTTCGGCCGGCCAGGGTCACCGCCAGCACCGCGGCGGCGAAGAACGGAAAGGTCTCGAGGAAATTGCGGAACGCGCGGTCGCTGCGTCCGGCCACGCCAGCCAGTGGCGGCGAGCTGTCGCGCGGCCCGGTGTTCCAGGCCAGGCCGCGCTGCCGGGTCGACAGCCCGGCGGCCAGCAGCAGCTGCACGAGGCCCAGCACGATCACCCAGCCCAGGAACTGCAGTTCGATGCCCATGCACGATCTCCCAGCCAGGAATACCGGGCAGCGTATCAGGCACGGCCCGCGCTGCGCGTGACCGCCGCGGTCAGCGGTCGTCCGCCGCGGTGCCGTCCGGATCCACCGCTGCAGCCCAGGCCATCGCCTGCTCCGCTTCGTCCTCGCCGAAGCTGCGGATCTCGATCTGCGGGAAGAAGCGCGCGGCGAAATCCGTGACCGACGCCAGCCACTGCCGGCCGGTCACGACCGCGCCGCGGGCGAACCGGTCGAACTGGCCGATCTTGCCCAGCGTGTAGCGCAGGTCGCGGCCCACCGCCGCCGGGGTGACGCCGGTGAATCCGCGCATGTCGCAATAGATGCCGATGCGCCGGTGGCCGGCCAGCCGCGCCTCCAGGTCCTGGATGCAGCGGTCGTGGTCCTCGGCGGTGAGCGTGCCGGTGAAACGGTAGGCAGCCACGTGTGGCGGCGCGGGCAGGATCTCGATCATCGCGGTGGCCCGGTCGGGAACGTCGCCACAGGCTACGCCCGGGGGCGTGGACGCAGCTTCACCCGGTCTTGCCGCGTCCTGAACGCACGCCGGCGCAGATTGCCGCCATGCTGTCGATCCGGGCATCGATGGCCCGTCGCATGTCCGTGGGAGAAAAGTTCATCCCCGCCCGCAACCGACACTACCAGGAGAGACCTGCCATGTCCTACGTCGATGGTTTCGTGCTTGCCGTCCCCACCGCCAACAAGGAGAAATTCATCGCCCACGCCCGCGATTTCGACCCGGTGTTCCTGGAATACGGTGCGACCCGGGTGCTGGAGTGCTGGGGCGACGACGTCCCGCACGGCCAGGTCACCGACTTCTACCGCTCGGTGCAGGCCACCGAGGACGAGACCGTGGTGTTCTCCTGGGTTGAATGGCCGGACAAGGCCACCCGCGACGCCGGCATGAAGAAGATGATGGACGACCCGCGCATGGATCCGTCCGCCAACCCGATGCCGTTCGACGGCAAGCGGATGATCTTCGGCGGCTTCAGCCCGGTGTTCGAACTGGGCGGCTGAGCGGCGATCGGCGGCGGCTTCCGCCGCCTGCACGCGCGCGGGACGCGACGGATCCGGCCACCGTTCCAGGCGGATGGCCGGCGATGCCGCGGCGCGGGTAAAGTTGCCGCTGGCCCGTCGGAAGGAGCCCGCCATGACCCGCACCGGTGGCTGCAGATGCGGCGCGGTCCGCTACACGCTGTCGGCCGAGCCGGTCGCCACCCGGCTGTGCTGGTGCCGCGACTGCCAGTACTGGGCTCTGGGCAACGCCGCAGTCAACATCATGGTGCCGCGCGCGGCGGTGACCGTGCAGGGCGAGCCGCGCCGCTGGGAGAGCCTGGCCGACAGCGGCAACCACATGTGCCGCTCGTTCTGCGGCCAGTGCGGCACGCAGGTCTTCAGCGAGGCGCTGGAGAACACCCGGCACATGGTCATCCGCGTCGGCACGCTGGACGATGCGACCGGCATCGCTCCGACGGTGGTGATCTGGACCGATTCGGCACCCTCCTGGGCGTACATCGATCCGGCACTGAAGGCGTTCCCGCGCCAGCCGGGCTGAGCGCGACCGCCCGGCACCGTCCGGGCGGCCAGGCGCGCATGACCAAAGTCACATGACCGCCGGCATGCGCGCCAGGCGGTCCGGTGCTGACACGCTGGCCGACGGATCCCCGCCGCATCC
This sequence comes from Pseudoxanthomonas suwonensis, assembly GCF_000972865.1. Taxonomy (NCBI): domain Bacteria; kingdom Pseudomonadati; phylum Pseudomonadota; class Gammaproteobacteria; order Lysobacterales; family Lysobacteraceae; genus Pseudoxanthomonas; species Pseudoxanthomonas suwonensis. Next base: position 379,329 of record NZ_CP011144.1, read on the forward strand.
AGCGCCTGCCGCGAGCCTGCCCATGAAGGACAAGACCACGTTCTGCGACGTCATACGCCACCCGTTCGCGATCATCCTGTCGACCATTGCGATCGCCTACGGCGGCTATTTCCTCTTCGGGCGATGGCTGCACGCGCTGGTCAGCTGAGCCGGCCTCGAAAGGCGGCAGTCCGCCCTGGCGCCTGCCGACCCAGTGCCACAGCCGAAGGCCACGCCGTCGTCGCGCCGCCTGGCCCAGGTCCGTCGGTGCGCTACGGTGATTCGTGCCCGATCGCGTCGCGGAACAGCCAGAGCATGGACTGCCGGTAGGCCTCGCCGATGCTGGCGGCATGGGTCCCCTCGGGCAGCACGACGAGCTGCACCCGCCAAGGGGCGTCGTCGCGCTGCGCCCAGCTCTGCGTCCAGTCCCTGGCGTGCTGCACGCGCGGGGCGGTGTCGCGGGCGCCGCTGGCCACCACCACGCCCAGATCGTCGCGCCGGTGCGCGGCCGGCGCCGCGAACAGGCTCTCGCGCGCCGGCCCGGGCGAAGGATTTCTGGCGATGCGGCCCCAGAACAGGTCCGGGTCGCGCAGCGCGGACCAGAGCACGAAGTAGCCGCCCCGTGACTGCCCCACCAGCACGCGCCGGGTCGCGTCGGCGCGGTAGCGGCGCTCCACCTCGGGCAGCAGCTGTTCGTCCAGGAAGCGCATGAACGCTTCCGCGCCGCCCTCGCCGGGCAGCGTGTCTGCGCCCCGGGCGGTGAAGTCGATGTTGCGCTTGTTGATCGCCGGGTCGAATCCACCGTAGGCGATCCCGACCACGATGGCTTCGGGCAGATCCTCGTCGTAGTGCAGGAGCAGGTGTGTCGACGCCAGCAACGGGAACAGGATGTCGCCGTCCAGCGCGTAGACCACCGGGTACGTCCGTTCCGCCGCGGCGTCGTAGCCCTCCGGCAGGCGTACGTAGACATGGTGGACGCGCCCGCTGAAATGCGACACCAACGGGAAATAGCCGCCCTTCAGCGCCGGCAGATAATCCAGCGGCACGCCGGCGGGCGTGGCGGGCGGCGCGGTCGCGCAGCCGCATAGCAGCGACACCAGAAGCAGCAACGACCCGCAACGTCCCGTCATCGGACTATCCCCTTGTCGCCGGATTCCCGGACCGCGGCACGACCGCAGTCCGGGCACGCCGCCAACGCCCGGCAGCGCTCCCTCAAAGCATCGGCAGCTTCAGCCCCTGCTCCCGGGCGCAGTCCCTGGCGATGTCGTAGCCGGCGTCGGCATGGCGCATCACGCCAGTGCCGGGGTCGTTCCACAGCACCCGGGCGATGCGCCGGTCGGCGGCCTCGCTGCCGTCGCAGACGATGACCACGCCGCTGTGCTGGCTGTAGCCCATGCCCACGCCGCCGCCATGGTGCAGCGATACCCAGGTCGCGCCACCGGCGACGTTGAGCATCGCGTTGAGCAGCGGCCAGTCCGACACCGCATCGCTGCCGTCGGCCATCGCCTCGGTCTCGCGGTTGGGCGAAGCCACGCTGCCTGAATCGAGGTGGTCGCGGCCGATCACCACCGGCGCCTTCAGCTCGCCGTTGCGCACCATCTCGTTGAACGCCAGGCCCAGCTTGTGGCGCAGGCCCAGGCCGACCCAGCAGATCCGCGCCGGCAGGCCCTGGAAGCTGATCCGCTCGCGCGCCATGTCCAGCCAGCGGTGCAGGTGCGGGTCGTCGGGGATCAGTTCCTTGACCTTGGCGTCGGTCCGGTAGATGTCCTCCGGGTCGCCGCTCAGCGCGACCCAGCGGAACGGGCCGATGCCGCGGCAGAACAGCGGGCGCACGTAGGCCGGCACGAAGCCGGGGAAGTCGAACGCGCTGGTGCAGCCTTCGTCGAAGGCCATCTGCCGGATGTTGTTGCCGTAGTCCACGGTCGGGATGCCCTGCGCGTGGAATGCCAGCATCGCTTCCACGTGGGTGCGCATCGAGGCCTTGGCCGCGTCGCGCACTTGCTCCGGGTTCGATTTCTGCCCGTCCAGCCACTGCTCCACGGTCCAGCCGACCGGCAGGTAGCCGTGCACCGGGTCGTGGGCGCTGGTCTGGTCGGTGACGCAGTCCGGACGCACGCCGCGCTTGACCAGCTCCGGCAGGACCTCGGCGGCATTGCCCAACAGCGCGATCGACTTGGCCTCGCCGGCGGCGGTGTATTTCGTGATCCGCGCCAGCGCGTCATCCAGGTCGGCCGCCTGTTCGTCCACGTAGCGGGTGCGCAGGCGGAAGTCGATGCGGCTCTGCTGGCATTCGATGGTCAGGCTCGACGCGCCGGCCAGCGAGGCCGCCAGCGGCTGCGCGCCGCCCATGCCGCCCAGGCCGGCGGTGAGGATCCACTTGCCGGCCAGGTCGCCGCCATAGTGCTGGCGCCCCATCTCGACGAAGGTCTCGTAGGTGCCCTGGACGATGCCCTGGCTGCCGATGTAGATCCACGAGCCGGCGGTCATCTGCCCGTACATCATCAGGCCCTTGCGGTCGAGCTCGTTGAAGTGCTCCCAGGTGGCCCAGTGCGGCACCAGGTTGGAGTTGGCCAGCAGCACCCGTGGCGCATCGGCGTGGGTGGGGAACACGCCGACCGGCTTGCCCGACTGCACCAGCAGCGTCTCGTCGTCGCCCAGCGTCTTCAGCGTGGCCAGGATCGCGTCGTAGCTGGCCCAGTCGCGCGCGGCGCGGCCGATGCCGCCGTAGACCACCAGGTCCTCGGGCCGTTCGGCCACGTCCGGGTCGAGGTTGTTCTGCAACATGCGGAACGGAGCTTCGGTGAGCCAGCTGCGGCAGTTGAGCTGGTCGCCGCGCGGGGCGCGGACGACGCGGGACGGATCGTGACGCGGATCGGACATGCCGGGAATCTCGAAGGACAGGCCGGCATTATCGCAGGCCGGCGCGAGCGGACCATGCGGCGGCGCGGCGAGGCCCGGTGCCTCAGGCCGGATCAGGGTTTCGCCGGCGGTGCGGGCCGCGACTCGGCGGCGGCACGCCGGCGCTCCAGTTCCTCGCGCTCGCGCTCGTAGGCCTGGCGGCGCTGCTCGTAGTCCAGGCGCAGGCGCTCCGATTCGGCCGGGTTGGCGGCCGCGGCGCGGCGGCGATCGGTGCGGGCGCGGTCGGCCTCCAGGCGCTGGCGGTTGGCGTCGATGGCGATGCCGAGGCGGTCGCGCTCGGCGCGGCGCGTGGCCTCGTCCTGGCGGCGGCGGGCGTCCCCGGCGGCCTGTTGCTGGCGCTCGTAGGCGTTGCCGGTCGCCGCCGGCGGCGGCTTGCCGTAGCGGTTGGGGGCGACCGACTGCGCCTGCGCGGCCGAGGCAGCGACCGCCAGCGCCAGCAGCAGGCCGAGGGGTGTGCTGCGGGACATGTCCGTCGTTATAGCCCTTCCGCGGCGCGGCGCACGCGAACGCGTGCGCCCGCTTCAGGCCGGCGTCAGCCGGGTGGACCGCAGGTGGACCCGCCTGTGCATGAAGGCCTGCATCTGCGCGGCGTCGGCCGGCACCGGATCGGTCCGGTCGTCGCATCCACCGGTTCGAGCGCCTCGACCTCAGCGCTCGGGCACGAATACCTGGCCATTGCCGGCGACGCATCCCGATTCGCGCCTGACCCGGCTGCCGGTATTCTTCAGGCAGTTGTCCTTGCTCGCCTCGTCTCGATCGACCACGCGGTACATCGCCGAGAATCTGAACACCGGTCTTTCCTCGGCGGCGGTCTGGTCCATCCGGCTGCGGCGCGGCGAGTCCGGGTCGGCCTGCGCAGGCTCCCCGGCCGGGTCGGCCATCCGGTCACCGTCGACCGGCGGCAGGCGCGATGCCGCTGCGGCATCGTGGACGCTGGCGCTCTGGGCGGAAGCATGCGCCGCCGGCACGGATGCCAGCGCCAGGCACAGCGGCAAGGCCAGGAATTTCATGCGTGCCGTCTCCATCGCGACTTCGCCGAGCATCGGCGCCGGCCATCGCCGCGTCAAGCCAGGGGCCGATGGCTGTCATGCGCGCTGCGCGGGAGTCTGCCAAGCTGTGGAGGTCATCCCTCACGCGTTGCGCAATGTCCGGTCGCCTGGTCCGTCTCGCCTGTCTCGTCCTGCTGCTGTCGCCTGCGGCCTGCGCGGCGCCCGCCCTCCGTCCCGACTCCGCATCCGCCGCCACTGGACCCGCGCCGCTGCTGCTGGTCTCGATCGACGGCCTGCGCGCCGACGCGCTGGGTCGCGGCGATACGCCGAACCTCGACCGCCTGGCCGCGTCCGGCGTGCGCGCGCAGTGGATGCGGCCTTCGTATCCGGTGCTGACCTTTCCCAACCACTACACACTGGCGACCGGGCTGCGCCCGGACCGGCACGGCGTCATCCACAACTCGATGAACGACGCCGTGCTCGGGCGCTTCGTCGTCGCCGACAAGGAAGCCGGCCGCGTCCCGGACTGGTGGCAGGGCGTGCCGCTGTGGACCAGCGCCGAGCATGCCGGCATTGCCACCGGCGTGTGGGCCTGGCCGGGCGCCGCGGCACCACGCGACGGCATATTGCCGCGCTACCGGCGCGAGTTCGACGCCACGGTCCCGCTGCCGGCACGCATGGAGCAGGTCGCCGGGTGGCTGCTGGCGCCCGACGGCCCGCGCCCGGGTTTGCTCGCCGTGTACCTGGAGAACGTCGACGGCGCCGGCCACGACCACGGACCGCAGGCGCCGGAAACCCGCGCCGCGATCCGTGCCGTGGATGCGGCACTCGGCGACCTGCTCGCCCGGTTCGACCGCGCCGGCCTGGACGACCGGGTCAACGTGGTGGTGGTCTCCGACCACGGCATGGCCGACGTGCCCGAAGGCCACTACCTCGCGGTCGAGGACATGGCCGCGATGGCGGAGGCCGAGGTGGTCGGCATCGGCCAGGTGATCGGCCTGGTCCCGCGGCCGGGGCAGGAATCGACGGTGGAGGCGCGCCTGCTCGGGCGCCATGCGCACTACGAGTGCTGGCGCAAGGCGGACATCCCCGCGCGCCTGCACTACGGCCGCCATCCGCGCGTCCCGCCGATCGTCTGCCAGATGGACGAGGGCTGGAACGCGCTGCCGCGCACCACCGTGCAGCGGCGCAATGCCGACGGCAGCCACGACCGCGGCGCGCACGGCTACGACCCCGATTCGCCGGCCATGCGCGCGGTGTTCATCGCCCACGGCCCGGCGTTCCGCACGGGCACAGTGCTGCCGCCGTTCGACAACGTCGACGTGTATCCGCTGCTGGCGCGGCTGCTGGGAATCGAAGCGCAGCCGAACGACGGCGATCCAGGCACCTTGCTGCCGGCGCTGCGGGAGCCCTGAGCGCCGCGGCATGCAGGCGCCGGTTGCCGGCAGCCTTGGTGGCCGTTTCCCACGCCCGTCGTCCCGGCATGCGCCGGGACGACGGGGCTAGGGGGACTGCGCTACAGGAAGCGGTCGTCAGCAGCAGAAGCCAGTGAATCGCCTACCTGAATCGTGGCAGGCAGTCTTCCACCGGCCGCCCATGTTGACCGCACCGCATTGATGTCCGAAAACGGCGAGTCCATCCCCGCTCGCGGTGCTAGCCTGCACCCATGTCCTCCACTCCCGCCATTGCCGCCCTGCCCGATCCGCGCGTCTGCGAGCGCGCGCGGCTGAGCCGCGACGCGCGCTTCGACGGCCTGTTCTTCACCGCCGTGCGCAGCACCGGCATCTACTGCCGGCCGGTGTGCCCGGCACCGGCACCCAGGCGCGAGAACGTCGGCTACTACCCCAGCGCCGCCGCGGCCGAAGCCGCCGGTTTCCGCCCCTGCCTGCGCTGCCGGCCGGAACTGGCCCCCGGTGAAGGCGCCTGGCGCCGCGGCGACGAAACCGTGGCCCGCGCGCTCAAGCTGATCGACCAGGGTTTCCTGGCCGAACGCCCGCTGGCCGAACTGGCCGAGCGCGTGCACCTGGGCGAACGGCAACTGCGGCGGCTGTTCGTCGAACGCCTCGGTGCGGCACCGATCGGCGTGCACGGCACCCGCCGCCTGCTGTTCGCCAAGCAGTTGCTGACCGAGACTCCCCTGCCGGTCACCGAGGTGGCGCTGGCCGCCGGTTTCTCCAGCCTGCGCCGCTTCAACGCCGCGTTCCTCGAGGCCTACCGCATGGCCCCGCGTGAACTGCGCAAGCGCGCGCCGGCCGAGACGGCGATCGACCCGGCCCAGCCGCTGGTGCTGCGGCTGGGCTACCGGCCCCCGTACGACTTCACCGCCATGCTCGACTTCCTGCGCGGCCGCGCCCTGCCCGGGGTCGAGGCGGTCGATGCGCGCAGCTACGCGCGCGTCATCGGCACGCCGCAGGCGCCGGGCTGGCTGCGGATCAGCGCCTGGCCGGGCGGACGCGACGGCCGCCAGCACGCGCTGAAGCTGGAACTGCACGGCGCCGCGCCGGCGCAGCTGGCCGACATCGTCCAACGCGTGCGCCGCATGTTCGACCTGGACGCCGATCCAACCGCGATCGCCGCGGCGCTGTCGGCCGATCCGCGCCTGCGCCCACTGCTGCGCCGGCGCCCGGGACTGCGCCTGCCCAGCGGCTGGGACGGTTTCGAGATCGCGGTGCGCGCAGTGATCGGCCAGCAGGTCAGCGTCGCCGCCGCGCGCACGCTGACCACGCGCCTGGCGCAGCGCCACGGCCATGCGCTGGCGGCTCCATCGCTCCCGGAACTGACCCACCTGTTTCCCACGCCCGCGGCGCTGGCCGACGGCGACCTGGACGGCCTGGGCCTGACCGCCGCGCGCGCGGCCACCGTGCGCGGCATCGCCCGCGCCCTGCTCGACGGCCGGGTCGGCTTCGGCGCCGAACAGACCCTGGACGAATTCGCCGCTGCCTGGAATGCGCTGCCGGGCGTCGGCCCGTGGACCGCGCAGTACCTGGCGCTGCGCGCGCTCGGCCATCCCGATGCGTTCCCGACCGAGGACCTGGTGCTGCAGAAGGCGGTGCCCGCCGACGGCAGCCGCCTCACCGCGCGCCGCCTGCGCGAGCGCGCCGAGGCCTGGCGGCCGTGGCGCGGCTACGCCGTGATCCATCTCTGGCGCGACGTGATGGCGTCGCCCACTCCCACGGAGAAGAAACGATGAGCACCATCCACTACCACCGCATCGACAGCCCGGTCGGCCCCCTGACCATCGCCGCCTCCGACGCCGGCCTGCATGCGATCGAGTTCCCCAGCAACCGCCACCCGGTGCGCCGCGACCGCGACTGGCGCGAGGGCGACCATCCGCTGCTGCGCCGGGCGCAGGCGCAGCTGGACGAATACTTCGCCGGCGAGCGCCGCACGTTCGACCTGCCGCTGGCACCGCAGGGCACGCCGTTCCAGCGCGAGGTCTGGTTCGCGCTGGCCGCCATTCCTTACGGCGAAACCGCCAGCTACGCGCAGCTGGCCGCGCGCGTGGACCGGCCGTCGGCGACGCGCGCGGTCGGCGCGGCCAACGGCCGCAACCCGCTGCCGATCGTGCTGCCCTGCCACCGCGTGATCGGCGCCGACGGCTCGCTCACAGGCTTCGGCGGCGGCCTGCCGACCAAGCGCTTCCTGCTGGAACTGGAAGGCGCGCTGCCGCGGGAAACGCCCGCACCGGACCTGTTCGCGACCTGACCCGGCAACGGCGCCGCGCCACCCCTGCAGGAGCCGACATGACGGCGACACGGGCGTCGGGAAAACGAGGGTGTCGCCTGTGCCTACGTGGCGTGTCGCCGGCTGAAGCCAGCTCCTACAACGGCAGCGAGGCGGCTGACTCCCCTGTAGGAGCCGGCATGACGGCGACACGGGCGTCGGAAAGACGAGGGCGTCGCCTGTGCCGACGTGGCGCGTCGCCGGCTGAAGCCAGCTCCTACAACGGCAGCGAGGCGGCTGCCCCCCCTGTAGGAGCCGGCATGACGGCGACACGGGCGTCGGAAAGACGAAGGCGTCGCCTGTGCCGACGTGGCGCGTTGCCGGCTGAAGCCAGCTCCTACAATGGCAGCGAGGCGGCTGACTCCCCTCTAGGAGCCGGCATGACGGCGACACGGGCGTCGGGAAAACGAGGGTGTCGCCTGTGCCGACGTGGCGCGTCGCCGGCTGAAGCCAGCTCCTACGGGTTGTCGATCGCCTGCCGCAGCGGCGCCAGGAACGCCTTCGCCCGCGCCGCCGCTTCGTCCCCACCGGACGCGTCGGCCAGCGCCGACACCAGCGCGCTGCCCACCACCACGCCGTCGGCGTCGGCCGCCATCGCCGCGGCGCTGGCCGCGTCCTTGATGCCGAAGCCGGCCACCACCGGCACCTTCGAGGCGGCGCGCAGCTCCTGCAGGCGGCGACCGGCCTCATGCGTATCCAGGCGGTCGGCGCCGGTCACGCCGGCATAGCTGACGTAGTAGAGATAGCCTTGTGCGTTCGCGCACAGCATCGCCGCGCGTTCCGGCGAAGTGGTCGGCGCAGCCAGCATCACCAGCGCGAGGCCGGCCTGGTTGAACGGGCGCTGGAAATCGGCCGCCTCCTCAGGCGGCAGGTCGACCAGCAGCACGCCGTCGACACCAGCGGCGACCGCCTCGGCGGCGAAGCGCGCCGCGCCACGGATCTCCACCGGATTGAGATAGCCCATCAGCACCACCGGCGTGTCGCCGTCGCGCTCGCGGAAGCGGCGCACACAGTCGAACACGTAGTCGGTCCCGGCGCCGCGCGCCAGCGCGCGCTCGGAACTGCGCTGGATTACCGGGCCGTCGGCCATCGGATCGGAGAAGGCCACGCCCAGCTCGATGGCGTCGGCGCCCGCCTCGACCAGCGCGTGCATCACCGGCACCGTGGCCTCCAGCGACGGATCGCCGGCGGTGACGAACGGGATCAGGGCCTTGCGGCCGGAGGCGCACAGTTGCGCGAATTTCGTTTCGAAACGGCTCATGCGACGACTCGGTATGTTCTGGAGCCCCTCTCCCTACGGCGACCGAAGGAAGTCCCCGTGGGAGAGAGGGGTTGGGGAGAGGGTTCGGTTTTGCAGCACGCGGGAAGGTCGCTGGTAAACCGACCCTCATCCGCCCTTCGGGCACCTTCTCCCAAAGGGAGAAGGAATAGCTTCAAAGCATGATGCCTTCGCGCGCGGCGATGGTGTGCACGTCCTTGTCGCCGCGGCCGGACAGGTTGCACAGCACCAGCGCGTCCTTCGGCAGCTCGCGCGCCAGCTTGATCGCCTGGGCGACGGCATGGCTGGACTCGAGCGCCGGCAGGATGCCCTCGGTGCGGGTGAGCGTGTGGAACGCGGCCAGCGCCTCCTCGTCGGTGACACCGACGTATTCGGCGCGACCGCTGTCCTTGAGGAAGGCGTGCTCGGGACCGACGCCCGGGTAATCCAGGCCGGCGGAGATCGAGTGGGTCTCGATGATCTGCCCGTCGTCGTCGCAGATCACGTAGGTGCGGTTGCCGTGCAGCACGCCGATGCGGCCGGCCGACAGCGAGGACGCATGGCGGCCGGTGTCGATGCCGTCGCCGGCGGCCTCGGCGCCGACGATGCGCACGCCCGGATCGTTGAGGAACGCATGGAACAGGCCGATCGCGTTGCTGCCGCCGCCCACGCAGGCGGTGATCGCGTCCGGCAGGCGGCCGTAGTCGGCCAGCATCTGCGCGCGCGCCTCGCGCCCGACCACGGCGTTGAAGTCGCGGACCATGCGCGGGTACGGATCCGGGCCGGCCACCGTGCCGATGATGTAGAAGGTGTCGGCCACGTTCGTCACCCAGTCGCGCATGGCCTCGTTGAGCGCGTCCTTGAGCGTGGCCGAGCCGGACGTGACCGGCACCACCGTGGCGCCGAGCAGCTTCATCCGGTAGACGTTGATCTTCTGCCGCTCGATGTCGGTGGCACCCATGTAGACCACGCACTCCAGGCCCAGGCGCGTGGCCACGGTGGCGCTGGCCACGCCGTGCTGGCCGGCGCCGGTCTCGGCGATGATCCGCTTCTTGCCCATGCGACTGGCCAGCAGCGCCTGGCCGATGGTGTTGTTGATCTTGTGCGCGCCGGTGTGGTTCAGGTCCTCGCGCTTGAGCAGGATCTGCGCGCCGCCGGTTTCCCGGCTCAGCCGCTGCGCGTGGTAGATCGGGCTGGGCCGGCCGACGTAGTGCTTGAGGTCCTGCTCGAAGGCGGCGACGAAGGCCGGATCGACCCGCGCGGCGTCGTAGGCCGCCGCCAGTTCCTGCAACGGGCCGATCAGGGTCTCGGCGACGAAGCGGCCGCCGTGGCGGCCGAAGTGGCCGGTCGCGTCGGGGAAGGCGTGGAAGTCCGTAGGCGTGGGCATGGCAGGCATCTGAAGCTTTTCTGTTCCCTCAGGTTAACGCACATGGATCACCAGGAATGATGACAATATCTGGCTCATTTGTCAGATAAACTCACACGATGCCGCGCCCCCTGCCGCCCCTCAATGCCCTGCGTGCCTTCGAGGCCGCGGCCCGGCTGGGCAGCGTCAGCCGCGCCGCCGGGGAACTGCACGTCACCCACGGTGCGGTCAGCCGGCACATCCGCACCCTGGAGGAGGCGCTGGGCGCGCCACTGTTCGAACGCGAGGGGCGCGGCCTGGCCCTGACTGCCGCCGGCCTGCGCCTGCGCGATGCGGCCGGCGATGCCTTCGACGTGCTGCGCGGCGCCTGGTCGGGCCTGCGGCGCGACGGCCAGGCGTCGGCCCTGGTGCTGGGCTGTCCCGGCAGCGTGCTGGCGCGCTGGGCGATCCCGCGCCTCGAGCGCCTGTCGGCCGAGCTTCCCGACCTGAAACTGCACCTGTCCGCGCAGGAGTCCGGATTCGATGCCGCGCTGACCGGCCTGGACGCGGCCCTGCTGCTGGGCCAGGCGCCGTGGCCGGCCGAGTGGCGGGTGCATGCGCTGGGCCCGGAACGCATCGGGCCGGTGCTCAGCCCGCGCCATGCGCGCTATCCAACGCTATCCAACGCACCGGCCGCCGCGTTGCTGGACGAGCCGCTGCTGCACACCACCTCGCGTCCGCAGGCCTGGCCGCGCTGGTTAGCCAGCCAGGGGCTGGACGCCACGCGGCTGCGCCCGGGCACGGGTTTCGACCACCTCACCTACCTGCTGGAAGCCGCCGCCGCCGGCCTGGGCGTGGCGATCGCGCCGCAGGAGCTGGTTCAGGCCGACCTGGACAGCGGCCGCCTCGTCGCGCCCTGGGGCTTCACGGAAACCGGCGGCAGCTGGGCGCTGTGCACGTCGCGCGGCCAGGACGACGCGCGCATCGCCGCGCTGGCCAGCTGGTTGCGCCGCGAACTGGCCGGCTGAGCGACTGGCCGCGCCCGACGAGGCGTTGGTGCGTGAGCACGCGCGCCGCGGCGGCTTCCCCGCCGACCACGTCTCCGAGGTGGTCGCCGTCATCGACCCGACTACCGCCGGTTAGCGGGCGCACCCGGAACCGGCCGGATACCTAACCGGGCGGGCTGGCGGATGCGGCCCATGGGCCCTGGAGCCCTGCTCCGCGCCCCACTACCCGGGCGCCCATCGCGCGTACCACCGGCCGCGCTCAGTTCACGGCAAACTCCTGCATCGCCTGCGTCTCCGGAGTCGCCGGGCACGGTCGCAGGTCCTGCACGATCCTGCCCTGTTCCAGCACCAGTACCCGGTCGGCGCTGGCGATGGTCTCCGGCCGGTGCGCCACGATCACCTTGGTCAGCGCCAGGCGCTGGACCGCCTCGTTGACCAGGCGCTCGTTGCCCACGTCCAGGTGGCTGGTGGCCTCGTCCAGGAACAGCAGCTTCGGCTCACGGTACAGCGCCCGCGCCAGGACCACCCGCTGCTTCTGTCCGCCCGACAGGCTGCTGCCCATGTCGCCGATCAGGCTGTGGTAGCCCATCGGCATGGCCGCGATCTCGTCGTGGACCGCGGCCAGGCGCGCGGCGGCCTCGATCCGCGCCGGGTCGAAGTGGCCGTCGAAGAAGCCGATGTTGTCGGCGATGCTGCCGGCGAACAGCTGGTCGTCCTGCATCACCGCGCCGACGATCGCGCGCACGTTGCGCGGCCCGACCTTGCGCAGGTCGTAGCCGCCGATGCAGATGCGTCCCTGCGACGGCTGCAGCAGGCCGAGCAGCAGCTTGACCAGGGTGGTCTTGCCGCAACCGGAAGCGCCGACGACCGCCACCGATTCGCCCGGTTCGATCACGAAGCTGCAGTCCTGCAGCACCCAGGGCTCACCCTCGCCGTAGCGGAACCACAGGCCCTCGACCTCGATCCGCGTGTCCGGCGGCGGCGGCAGCTCTGGCTGGCCGGCGGCGTCTTCCGGCGGCGTCAGCACGATGTCGGCCAGGCGCTCGCCGTGCAGGCGCAGCATGCGGAACTCGACCCACTTGTCGATCAGCGCCGCCATGCGCCCGGCGAACTGGTCCTTGTAGGCCAGGTAGGCGATCAGCATGCCCACCGAGAACACATTCTGCAGTGCCAGCAGCGCACCGATCCAGATCACCGCGATCCGCTCGATGCCGAACACCAGCTGGCTGGCGCTGTTGAAACCCAGGCCCATGCGCGCCAGCCGCACCTCGTGGTTGACCGTATCCACCATCAGGTTCTCGTAGGTGGCGCGCCGCTGCGGCTCCTCGCCGGCCACCTTCAGGCTCTGCATGCCGCGCAACGACTCCAGCAGGTGGGTCTGCTGCTTGGCCCCCGCCACCATGTGCTGCTCGGTGCGGTCGCGCACCGGCCGGTAGGCCAACGCGCGGATGCCCAGGTACAGCGCCACCGCCAGCAGCGTCACCAGCGCCAGCTTCCAGCTGTAGACCAGCATCAGGCCCAGCGTGACCAGCGCCATCAGGCCATCGATGATCGCCTCGACGAAGCTGGTGGTCAGCGTGCGCTGGATCGCCTGCACCGAGGCCATGCGCGAGGTGATGTCGCCCAGGTGGCGCTTCCCGAAGAAGTCCAGCGGCAGCCGCAGCAGGTGCGCGAACACGCCTCCCATCCACTGCAGGCCCAGCCGCGAGGACAGGAAAACCACCGACCAGCCGCGCAGCAGGCCGATGCCGATCTGCAGCAGCAGCACCAGGCCGAAGCCCAGGCCCAGTACCGTCAGCAGGTCCTTGTCGGCGGAGACCAGCACCTGGTCCACCACCCACTGCATGAGGAACGGGGCCAGCACCACGAAGACCTGCAAGGCCACCGACAACAGCAGGATTTGCGCCAGCGCACTCCACAGTCCGCCGATGGGGCCGGTCAATTGCCGGGCCGACACTGCGGGCGCCGCCTGCCGCGGCCTGAACTCGGCGGTGGGCGTCAGTTCCAGCGCCACCCCGCTGAAGTGCCCGGAAACCTCGGCCAGGGACAGCTTCCGCTCGCCGACCGCAGGATCGAGGATCGTGACCCTGGACTTGCCGACCCTGGCCAGCACCACGAAGTGGTTCAGGTCCCAGTGCAGGATGCAGGGCAACTTCAGCCTGCCCAGGTCTTCCAGGTCCAGCCGCAGCGGGCGGGTGGAGAAGCCGAGCTGCTGGGCGATATGGACGAGGTTCGAGAGCCTGGCGCCCTTGAGCGACATCGGGAAGCGCCGGCGCAGTTCGACCAGGCCCAGCCGCATTCCGTGCGCGTCGGCCACCATCGACAAGGAGGCCAGGCCGCATTCGGCGGCTTCCGTCGAAACTATCGCCCTGGTCCTGATTTCCGGCATGGGGATGCGTCAAGCAGTCCGGGGAAGAGCCTGATGGTTACTCACAGGACACCTCGCCCAGCCTGGGCAGGAAGCTTCCGCTTCCACAGCCCTGGAAACCCAGTGGAATGGTCCGATACCCGTGCTCGGTCAGGCCGCCGACCTGGAGGTGGAGATGCGGCTGCGAAGACATCCCGGAATTTCCGACCCTGGCGATCGATTCCCCCGCCCGCACGCGGCTCCCTGCGTCGACCCCTATCGAGCCCTGCATGAGATGGCCATACACCGCCTCGGTCCCGTCGTCATGAAGGACAACGACGGTATTGGACCTTGCCTTCAGCTCAGGCAGGTAGCACCCGGCGTCGGGGTAGCCGTCGACAGCATGCACCACCAGGCCGTCCCTCACCGCGACGACGACAGCACCGATGCCCGCGGAAACGTCCACCGCATGCATCATCTTTCCGGAATGGGTATCCCTGCCGAACAGCGAATGCTTTCCGTCCGCCTGGACGATCCTGCTGCGGCCTCGCACGGGATAGTCGACCAGCATTCGCTCGGCGCCGCGCTCGGGCCACGCATCGGTAACCGAGCCATACGCGAATTCACGGTAGAAGCTTATTTTTCCGCTGCGCGAGGGTTGCGTCCTGAATGTCCGTTCTTCGTCGCCGACTTCGACATAGATCCTGTTGCCGCCCCCATCCAGGCCAGGGTCGATTCCGTCCAGGAGCACCCAAATGTCGAATCCGTCGAACTTCCTGATGACGATGTTCCAGGAAACCACCTCGCCATCCGCGGATGCGGTCCTGCTTTCACGCAACTCGACGTACCGCTGGTCGACAAGCGGCCTCCCGGAGAGGGCGCCCGAACATTCCTCCCGCGCGCGATCCGCCGGCGCCGATGCGCCCTTCCTGACGCCGAACAGGAATGCGGCCGCGAATGAAAAGAACGCAAGGATGATGAACGCTGCGATCGAGGATACGACGACATTCGTCTTCATTTTTCGCCACATTGAAGGTGGCGGCAAAGCTGCCGCCACCTGGCCCTGACGCGTTGACCCTACTGCGAACTCGCCGAGCAGCTGACCTCGACACTTCCCGATCCCGTATCGACGGTTGCAGATGCCTGGGCGGACTTCTCACCTGCCGACTTCCCTGCCAGATAGCCACCGACGGCCGATCCTGCCGCGACGATGGCCGCCCCTGCAAGATAGAGCAGCGGACCCGGACCACCCGCGACCTCGTCGAACTCCTCCACAGTCAACTCGCGCATCACGTTTTCTCCTCGATTGTCCGGCACAGAAACCCCTGTGCCATGGGACCGGACACACACCCGGCGATTCGTCGCCCGCGAGAAGGTCAAGCGCCACCCACCTTCCCCGTGAGCGAATACAAGGGTTCGAAAATCCATTCGATCAGCCGGCGCTTCTCGCCCAGGATGTCCGCCTCCAGCCGCATCCCCGGCTTCAGCGGCTCCGGTCGTCCGTAGGCGGTCACCGCCTGCCGCTCCAGCGCCACGGTCACCCGGTAGAACGACTCACCCTGTTGGCCGCCCGACTCACCGGCGCCCAGCGCGCTGCGGCTGATGCTGGCCACGCTGCCTGCGTGGTGGCCGAACTTCTGGTACGGGAAAGCCTGGTAGCGCAGCAACACGCTGTCGCCGGGCGCGATGAAGCCGATGGCGCGGCTGGGCACCAGCAGTTCGGCCTCCAGTTCGCCGCGGCCCGGCAGCAGGCTCATCAGCGGCTGGCCGGCCTGCACGGCCTGTCCTGCCTTGACCATCCGGGTTGCCACCACCCCGTCCACCGGTGCGGTCACCACCAGCGCGCCACTGGCCTCGGTCTGCACCCGCTCCTGCTCCAGGCGCGCCAGTTCGCCGCGGTAGCCGGCCTCGGCGGTCTGGCGCTGCCCCGGCAACTCCCGCAATGCCTGTTCCAGTTGGACGATGGTCCGCCGCGCGCCGATGGCCTGGCGCTGCAATGCCTGCCTCTGGCTGGTGTATTCCAGCACCAGCGACTCCTGCTGCTTGATCTGCAGCACGCTGACGTACTGCCCATCCTCCAGCTGCCGCAGCCGCTGCAGCGTCTCGCGGGCAATGCGGATCTGCTCCTGGCGGGTGGACACCTCGGCCTCGGCATGCGCCAGTTCGCGGCGGGCGCTGGCCAGTTGCGCGCGCAGGCCGTCGGCCTGCGCCTCCAACTGCTGTTGCTGCGCCTGCTGCACGGAAGCCAGTCCGTCCTGCCGTTCCTGCAGACGCTGCTCCAGCGCCGTCTGCGCATCGCCGCTGCCCCGCGTGGTGCGCGGCACGGTCACCACCGCCAGTGGCCGGCCATCCTCCACCCGGTCGCCTTCGGCGATCTCCAATCGCCCCACCACCCCGGTGGCCGGCGACAGCACCGTGACCAGGCCGGCGGAAGGCACCAGCTGCCCGGTCACGCTGGAACGGCGGGTATAGCTGCCCAGTACCAGGAACAGGACGATGGCGGTGGCCGCCAGCGCCGCTGCCACGACCAGCAGCCAAAGGCGCAGCGGCTGGGCCAGCGAGATGCCGCCAAGCCCCTGCGTCCGCCTGGCTTCCAGCGCTTCCCTGCGAAAGAGTTCCTGTGTCATCCGCTTCCCTGCGCTGACGATGGAGACGTTCCCGCCAGCGGCATCCGCAGCCGACGGCACACCGATATTCGCCATCGGTCCGATGGACTGGCAAGTCACGAGGTCATGCAGATGAAGCCAATAGCGCTTGCATCGCCTGAGTCTCGGCCCATGCTCAAGGGCTGGCCGCCATCTGCAAGCGGAACTGTACGAATTTCAGCCAGTATCGCTTGCATCTGCGCTGTGGTTGCAGGGCCAGGACCCGGAGGCTACGCTGGCCAATCTGTCCAGGAAGGCCAGAGGGGAATCGGCATGGAACTTTCGATGCGGATCCGGATCGCGCGCCAGCGCGCACGGATGTCACAGGAAGCACTGGCCCTGCAGCTCGGCGTCAGCCGGGGAGCGGTCGCCAACTGGGAATGCTCGATGGGAGCGCTACCCACCACATCGCGCCTGGGCCGGCTGGCGCACGCCACCGAGGTGCGTTTCGAATGGCTTGCGACGGGGCGCGGCCCCATGGCCTACCAGGCCGAACCCGAGGACATCCCTGCGCTCGACGCCGAGCTCGTCCACGACCCCGACGAGCGGCGCCTGCTGCAGGCCTTCCGCGTCGCCGACAGACACGTTCGCCGCGTACTGCTCAACATCACCGAAGCACAGCTGTCGGCCAGCGGGAAACGCAGCGCCTGAGCCACTCGGCTGGCTGTCGCGCCTGCGCCCATCCGAGTGCTGGCCGACCTGGCGGCTGAAACAGCAACCCAAGGCCTGCGCGCTCAGAACGAACCGAACACCGAACCCAGCACGATCACGACCACCAGCGCGAGCAGCGGTCCCAGCACCGCGGCCATGGCCAGGTCGAAGTAGCTCTGCCGGTGTTTGCAGCCGCACACCGCCAGCAGGGTCACCACCGCGCCGTTGTGCGGCATCATGTCCAGCGTGCCCGAGCCCATCACCGCGATGCGGTGCATCAGCGCCGGGTCGATGCCGTAGTCGGCGGCGATCTGCATGAAGGTCGGCCCGAGCGAATCCAGGGCGATGGTCAGGCCGCCGGACGCCGAGCCGGTCAGCCCGGCCAGGACGTTCGTGGCCACCGCCAGCGACACCAGCGGGCCGCCGCCGATGCCTAGCACCCAGTCGCGCACCACCTCGAACGCAGGCATCGCCGCGACCACCGAGCCGAAGCCGACCAGGCTGGCCACCGACAGGATCGGCAGCACCGAGGCGTTGGCGCCGGCGTCCACGCTGGAACGCAGCGCCGGGAAGCGGCGGAAGTTGAGCGCGACCACGGTAACGATCGCCGCCGCCAGCGCCACCGACACCGACCACACGCCGCCGACCGCCGACAGCACGGTCGGGCCGAAGCGCGGCTCGGCCAGGTAGGACACGTCCATGCGCGGCAGCAGCACCAGCGACATCAGCAGGTTGACCCCGATCACCACCACCAGCGGCGCGAACGCCGCGGCCACCGGCGGCGGACTGGTTCCCGGCGCGCCGTGGATCGCCTCGGCCGGATCGAAGGCCTGCGACACCGTGGCGCGCTCGCGCACCAGTTCGTCGGTGGCCACCGCGCCGGCCGGCGTCGGCAACAGCTCGCCGAACCCCTCGCCCGCGGCGCGCGCGCGCGACTCCGCACGCCCCAGCCACCACAGGCCGAAGCCGAGCATGATCGCCGAGGCGATCAGGCCCAGCCCCGGCGCCGCGAATGGCGTGGTGCCGAAGAACGGCATCGGGATCGCGTTCTGGATCGAGGGCGTGCCCGGCATCGCCGACATGGTGAAGGTGGAGGTGCCCAGCGCCAGCGCGGCAGGCATCAGCCGGCGCGGGATGCCGGCGCCGCCGAACAGCACCGCGGCCATCGGCGCCAGCACGAAGAAGGCGACGAACAGGCTGACGCCGCCGTAGGTCACCAGCGCGCCGGAGAGCACCACCGCCAGCATCGCCCGCCGGGTGCCCAGCTTGTCGGTCATGAACCGCGCGATCGCGGTCACCGAGCCGCTGTCCTCCATCAGCTTGCCGAACAGCGCGCCCAGCAGGAAGATCGGGAAGAACTGCGCGATGAAGCCCGCGGCGCTGGACATGAAGGTGATGGTCCAGTGCGCCAGCAGCGGCTCGGCGGCGAACAGCGCCACCACCAGCGCGGCGGCCGGCGCCAGCAGCAGCACGCTCCAGCCGCGGTAGGACAGGAATACCAGCAGGCCGAGGCCGGCGAGGATGCCGAGCAGTCCCATGGCTCAGACTCCTTCCAGCAGGATGTCGAGGTCGACCGACGAGCGCCGGCCGAGGTTGCCGCCGTCGCGCGCCAGGAAATCCGCCGCCGCGCGCCGGCCTTCCCCGTGCAGCATCTTCAGGAACGACCATTCGGCGTTGAGCTTGGAGGAGTGGTCGAGTTCGGCCGCCAGTTCGTTGCGGACCAGGTGGATGCGCATCTGCGCCCAGCGCGCACCCTCGCAGTTGCCGGCGTCCACCACCTGGCGCAGCAGCGCGATCATGCGCAGTTCCTTCAGCAGCCCGGCGTTGAACGAGACCTCGTTGATCCGGCTGAGGATCTCCCGCGCCGTGGTCGGCCGGCCCGCGCGCTCGACCGGATTGATCGCCACCAGGATGGTGTCGCGCGAGTCGCAGTCGCGCACCAGCGGGGTGATGGTCGGGTTGCCCGAGTAGCCGCCGTCCCAGTAGTACTCGCCGTCGAGCTCGACCGCCTGGAACATGTTCGGCAGGCAGGCCGAGGCCAGCAGCACGTCGGGGCTGAGCTCAGCGTTGCGGAACACCCGGCCGCGGCCGGTGCGCACGTTGGTCGCGGTGATGAACAGCTTGACCGGCGCCCGGGTCAGCTGCTCGAAGTCGATCGAGGCCTCGAGGAGGTCGCGCAGCGGATTGAAGCCGAACGGATTGAAGTCGTAGGGCGACCACAGCCGCGTGGCCAGGTCCATGCCGACGAACAGCGGCGACCCGTCCAGGCTCCAGCGGCCCAGCATCACGTCCAGCGGTCCGCGCTGGAACGGGCTGAAGAGCGCGGCGTCGGACACCGCTCGCCAGAACGCGGCCAGCGCGGCGCGCGCGCCCTCGCGGCCGCCCTTGCCGTAGCCGTCGACCAGCACCGCCGCGTTCATCGCCCCGGCCGAGGTGCCGGAGATGCCGTCGATCTGCAGCCACTCCTCCTCCAGCAGCCGGTCGAGCACGCCCCAGGTAAAGGCGCCATGCGCGCCGCCGCCCTGCAGGGCGAGATCGACCAGCAGCGTGCCGCGGCGGGTGGTCTTCGCAGGCGAGGATTTCTTGCGGGTGCCGGCGCGGCTGGAGGCGGTGGCAGGCGGGCGGCGGGGCGCAACAGGCATGGCGTCTGATCCTGACCGGGACACGGGACTGGCAAACGGAACCGCCTGCCTGCATCCGCCGCGCGGAGGCCGACACCGGTCCATGCCCTCCCCAGGACACGCTGGATGCGGATGCCGGCGGCACCGCCATCCCCTGCCTGCCGAACGCTAACGCGGTTTGCTCGGCGGCGCAAAGTCGATCGTGCCCGGGCATGGCGCCACTGGCCGACGCACCGGCGCTGCCATGCTGTGCCAACCGGCGCGATGCTGCCCTGCCTTTCTTGCCGGTGGATGACAGCGGCACGCAGCGCGCGCCATTCGCACTTCACCCACCATGCGCCGGGCCACCAATCGGGCGGCGCGGCCGACAAACCAGCTGCGGCGTCGGCCGCTCTTCTGTAGGAGCTGACTTCAGTCGGCGACACGGGCGTCGGAATCACGGGGGCGTCGCCTGTGCCAATGGCGTCGAGTCGCCGGCTGAACCCGGCTCCTACAACCCCGCCCCGTCGTCCCGGCGTAGGCCGGGACCCAGTGACTTCAGGCTTCTACGTTGGCATCAAACGGCGGAAAGGCGCTAGGTCCCGGCCTACGCCGGGACGACGGTGGAGATGGAGCGGCCGCACTACGCCGCCTCGCCGTCACCGAAAGCGACGCACCACGTATCCAGGCACAGCGAACGCGCGCCCTACTCGCTGCAATCGGCCCGTCGCACCTCGGCGACGAACCGGCGCATCTTCTCGCCGTCCTTGATCCCGGGCGCCACCTCGATGCCGCTGGCCACGTCGACCGCCCAGGGCAGAGTGGCCAGGACCGCATCCTGGACGTTGTCGGGGGTGATGCCGCCGGCCAGCACGAACGGCCGGTGCAGCCCGGTGGGGATGCGGCTCCAGTCGAAGGCATGGCCGGTGCCGCCGCCCTGCCCCTTGCCGTGGCTGTCGAACAGGAAGCCGTCGGCGTTGGGCCAGCGCTGCTGCAGCGTGCGCGCGTCCCAGGCTTCGCCATTTCCCATCGGTACGGCCTTCATCCACGGCACGCGGAACGCGCGGCAGAACGCGTCGTCCTCTTCGCCGTGGAACTGCAGCAGGTGCGGGCGCACCTGGCGCACCACCTCGCGCACCTCGGCGGCGCCGTTGTCGCGGAACAGCGCCACCACGCTGACCATCGGCGCCACCGCCAGGCGCAGCTGCCGCGCCTCGGTCGGCGCCAGCCGGCGTGGACTGCCCTCGGCGAAGACGAAGCCGACCGCGTCCACGCCCAGTTCGCCGGCCAGGCGCACGTCGCCCGGGCGGGTCATGCCACAGAACTTGATCCGGGTGCGGTACAGGGTGCGGTTCACAGCGTCACCTCCGCGGGCAGGCCCCATTCCGGAGGATACAGCGGACGCAGGAACACCAGCCCCTGCGGCGGCGCGGTCGGCCCGGCCAGGGTGCGGTCGCGGCCTGCCAGCAGCTGCGCGATCCAGTCCTCCGGCTGGGCGCCAGCGCCCACTTCCAGCAGCGAGCCGACGATGTTGCGGACCATGTGGTGCAGGAAAGCGTTGGCCTGCACTTCGATCTCCACCGTCTCGCCGACCCGTCGCACCCCGATCTCCTGCAGGTCGCGGCGCGCGTGCGGCGCCTGGCAGTGCACGGTGCGGAAGGCGCTGAAGTCGTTCTCGCCCAGCAGCGCCTGGGCGGCGCGGTGCATCGCCTCGGCGTCCAGCGGCCGGCGTTCCCAGGCCATCAGCTGCCGGTACAGCGCCGGCCGCACCTGGCGGTTGACCAGGCGGTAGCGGTAGCGGCGCGCGCGCGCCGAGAAGCGCGCACTGAATTCGAGCGGCACCGGCACGCACCAGCGCACGCACACGGCCGGCGGCAGGCGGCCGGTCACGCCCAGGGTCCATGCGCGCGGGTCGCGCTCGGCGGTGCTGTCGAAATGCACGACCTGGCATTCGGCGTGGACGCCGGCGTCGGTGCGCCCGGCGCAGGTCACGGTGATGGCCTGGTCGGCCACCGAGCTCAGCGCGCGCTCGAGCGCAGCCTGCACGGTCGGCGGCCCGGACGGCCCGAGCGCCTGCCAGCCCTGGAAGCCGCCGCCGTCGTATTCGACGCCCAGCGCGTAACGCATGACCGCGGCGCTTCCCGGATCAGCCGATCTCGCGAAGCAGCTGCGCCGCTTCGTCGCGCGCGGACGGATCGTGGCCGGCGGCGACCTCGTGCAGCAGGGTCCGCGCGGTCTCCACGTCACCCAGGTCGAGGTAGGCGATGGCCAGCTCCAGGCGCTCGCGCCCGGCCGGGGCCGGGTTCAGCGGCGCCAGGCCGATCGCCGCGCCGGCCGTGCCGGTATGCCAGGCCGGCGCCGTGCCGTCGTCCGGATGGGTCGCGGCCGGGTACGGGGTGTCCTCGTAGGGATGGTGCGCCTCTTCCGGGGTGTCGGCCGCCAGCGTCGGATCGGCCGACGTCTGCGGCTGTGGCACCGCCGCGGCCAGCGCCGCCGCGTCGAAACCGCCACTGCGGGCGACCGGGATCGGCAACGGCTTGGGCCGGCGCGCCAGCCACCACACCAGCGCGGCCACCAGCAGCAGGCCGACGCCGGCCCACAGCCAGGCCGGGGCGGCGCCGTCGCCCTGCGCCGCGGACGCGGCATTGGTTTTCGCCAGCGTCTGCTGCGCGGCGGCCAGTTCGCTGTCCTTGAGCTCGATCAGCCTGGATTGCTGCTGCTGCAGCTTCTCCAGTTCCTCGACCCGGCTGCGCAGTTCCGCCAGTTCCGAGTCGCGCGTGGCCAGGTCTTCCCGGGCCTGGCGCAGTTGTTCGTTTGCCAGCATGTCGCCCTCGCCACCGGCGCCGAGTCCGGATTCTGTCGCCTGGGTGCCGGCCGCTGCGGCCGCCGGCGCGATTTCCAGCCGCGCGCCGGACGCTGCCGCTGGCGGCGCCGCGGCCGGAGCGGACGCGGCGGCGGTCGCCGGCACCGTGCCGGCATCGGCCGGCTGTGGGATCGGGCGCACGGCCTGCCGCCACTGCGCGGTCTGTTCGCGCACCAGCGCCGCGGCGCTGGCCGCGTCGGCCTCGTAGTCGGCCGCGCCCGGCATCCGCAACTCCGCACCGGCGCGCACGCGATGGATGTTGCCGCCGATGAAGGCCTCGGGATTGGCCCGCAGCAGCGCCACCATCGCTTCGTTGAGGCTGCGGCCGCCGCGGTCCATGCCCGCGGCGATCTGCGACAGGGTCTGGCCGCGCTCGATCCGCGCGAGCACCTCGCCGGGCGCGGCGGTGGCGACGCTGGCCGCGGCGCGTGGCGCAGGCGCAGGCGCAGGCGCAGGCGCCGGCGCCGGCGCGGCGGGTGCGGCAGGCGGCGCGGGTACCGCCGCGGGCGCGACGGGCACGGGCTGCGGTTCGCGCACGATGGCGTCCGAAGGCATCGCCCGCGGCGCTTCGATCACCGGCGCCTCGATCGCCTCGGCGGTCCGCGGCGCGGCGACCAGCGCCGAGTATTCGCGCACCAGCCGGCCCTGGCCCCAGTCGACTTCGACCAGGAAACCCACGGCCGGCACGTCGACCGGCGCGCTGCTGGTGACCCGGACCACGGCGCGGCCCTGGGCATCGGTGGTGATCTCGAACTGCAGGTCGCGGACCAGCCCCGACGGCGGCTGCAGGCCGACGCGGGCGAAAGTCTCCGGCGAGGCCAGGCGCGCACGCGCGTTCTCGAGCTCGCCCGGTTCGTTGGAAATGATCGGGATCTCGGCCAGCAGCGGCTGGCCGGGCGCGGACAGCACCCGGATCTGGCCCAGGCCGAGCGCCATCGCGCCGCCGCTCAGCAGCAACAGCGCGAGCGCCAGCAACCAATGCCACGGGCGCGTGGCGCCCCGTCCCCTGCTTCTCATGCGCCGCACTATAGCCGAGGCCCCGCCATTGTAGGAGCGGGCATGACCGCGACCCGACGCCGTCGGCCCAGGCGACGCCCTCTGGATTCCGACGCCCGGGTCGCGGTCATGCCCGCTCCTGCAAGAAAGCGCGGCGCAGGCTGCGAGCCCGCGCCGCACCGGCCTCAGCCTTCCTGCGCCACCAGCTCCGCCACCTGCACCGCGTTGAGCGCGGCGCCCTTGCGGATGTTGTCGGACACGATCCACAGGTTCAGGCCGCGCGGGTGCGAGAAGTCCTCGCGGATCCGGCCCACGTACACCGCGTCGTTGCCCGAGGCGTGGGTGACCGGGGTCGGGTAGCCGCCGGCCCTGCGCTCGTCCACCACCTCCACGCCGGGCGAGCGCTCCAGCAGCTCGCGCGCGGCCTCCGGCGTGACCTTCTTCTTCGTCTCGATCGCCACCGCCTCGGAATGGCCGAAGAACACCGGCACGCGCACCGCGGTCGGGTTCACCTGGATGGAGTCGTCGCCGAGGATCTTGCGGGTCTCCCAGACCAGCTTCATCTCCTCCTTGGTGTAGCCGTTGTCCTGGAAGTCGTCGATGTGCGGGATCAGGTTGAAGGCGATCTGCACCGGGAAGCGCTGCGGATCGGCGTCCTGGAAGTTGAGCAGCGCGCCGGTCTGCCGGCCCAGCTCCTCCAGCGCCGAACGGCCGGCGCCGGACACCGACTGGTAGGTGGCCACGTTGATCCGCTCGATGCCGTACTCGCGGTGGAGCGGCGCCAGCGCGACCAGCATCTGCATGGTCGAGCAGTTGGGGTTGGCGATGATCCCGCGCGGACGGTGCTTCGCGGCCTCCGGGTTGACCTCCGAGACCACCAGCGGCACGTCGTCGTCGTAGCGGAACGCCGAGGAGTTGTCGATCACCACCGCGCCGGCCGCGGCGAACTTCGGCGCGTATTCCTTGGACACGCCGCCGCCAGCCGAGAACAGGGCGATGTCCACGCCGGTCGGATCGAAGCCGGCCAGGTCCTGGACCTCGATCTTGCGGCCGGCGAATTCAACGTCGCCCCCGGCCGAGCGCTCGGACGCCAGGGCGATGATCTTTCCGACCGGAAACTGGCGCTCGGCCAGGATGGCCAGCATGGTCTCGCCGACCGCGCCGGTGGCGCCGACGACGGCGACGGTGAAACGACGTTCTGCATTGCTCATGGGGTGTTCTCGGATTCGTGGGGTATTCGGATTCGTTGCGGGGTCGCGCAGTGCGCGCGTGCGGCCGGGTTCGGGGAACCTCCCTCCGGGTGCAGCCCGTCGGGCTAGGCGGAGGTTCCCTGTCGTTTGCCGGCCGCGGCTTTGCCCTCGCCCTGGCCGGCGATGGCGGTCGTCTTTTTCGCGGTGACCGGGTTGGCCGGGTGGCCGGCCCGCGGCCCGACGCCGAGCGCGGCCAGCAGGTTGTCCACCGCCAGCTGCACCATCGCCCGGCGCGTGGCCAGCGAGGCGCTGCCGATGTGCGGGGTCAGCACCACGTTGCGCAGCGCCAGCAGCTCCGGGCGCACCGCCGGCTCGCCCTCGTACACGTCCAGCCCGGCCGCGGCCAGGCGGCCGTGGGCCAGCACGTCGGCCAGCGCCGGTTCGTCGACCAGGCCGCCGCGGGCGACGTTCACCAGCGTGGCCGTGGGCTTCATCTTCGCCAGCGCAGCCGCGTCGATGAGGTGGTGGCTGGCCGGCGAATACGGCAGCACCAGCACCAGGTGGTCGGCCTGCGCCAGCAGGGTGTCGAAATCGACGTAGCGCGCGCCCACCCGGCG
The DNA here is from genome assembly GCF_000972865.1 of Pseudoxanthomonas suwonensis. Taxonomy (NCBI): domain Bacteria; kingdom Pseudomonadati; phylum Pseudomonadota; class Gammaproteobacteria; order Lysobacterales; family Lysobacteraceae; genus Pseudoxanthomonas; species Pseudoxanthomonas suwonensis. The sequence goes on from NZ_CP011144.1 coordinate 404,458, forward strand.
CTCGACCGTCTCCGGCAAGCGCGAGCGGTTGTGGTACAGCACCTTCATGCCGAAGCCGTGGTGGCCGCGGCGGGCGATGCCCTGCCCGATCCGGCCCATGCCAAGGATGCCCAGGGTGCTGCCGTGGATGTCGGCGCCGAGCATCGTCGAGAACGACCACTGCTTCCAGCGGCCTTCGCGCAACCAGCGCTCGGACTCGGTGATCCGGCGCGCGGCGGCCATCAGCAGTGCGAAGCCGAGGTCGGCGGTGGTCTCGCTCAGCACCTCGGGCGTGTTGGTGGCGACGATGCCGGCCGCATCCAGCGCGGGAATGTCGAGGTTGTTGTAGCCGACGCCGACGTTGGCGATGGCGCGCAGGCGCGGGGCGCCAGCGAGTTCCTGCGCACCGATGCGCTCGTTGAGCGTGACCAGCGCGCCGTCGGCCTCGCGCAGCGCGGCGGCGATGGCGGCCGGGTCGTGCTCGGTGACCTCCGCGACCGCATCCACGTCGCAGTGCGCCGCGAGCTGCCCGACAATGTCGTCGAACAGTGGCTGCGACACCCATACGCGCGGACGCGATCCGGCCATGGCCCTAGTCCCGGCTCCCCTGCCCGGCCGCGCCGATATCGCCGGCGCCCGCGGGAATGCGCGGCGCGACCTCGCCGACGTCGCCGCACTGGGCGCGGTGGCGCAGCGCCTGGTCCATCAGCACCAGCGCGACCATTGCCTCGGCGATCGGCGTGGCGCGGATGCCCACGCACGGATCGTGGCGGCCGGTGGTGACCACCTCCACCGCGTTGCCGTCCACGTCCACGGTCGGCCCGGGCAGGCGCAGGCTGGAGGTGGGCTTGAGCGCGAGCGAGGCGACCACCTGCTGGCCGGTGGAGATGCCGCCGAGGATGCCGCCGGCGTGGTTGCTGGCGAAGCCTTCCGGCGCAATCAGGTCGCGGTGGTGCGTGCCCTTCTGCGCGACCACGCCGAAACCGTCGCCGATCTCCACGCCCTTGACCGCGTTGATGCTCATCAGCGCCGCGGCCAGTTCGCCGTCGAGCTTGCCGTAGATCGGTTCGCCCCAGCCCGGCGGCACGCCATCGGCGACCACCGTGACCCGTGCTCCGACCGAATCGCCGGACTTGCGCAGCGCGTCCATGTACGCCTCCAGCTCCGGCACCTGCGCCGCGTGCGGCCAGAAGAACGGGTTGTCTTCCACCGCGCTCCAGTCGAAGCCGGCCGGTGCGACTTCGCCCAACTGGGCCAGGAAGCCGCGCACGGTCACGCCGTAACGCTGCCTGAGCCACTTCTTGGCGATCACCGCGGCGGCCACGCGCATGGTGGTCTCGCGCGCCGAGCTGCGGCCGCCGCCGCGCGGGTCGCGGATGCCGTACTTCTGCCAGTAGCTGTAGTCGGCATGGCCCGGGCGGAACTGCGCGGCGATGTTCGCGTAGTCCTTGCTGCGCGCGTCGGTGTTGCGGACCAGCAGCGCGATCGGGGTGCCGGTGGTGCGGCCTTCGTAGACGCCGGACAGGATCTCGACCTCGTCAGCCTCGCGCCGCGCCGAGGTGTGGCGCGACTTGCCGGTGGCGCGGCGCTGCAGGTCGTGGGCGAACTCCTCCGGCGCCAGCTCCAGTCCTGGCGGGCAGCCGTCGACCACGCAGCCGATGGCCGGGCCATGCGACTCGCCGAAGGTGGTGATCGACAACAGCTTGCCGAAGGTGTTGCTGCTCAAGGCGCGCTCCGCGGGGGAGAACCGGTGGAAGACGCGCAAGGATCGCATATCGGCGCGGTTGCTGCAGTGCGTCAGGCCAGGTCGAAACGTTGCCTTGGCAACGGTTTCGGCGGATCGAAACGGGGAGCGTTACCCGCACACCAACCGGACAAGGCAAGAACGCTGGCTTCGGACGGAGTCCGCCACCGCGTGGGGGATGGCCCATCCCTCGGGACGACATCCTGTCTTTACTCGGGTCGTGGCACATCCATGTGCCACTTGGTCCATCCCCCATGCGGTGGCGGACTTTCGCGATCTTTAAGACCTGTGTCTTCGGTCGCGCGGGAGACAAAGCAGCGCTTTGGCCTGGCCGTAGCTCTTGCTCCACCGAAGCGCATACCCGGACCCGCACCGAAGGCCGTCGGCCTGCGGGGAGGGGGGGGCAAGTGGCACATGGATGTGCCACGGCCCTGAGTAAAGACAGGATGTCGTCCCGAAGGGTGCGCCCCCTCCCCGCAGGACGGCGGACTCCCTCCGAAGCCAGCGCGTTCGCGTTTGCCTTTGCCCTTCCGGCCTGCGAAACCTCAGCTCCGCGCCGCGGCCAACTCGGCGATGCGCGCGTTGTGCGCGATCAGGTCGCGGCACTCGACCGCGAAGATGCCCATCTGCCCGACCTTGAACTCGATCCAGGCCAGGTCCAGTTCCGGCAGCAGTTCGACCAGGTGCCGCTCGGACTCGCCGACCTCGCAGATCAGCAGGCCGTCCTGCGACAGGTGCAGCGGCGCGTCGCGCAGGATCTTCAGCACCAGGTCCAGCCCGTCGGGGCCGGCGCGCAGGCCCAGTTCCGGCTCGTACGAATATTCCTTCGGCAGCGCGTCGGTCTCGTCGTCGGTGACGTACGGCGGGTTGCTGACGATCAGCTCGTAGTGGCGCCCGGTCAGGCCGGCGAACAGGTCGGACTTGAGCAGGGTCACGTTGTCGGCGTGCAGGCGCGCCTTGTTCTCGGAGGCCAGGGCCAGGGCGTCGTCGCTGATGTCCACGCCGTCGACCTGCCAGTCCGGGTTGTGGTGGCCCATGGCAATGGCAATACAGCCCGAGCCGGTGCACAGGTCCAGCGCGCGGCGCACCTCGCGCCCGCCCAGCCACGGCTCGAAGCCGTTCTCGATCAGTTCGGCGATCGGCGAGCGCGGCACCAGCGCGCGCGCATCGGACTTGAAGCTGAGCCCGGCGAACCAGGCCTCGCCGGTCAGGTAGGCGGCCGGCACGCGCTCGTCGATGCGGCGCTGGAACAGGGCCAGGATCGTGCGCTTCTCTTCCGTGGTCAGCCGCGACTGGCCGTAGACCGGGCTCAGGTCGTGCGGCAGGTGCAGGGCGTGCAGGACCAGCTGGGTCGCCTCGTCCATGGCGTTGTCGTAGCTGTGGCCGAAGGTCAGCCCGGCCGCGTTGAAGCGGCTGCCGCCGTAGCGGATCAGGTCGATGATCGTGTGCAGCTCGGCGGCCGGGTCGGCGGTCATGGCGCGGCGCCGCGCGGGCGCGTCGGTCGGGAAAGGCCGGCGATTATAGGCCATCGCCCCCGGGGCCATGACGTCGGCCTCCCGGCGCTGCCGGTATCATGGCCGGCCTGAAAGCCGCCTCCGGACCGCTGACGCATGTTCAACCGCACCTTCGGCTACATCCTCGTCGCCGCGCTCGCCGCCGGCCTCGGGCTGCTGGCCGCCTACCACCTGCTCGGCCGCGACGACGTCCCGTCCGCCCCGGCCCTACAGACCGTCACCCTGTTGCCGCAACCGCGCGAGCTGCCGCCGTTCAACCTGCGCCAGTCCGACGGCACGCCGCTGGTGCCGGGCGAACTGGCCGGGCACTGGACCCTGGTGTTCCTCGGCTTCACCTTCTGCCCGGACGTGTGCCCGACCACCCTGGCCGAGCTGGCCCAGGCGCAGAAGCAGTGGGAGGCGCTGCCCGAATCGACCCGCCCGCGGGTGCTGTTCGTGTCGGTGGACCCCGAGCGCGACGACCCGCGCAAGGCCGGCGAATACGCGCACGCGTTCCACCCCGACACCCTGGCCGCGACCGGCGACGTGCCGGCGCTGGAAAAGTTCGCCACCTCGGTCGGCTTCGTGTTCATGAAGGTGCCGGGCAAGGGCTTCGAGCAGAACCCGCAGGACTACAGCGTCGACCATTCGGCCAACATCGCCGTGCTCGACCCGCAGGGCCGGCTGGCCGGGCTGATCCGGCCGCCGTTCCAGCCGGCGGCCATCGCCGACGACCTGGCACGCCTGACCGCGCAGGACCGCGCGCCGTGAGCCTGGCGACCACCCTGAGCTGGGCGCTGCCGCACCGGCTGCTGTCCTCGCTCGCGCGCCGCGCCGCGTATTCGCAGAAGCCGTGGTTGAAGCAGCGGCTGATCGATACGGTGGTGCGCCGCTTCGGCGTGGACCTGGACGAGGCCGCGCAGCCGGACCCGGCCGCCTATCCGAGCTTCAACGCCTTCTTCACCCGCGCGCTGAAGCCCGGTGCGCGCATGCCCGATCCGGACCCGCGCGCGCTGCTGATGCCGGCCGACGGCCGGATCAGCCAACTCGGCGCGATCGAGGACGGGCGCTGCTTCCAGGCCAAGGGCCAGTCGTTCGGCGTCGAGGAACTGCTCGGCGACGCGGAGGCCGCACGCGCGTTTGCCGGCGGCCGCTACGCCACCGTGTACCTGTCGCCGCGCGACTACCACCGCGTGCACATGCCCTGGACCGGCACCCTGCGCGAGACCGTGCACGTGCCCGGGCGGCTGTTCAGCGTCGGCCCGGCGGCGGTGGCGAAGGTGCCGCGGCTGTTCGCCCGCAACGAGCGCCTGGTCTGCCACTTCGACACCGACTTCGGGCCGATGGCCTCGGTGATGGTCGGCGCGCTGCTGGTCTCGGGGGTGGAGACGGTGTGGAGCGGCGAGGAGATCCCCGCCTATGGCGACGCCGTCACCCGCAAGGACTGGCGCGGCAAGGGCATCGTGCTGGAGCGCTTCGCCGAGATGGCACGCTTCAACTATGGCTCCACGGTGATCGTGCTGCTGCCGCCGGGCGCGGCGACGCTGGCGCCGGGGCTGGCGGCCGAATCACCGGTGCGGCTGGGGCAAGCGCTGGCTTACCGCACGCGCTGAACCCTTTGTAGGAGCCGGGCTTGCACGCGACGCTATGCCGTCGGCACAGGCGACGCCCCCGTGTTTCCGACGCCCGTGTCGCCGACTGAAGTCAGCTCCTACAGAAGAGCGGCCGCGTCGTAGCGGTTGTAGGAGCCGGGTTCAGCCGGCGACACGACCCCCTCGGCACAGGCGACACCTTCGTGATCCCGACGCCCGTGTCGCCGACTGAAGTCAGCTCCTACAGAAGAGCGGCCGCGTCGCGGCGGTTGTAGGAGCCGGGTTCAGCCGGCGACACGACCCCCTCGGCACAGGCGACACCTTCGTGATCCCGACGCCCGTGTCGCCGACTGAAGTCAGCTCCTACAGGAAAGCGGCCGCGTCGCAGCTGTTGTAGGAGCCGGGTTCAGCCGGCGACACGACGCCCTCGGCACAGGCGACGCCTTCGTGATCCCGACGCCCGTGTCGCCCACTGATGTGGGCTCCTACATGCGGCAGCCTTCCAGCTGCAGCTGCTGGCCCTGGCGCACGCTGTAGGCGGGCGCCTTGAGACCGTTGGCGCGGGCCAGTGTCTTCACGTCGCAGCCGTGGCGCTGGGCGATGCGGCCCAGGGTGTCGCCCTGGGCGACCTTGTAGCTGCGGACCTTCGGCTTGGCCGCCGGCGCGGCCGCGGCCCGTGGCGCGCCCGGCAGCGGGGTCACGTTGCCCACGGCGACATTCCCGTACGGCGTGTCGCGCACCAGCGCCATGTTGACGTCGGCGGTGACCAGCGCCCGCGCCAGGTCGGCGCGCGCGCCGCCGCTGCAGTGGCGGTGGTACAGGCCGGCGATCCGGGTGGTGGCGTTGAGCGTGGTCCCGGCCGGGATCCAGGCATCGGCCTCGTAGCGCGGATTGAGGTTGCGCAGGGTGCGCATGTAGCCGTTGTGCGAACCCTGGTTGCCCAGGCAGATGGTCAGTTCGTAGATGCTGGCCGGACGGGTGAGCTTGAACTGGGCCGGGTGCGCGTCGACCTTCGGGAAGGTCACGCCATACTGGCGCGGGTGCAGGTAGATCCAGGCCGCGGCGATCACCATCGGCACGTAATCGCGGGTCTCGGCCGGGAACTGGTCGTAGACCGAGGCGTTCCAGAACCCGGTGCCGCCGCTGGCCCGGTGCACGCGCAGGGCCCGGCCCTCGCCGCCGTTGTAGCCGGCCAGCGACAGTTCCATGTCGTTGTTGAGCTGCCGCAACCGTTCGTTGAGGTAGGCCGCGCTGGCCATGGCCGCGCTGCGCGGGTCGTAACGGCTATCGAAGCCGGTGTCGTCCGGGCCCAGGCCGAAACGGCGGCCGGTGGCGGGCATGAACTGCATCGGCCCGGCCGCGCCGGCGCGCGACACCGCGTGCACGCGGCCATTGGATTCCTTGGCCATGATCCCGAACAGCAGCGCCTCGGGCAGCCCCTGGCGCTCGAACTCCGGCCACATCAGGTGGCGCATCGCCTGGTAGTTCTCGTAGCTGGTCATCAGCGCCGGCCGCATGTCGGTCAGCCAGCGGCGGATGCCGGCCTGCACTGCCGGGTTGAACTGGACCATGCGGTCGAAGGCGTGGCGGTTGTCGTCGCCGACCAGCCGGGCGGTGCGCGCCGCCTCGGGGATGTCGGCGGCCAGCGCGGTGTCGGCCTCGAGCAGTTCGTCCTCGCCCGGGTCCTCGTCCAGTTCCTCGCCGGCGACGTCGACCTCGGCCTTGAGCAGGCGCTTCCAGGTCGCCAGCAGGTCGGACATCGGGCAGCCGCGCTGCTTCACGCAGGCATCGACCACGTCCTCCATGTCCTCCAGCGCCTCGTTGCTCTCGGTCGTGCCCTTGGGATCGCCGTTGGCGGCCAGGACCAGGGCGTCGCGGTAGCGTTGCTCGGCGGCGGCCATGCGCTGGACCAGCACGTCGGCGGCGGCCTTGTCCTTGGCCGGGACGCGCTGGGCGAAGGCGGAGGGAGTGAAGCAGAACAGCAGGACGGCGGCCAGCGGCCAGCCTTTACGCAAACGGGAGAACATCGGGACACATCGGCAGACGGAGCGACTGGCAGGTTAGCCCCCCGCCGGCGCGCGCGGCAAGCCGCGGCGGGCCGCTGGACGTGCCGCTAGAATCGGCTGGGACACCCATACGATTCCGCCAGGAGGCAGCGAATGGACCCGATCCTGCTGGGCAAGGGCATCACCGACGACATTCCTGTCGTCCTGCAGCCGAAGTACGGCAACCGCCACGGCCTGGTCGCCGGTGCCACCGGCACCGGCAAGACCGTGACCCTGATGACCCTGGCCGAGGGCTTCTCGCGGATCGGGGTGCCGGTATTCATGGCCGACGTGAAGGGCGACGTGGCCGGACTGGCGGTGGCCGGCGAGGCCAGCGGCAAGCTGCTCGACCGCGCCAACGAGATCGGCGTGGCCGGCTACGCGCCCGCCGCCAGCCCGGTGGTGTTCTGGGACCTGTACGGGAAGCTGGGCCACCCGGTGCGGACCACGGTCAGCGAGATGGGCCCGACCCTGCTCGGCCGCATCCTGGAACTGAACGACACCCAGGCCGGCGTGCTCGACATCGTGTTCAAGCTGGCCGACGACCGCGGCCTGCTGCTGCTGGACCTGGCCGACCTGCGCGCCCTGCTCAACCTGGTGGCCGAGGAGCGCAAGGCGGTCTCCACCGAATACGGTTTGGTCAGCCCGCAGTCGGTGGCGGCGATCCAGCGCGCGCTGCTGCGCCTGGCGCAGGACGGCGGCGAGGGCTTCTTCGGCGAACCGGCCCTGGAGTTGGCCGACATCATGCGGGTCAACCACGACGGCCGCGGCGTGATCGGCATCCTCGCCGCCGACCAGCTGATCCTCAAGCCGCGCCTGTACGCCACCTTCCTGCTGTGGCTGCTGTCGGAACTGTTCGAGAACCTGCCCGAGGTCGGCGACCTGGACAAGCCCCGGCTGGCCTTCATCTTCGACGAGGCCCACCTGCTGTTCGACGACGCGCCACCGGCGCTGCGCCAGCGCATCGAGCAGGTGGTGCGGCTGATCCGTTCCAAGGGCGTGGGCGTGTACTTCTGCTCGCAGTTCCCCGACGACGTGCCGGACAACATCCTCGGCCAGCTCGGCAACCGCGTGCAGCACGCGCTGCGCGCCTACACCCCGCGCGACCAGAAGGCGGTCAGGACCGCGGCCGAGACCTTCGTGACCAATCCACGACTCGACGTGGCCTCGGTGCTGTCGCAGCTGGGCACCGGCGAGGCGCTGGTCTCCACGCTGCAGGACAAGGGCGTGCCCTCGCCGGTGCAGCAGACCCTGATCGCGCCGCCGCGCTGCCGGATGGGCGCGATCAGCGAAGCCGAGCGCGCGCAGGTGCGTGCCGGCAGCCCGCTGGGCACGCGCTACGACAAGGCCATCGACCGCGAATCGGCGGCGGAAATGCTGGCCGCCCGCGCGCAGGCCGCGGCCGACGCCGCCGAGGCGCCACCGGCGCGTGGCCGTGGCACGGGCGGGCGCACCCAGGCACCGGCGCAGGACGGCGGCTTCGGCAAGGCGGTGCAGGACGTGCTGTTCGGCAACGGCCGCCGCCAGGGCGTGATCGAGGCCTCCAGCAAGCAGGCCGCGCGCACCATCACCAACCAGGTGGTGCGCGGGATCCTGGGCGTGTTCGGCGGCAAGAAGCGCTGACGCTCTTGTAGGAGCCGGGTTCAGCCGGCGACACGAGCGTCGGATCATGAGGGCGTCGCCTGTGCCGACGTGGCGTGTCGCCGGCTGAACCCGGCTCCTACACAATACCGGCCCGTCACTGCCGCAAGACCCGCATGTCCCGCTGGCGTCCCCCACCCGAGAAGAGCACCGCGCTGATCACCCGCGCCGGCCACGAGCGGCTGAAGGCCGAACTGGACGAGCTGTGGCGGGTGCGGCGCCCGGAGGTGGTCAAGGCGCTGGCCGCCGCCGCGGCCGAGGGCGACCGCTCGGAGAACGCCGAGTACACCTACCGCAAGAAGCAACTGGGCGAGATCGACCGGCGCGTGCGCTACCTGAGCAAGCGCGTGCCGGCGCTGCGGGTGATCGACGCGGCACCGTCCGATCCGGAGGCGGTGTTCTTCGGCGCCTGGGTCGAATTGGAGCGGATCGACAGCGGCGAACTGGTCCGCTACCGCATCGTCGGCCCGGACGAAACCGACGCGGCGGCCGGCTGGATCAGCATCGACTCACCGCTGGCGCGGGCGCTGCTGAAGAAGCGGGTCGACGACGAAATGGAGGCGCAGCTGCCGGGTGGGGCGGCGCGGTTCGCCATCGTGTCGGTGGAGTACGGCGGCTGAGCCCGCGCCGTATCGGCAATCCACCGCAAGAAAAAACCGTCGTCCGCGCTAGGGACAAGGAAGCCGTTGTTCCCGCGAAGGCGTGAGGCGCTTTTCCACAGCCGAATGGCTGGTCACCCAGTGACTTGATGCGCCGCTATCGGCCACGGCGTGCAAAGTCGCTGGGTTCCCGCCTTCGCGGGAACGACGGTGATGGTGGCGGCGTTGGGTCGGATGACGGTCGGCTGCAGGAAGGAGCGCCTCACTACGGAGCGAACGGCCTAGACCAGGCGCAGCCCCAGCGGCGCGGAATCGCCCGACGCCTCGGCATACTCCACCTCGCCGTACAGGTCGTGCTCGTCGCTGCCCATGATCCGCACGTCGACGAACTCGCCCGGCTGCAGGCCGGCATCGCGTCCGTCCTGGATCTGCACGGTGCCGTCGATCTCCGGGGCATCGGCCATCGAGCGGGCGAGCGCCAGCTCGCCATCGAGCAGGTCGACCAGGCAGCGCTGCACGGTGCCGACCTTGGCTTCCAGACGCGCGGCGGAAATCTCGCCCTGGCGCTCCATGAAGCGGGCCAGGCGTTCCTGCTTGACCTCTTCGGGTACCGGGTCGGGCAGCGCGTTGGCCGCCGCGCCATCCACCGGCGAATAGGCGAAGGCACCGACCCGGTCCAGCTGCGCCTCGTCGAGGAAGTCGAGCAGTTCCTCGAACTCGGCCTCGGTCTCGCCGGGGAAGCCGACGATGAAGGTCGAGCGCAGGGTCAGCTGCGGGCACGCCGCGCGCCAGCGCTGCACGCGCTCGAGGGTCTTGTCGACCGCGCCCGGGCGCTTCATCAGCTTGAGCACGCGCGGGCTGGCGTGCTGGAACGGGATGTCCAGGTAGGGAAGGACCTTGCCCTCGGCCATCAGCGGGATGACGTCGTCCACGTGCGGATACGGGTAGACGTAGTGCAGGCGGGTCCACGCATCCAGTTCGGACAGGCCCTCACACAACGCCTTCATCCGGGTCTGGTACTCGCGGCCGCGCCACTGCCGCGCGGCGTACTTCAGGTCCACGCCATAGGCCGAGGTGTCCTGCGAGACCACCAGCAGTTCGCGCACGCCGCCCTTGACCAGCCGCTCGGCCTCGCGCAGCACCTCGTCCACCGGGCGCGAGACCAGGTCGCCGCGCATCGAGGGGATGATGCAGAAGCTGCAGCGGTGGTTGCAGCCCTCGGAAATCTTCAGGTAGGCGTAGTGGTGCGGCGTGAGCTTGATCCCGACATCCTCTTCATCGCGGACGCCAAGGCGTCCGCGGGGAACCAGATCGACGAACGGATCGTGCCTGGGCGGCAGCGCCGCGTGCACCGCCTCCATCACGCTGCCGTAGTCCTGCGGGCCGGAGATCGCCAGCACGTCCGGGTACTGCTCGCGGATCAGTTCCGAGCGCTTGCCCAGGCAGCCGGTGACGATGACCTTGCCGTTCTCGTTCATCGCCTCGCCGATCGCGTCCAGCGACTCGGCCACCGCCGAGTCGATGAAGCCACAGGTGTTGACCACCACCACGTCGGCGTCGTCGTAGCTGGGCACGATGGCGTAGCCCTCGACCCGCAGCTGGGTGAGGATGCGTTCGGAGTCGACCAGCGCCTTCGGGCAGCCGAGGCTGACGAAGCCGACCTTGGGGTTCTGCAGGGACATAGGAGATTCGGTGAACGGGCTGCCGGAACGGTGGCGGACCCGGCGCGGCCGGGGCGCGGAATTATACGCGGCCGGCCCGCGCCGCCTGGACCGGCGTTCAGTAACCGGCCCGTCCTCCGCGCCCGTCGTCCCGGCGGACGCCGGGACGACGGTGACTGGTTTTTCCCGGAACCCTCATTCTCTGGGCTGCCGGATGGCAGGCCCCTCCCTCCATGGACGGCGCACCGGAACGCCGGGCATGACGGCACGCCCACCAACCGGCGCCTACACTGGGCGGCCCTTCCCACCGGAGCAGCCCCATGGGCCAGTGGATCCAGCTGGACACCCCCGCAGGCACCGTCGCCGCCTGGCAGGCCGACCCGGCCGCGCAGCCGAAGGCCGGCCTGGTCGTGATCCAGGAGATCTTCGGGGTCAACCCGCACATCCGCGACGTGGCCGACGGCTACGCCGCCGAAGGCTATGCGGTGCTGGCGCCGGCGTTCTTCGATCCGGTCGAGCCCGGCATGGAACTGGGCTACGACGAGGCCGGCTTCGCCCGCGGCCGCGAACTGGTCGACCGGCTGGGCATGGACCGCGCGCTGGGCATCGTCGAGTCCGCCGCCTCGCACCTGCGCGCGCACCTGGCCGCCTTCCAGGCGAACCCCGCGGTGGGCACCGTCGGCTACTGCTGGGGCGGCACCGTGGCGATGCTCTCGGCGCTCAGGCTCGGCCTGCCCTCGGTCAGCTACTACGGCGCGCGCAACCTGCCCCACCTCGACGACCCGGCGCTGGTGGACGCGCCTAAGGCGCCGGTGATGTTCCACTTCGGCGAACACGATTCCTCGATCAAGCCCGAGGCGGTGGACGCCCACCGGCGGCGGCTGCCGGCCATGCCGGTGTTCACCTATCCGGCCGGCCACGCCTTCAACCGCGACGTCGACCCGAAAGCCTACGACAAGGGCAGCGCCCGGCTGGCACGCGAGCGCAGCCTGGACTTCCTCGCCGAGCACCTGCAATGAGCGACGGCGGCGCGTTCGAACTGGATCCGCGGCTGGCCGCCGACAGCGTGTTCGTCGCCGACGGCCCGCTGTCGCAGGTGCGGCTGATGGACGACACCCGCTTTCCCTGGCTGCTGCTGGTGCCGCGCGTGCCCGGCGCCAGCGAGTGGATCGACCTGGACGGCGGCCAGCAGCGCCTGCTGCTGGCCGAGCTCAACCGCGCCGCGCAGCTGCTGCACGGCGAGCCGGGGGTGGAGAAGCTCAACATCGGCGCGCTCGGCAACATCGTCCGCCAGCTGCACGTGCACCTGGTCGGCCGCCATGCCGGCGATCCGGCCTGGCCCGGCCCGGTCTGGGGCAGCGGCGCGGCGGTGCGCCACGAGGCCGACGCGCTGGCCGCACGTGCCGCGGCGTGGCGTTCGCGGCTAGGATAGGCGCCCTCATCCCTATCGCCGACCCTCCGCCATGGGCTCCAACCTGTTCGCCGCGCTCGTCCTGATCGTCCTGGGCCTGTTCTTCCTGGCCCGCAACCTGGGATGGATCGACAGCGGGCTGGGCAGCCTGCTGGCCACCTGGTGGCCGGCGCTGCTGGTCGCGGTCGGCGTGGGGCTGCTGTTCAAGCGCAAGTAGCCCCGGATCCACCGGTCCGCGGCGCAACGTCTCCATCGGTCACAGCGGGCCCGTGCACGCGCAACACCGTCGTCCCGGCGAACGCCGGGATCCAGCGACTTCTGCTGTTTGTCTCAGGGACGGAAAGCCAAGGCGCCGGTCCCGGCGTTCGCCGGGACGACGGCCGACGGTGCTTTCCGCGCTACCGCCTGCCGGCACGCGATCGATCAGGTCCGCGGCAGGGTGACCCCGGTCTGCCCCTGGTACTTGCCGCCGCGGTCCCGGTACGAGGTCTCGCAGACGTCGTCGGCGTCGGACTGGAAGAACAGCATCTGCGCCACGCCCTCGTTGGCGTAGATCCGCGCCGGCAGCGGCGTGGTGTTGCTGAACTCCAGGGTCACGTGCCCTTCCCACTCCGGCTCCAGCGGGGTCACGTTGACGATGATCCCGCAGCGCGCATAGGTGCTCTTGCCCAGGCACACCACCAGCACGTCGCGCGGGATGCGGAAGAACTCGACCGTGCGCGCCAGGGCGAAGCTGTTGGGCGGGATGATGCACTCGTCGGCCTCGACGTCGACGAAGCTCTTCGGGTCGAAGTGCTTGGGGTCGACGATGGTCGAGTTGATGTTGGTGAACACCTTGAACTCGCGCGAGCAGCGCACGTCGTAGCCGTAGCTGGAAGTGCCGTAGCTGACGATGCGCTGGCCATCGGCCGCGTGCTTGACCTGGCCCGGCTCGAACGGCTCGATCATCCCGTGCTGCTCGGCCATGCGGCGGATCCAGCGGTCGCTCTTGATGCTCATGCGGTGTTTCCTGGGGCGCGGCGGCCCGTGACCGGCCGATTCTAGCCGAGCCCACTTCCCTTGTAGGAGCGGGCATGACCGCGACACGACGCCGTTGGCACAGGCGACGCCCACGGTGATTCCGACTCCCGTGTCGCGGTCATGCCCGCTCCTACAAGGGAAACGCCCGGTTCAGGCCAGCGTCGAGGCGATCGGGATCGAGGCGCGCGGCCGCGTGGCCAGCTGCGCGGCCATCGCCTGGGCCGCGGCCAGGTAGGCCTGGGCCGGCGCCGAGTCGGGGGCGGCGGCCACCACCGGCACGCCGGCGTCGCCCTGCTCGCGGATGCGCAGGTCCAGCGGCAGCGACCCGAGCAACGGCACCCCGTACTGCCGCGCCATCGCCTCGCCGCCGCCCTGGCCGAACAGGTGCTCGGCATGCCCGCAGTTCGAGCACACGTGCACCGCCATGTTCTCGACGATGCCCAGCACCGGCACGTGCACCTTCTCGAACATCTTCAGCGCCTTGCGCGCATCCAGGGTGGCGATCTCCTGCGGCGTGGTCACGATCACCGCGCCGGCCACCGGGATCTTCTGCGCCAGGGTCAGCTGGATGTCGCCGGTGCCGGGCGGCAGGTCGACCAGCAGGTAGTCCAGGTCGCCCCAGCGGGTGTCGGCGAACAGCTGGGTCAGCGCCGAGGTGGCCATCGGCCCGCGCCAGATCATCGGCGTGTCGGCATCCACCAGCAGGCCGATCGACATGGCCTCCACCCCGAACGCGCGCATCGGCTCGATCGACTTGTCGTCCGGGCTTTCCGGTCGCCCCGACAGGCCAAGCATGGCCGGCACGCTGGGGCCGTAGACGTCCGCGTCCAGCACGCCGACCTTCGCCCCCAGCCGCTGCAGGGCCAGGGCCAGGTTGACCGCGGTGGTGGACTTGCCGACCCCGCCCTTGCCCGAGCCGACGGCGATGACGTTGCGCACGCGCGGAGAAGGCGAAAGACCCGGCTGTACGGCGTGGGCGCGGACGTGCATGTGCTTGATCCAAAGTGAAGGCGAGCGACCGGGACTGTCCACCGCGCCCCGGTCCCGGGCCTATACACGGGCGGTGTCCTGCCACATTATGCCGGACGGGGAGTTGCATGCTTTTCATGGTCCACTCGGGGACATCTGCCCGAGCATCCATCCGCGGCCTGGCCCCGATGGCGGCGGAACACCGAATCCGATAGGGAAATCCCAAGGTGGCCGGCCTTCGCGCCCGCCAGCGACCACGAGGACAAGATCATCCATGCCCATGAAGATCACCAAGGCCGTTGCAGCCTCGCTACTGCTCATCTCCGGGAGCGTCCTGGCGCGTGAGCCGATTCCCGCCGAAGCATTCGCCAAGATGCCGGAGATCCAGTCGGTCTCCATGAGCACCGATGGCAAGAACCTGGTCGCGCTGGTCGTCTCCCCCGTCGGCGATAGACAGGACACGGCGCTGGCCACCTGGGACCTGGCCAACTTGGACGCCGGCCCGATGATCACGCCCTCCAATGACCGCATGAAGTTCATCGGCGCCAATGCGATGAAGGCGGATAGGGTTCTGGCCATCGGCCGTCAGGAATGGACCGGGCAACTGGCCGGCTGCGGCGAGGGCAGCGCCACCGGCGCGACCAAGACTTTCGTCACCAAGGCCTATCTCACTGATGCCAGGCACAAGCGCTTCGGCGAGGCGTTCGCCGACAACACCCGCAAGCTGGGGGTCAGCGAGGAGATGAAGCGCTGCCTGGAGATCGGCGGCTCGGCCAGCCTGGTCAACACGCTGCCGCTGGATCCGGACAACGTCATCATCCAGCAGTTCAACATCTTGACGTTGAGCGGGGACTACTACCTGTACAACCTGCGCACCAACGAGACCAAGCTGCTGCTGCGCGCCGGTGGGCGCACGAGCCCCGGCCTGTTCGACCCCCGCACCGGCGACCTGCTGACCCGCACCGAACTCGAAGGCGTGGCCTCCGGCGAGTACGAGCAGCGCGTGCATATCAAGAACCGCCAGTCCGGCAAGTTCGAGGTCCACGACAACCTCACCCGCAAGCTCAGCGAGCGCTACACCGTCGACATCGTCGGCATCGACGAGGAAACCGGCAAGTTCTACGTGCTCACCGACCTGTTCTCCGACTTGGTGCAGGCCTGGATGTACGATCCGGCGACTCGCCAGTTCGATGCCGAGCCCCTGCTGGCACATCCCGAGTTCTCGATCAGGAACCTGATCCTCGGCTCACAGCCTAGCAACTTCAACCGCGTGCTGGGCTTCAGCATCGACGGCCCGCAACCTGAAACGACCTACGTCGACCCGGCCATGAAATCGATCCACGACGGGTTGAAGCAGGCCTATCCGGGCAAGACGGTCTCCATCACCGGCTACAATGACGACCTGTCACGGGTGCTGTACGCCACGTCCAGCGCCAGCAGCGCACCGGCCTATTACCTGCTGTTGGACCGCAGTAGGTCGAAGCTCCTGGGCGGCCAGCGTCCCTGGATCGATTCGAAGCAGATCGGCGAGCAGCGCTGGGTGACCTACACCGCACGCGACGGCATGAAGATCCCGGCCATCCTTGACCTCCCGGCAGGCTGGAAACAGGGCGACGACTCGCTGCCCACCATCATCCATCCGCACGGCGGCCCCTGGGCGCGCGATTACACCGGGTGGGACGGCTCTGGCTGGGTGCCATTCCTGACTTCGCGTGGCTATGCCGTGCTGCGGCCGCAGTACCGCGGTTCGGCCGGGCTCGGACGCAAGCTGTGGCTGGCCGGCGATGCCGAATGGGGGCATAAGATGCAGGACGACAAGGACGACGGCGCGGCCTGGCTGGTCCAGCAGGGTATCGCCGACCCCAACCGCATCGCGATCTTCGGCTATTCCTACGGCGGCTTCGCCGCCGCAGCGGCGGTCGTTCGCCCGGACAGTCCCTACCAGTGCGCCATCGCCGGCGCCCCGGTCGCCAACCTTGGCAAGCTGGGCCGCTCCTGGAGCGACAACCGCGTGCAACGCATCCTGCAGGGCCGCACGGTGACTGGCATGGATCCGATGCTCAATACCCACAAGGCCAACATCCCGCTGCTGACCTACGTCGGTGACCGCGACGTGCGCACCCCCTCCTTCCACGCCCGCGACTTCTACAATGCGGTGAAGGGCAATGTGCCGGCCAGGTTCGAACTGATCGCCGACATGCCGCACAGCATGCCGTGGTACCCGCGCCACCAGACGCAGACGCTGGCGCTGATCGAACAGTACCTGGCGAAGGATTGCGGGCCGGGGGGACTTTGATGCCGCCAGCCCGCCCCTGACGGGCCTAGCGGCAACGCCGGCTGGCCATCGCCAGCCAGCCAGAACCCGGGCCGGGGGGCGGCCCGGGTTTTTTTGTCGCTCCGGGACCACCGTCCGGACGCTTATGCACTCCCGCTATGACAATCGCATGACGTACGCATGTGCCATTAGTTGCGAAAGCCACGAAACGCTCCCTATACTCAGCCTTAACCCAAGCATAACGACTGGGTTGTGATCTGCATCACTTCTTTTTTTGGGGAAAACATGGGGACGCACATGAGACTCGAGAAAAACACGCGCAAATTCAATAAGTTGCCGCTCTTCGTCGCGGTGATGGGCTGCCTCTATGGCGGTTCCGCCCTCGCCCAGTCCACTCCTGCGGATGAAACCGAAGAAGCCCAGGAGCAGGAGCAGGAGCAGCGGAGCACATCGGGCGCCACCACCACTCTGGACAAGGTCACCGTGACCGGCTCGCTGCTGCGCCGGGTCGAGTACGACTCCATTTCGCCCGTCCAAATCATCACCGCCGAAGCCAGCGTCGCGGTCGGCATGGTGGATACGGCCGAATTCCTGCAGAACTCCAGCATCGCCGCCGGCTCCACCCAGATCGGCGAGCAGTTCAGCAGTTCCGTCATCGAAGGCGGCGCCGGCGTGCAGACCGTCAACCTCCGCGGTCTGGGTGCCCAACGCACCGCCGTGCTGCTCAACGGCCACCGCCCCGGCCCGGCCGGTACCCGCGGCGCCGTCGCGGCCTTCGACCTGAACGTGATCCCCTCGTCCATCGTCCAGCGCATCGAAATCCTGAAGGACGGCTCCTCGTCGATCTACGGTTCCGACGCACTGGCCGGCGTGGCCAACATCATCACCCGCAAGAACATCGACCGGCCCGAGCTCACCTTCAACACCCGCCTGCCCTTCGTGCTGGGTGGCGGCGAGATCTGGCAGGTTTCCGGCGCCACCGGCTGGAATTTCGACAGCGGCAACATCGTCCTTGCCGCCGAGTATTACCGGATCAATCCGCTGACTGCCGGGGCCCGCAGATACCTGAGGTGCGCCCAGGACCTGGTCCGCGACCAGAGCGGCAACATCATCGACCGCGAAGACCGCTCCAGCCTGGTCGGCACCGGCCTGGAAGGCTGCAACTCCACCAACCTGTACGCCAACACGGTCATCGATGCGGTTTCCGGCCTGCGCTACGTCCCCTCGCCAAACGGCGTCACGGTGGGCCTGATGCCGGGCTATCGCCCGCGCCTGAACCCCAACTACGGCCCCGGCAACAGCGGCCAGGCGTCTTACGAGGACTGGCTGAACTTTCCGTTCTTTGAAGACGTCCAGATCATCCCGAAGAACGAGCGCTACAGCGTGTTCTCCAGCGCCAGCTTCTCGCTGGGCGATGTGAACTGGAACACCGAGCTCCTGTACAACAAGCGCCAGACCAGTTCGCAGAGCCTGCGCCAGTTCTTCCCGCTGACCGGTGGCACCACTGCGGTCATTCCGTCTTACAGGTACACGGACGGCAGCAGCTTCTCCACGCCGGTGCCTTCCGGCATCGCCCAGCCGGTCATGCCGTACTGGTACAAGCAGGAAATCGATATCGACTACTTCTACTTGAACTCCAGCCTCGACGGCCTGTTCAAGTCCACCGATACCTGGGCCTGGACCGTGAACGGCTCGTACTCGCGCTCCAGCGGCGACTACAACGTACTGGGTATCGACAAGAGCAAGAGCGGCGACCTGCAGTACGTCAGCACTTCCCCGGTGGTCGATTACTACGACCAGAGCAAGGGCTATCTGGACGGTACTGGTATCGATGCCCTGGTCGCAGCCACAGGCGTCTGGTACGAAGGCAATACCGTGTACGACCAGTTTGTGTTCAACGCGGTTGCTACCGGCGAATTGTTCGACCTGCCGGCCGGCGCCGTCGCTGCGGCGTTCGGAGTGGAATACCGCCAGTTCAGCATCGACGACCAGCCGGACGAACTGGAGAAGACCGCTGCGGTCTGGGGCGTCAGCACTGCGCAGGAAACCAAGGGTACCGAGAAGGTGAAGGAACTCTTCACTGAAATCGAAGTGCCGCTGCTCAAGGGGCTGCCGGCCGTCGAGGCCCTGACCCTCAACCTCTCCGCCCGCGCCTTCGACTACGACACCATCAACACCTCGGACTCGGTGTGGAAGGCCGGCTTGGGCTGGCAGGTCGTGCCTTCGTTCAAGCTGCGCGCCACCAAGGGCACCTCCTTCCGCGCCCCCGGCCTGTACGAGCTGTTCCTGGGCGACCAGTCCAGCTTCGTGAGCCAGACCGCGGCCAGCGGCACCGACCCCTGCGTCCAGTGGGGACTGTCGCAGAATGCCTTCCTGCGCGCCAACTGCGCCGCCGTCGGCATTCCCGAAACCTACAACGGCAATGCGGTCACCTTCGAAGCGTTCAAGCAGGGCGCAGGCGACTACCTGGAGCCGGAAACCTCCCAGGCCTTCACTGCCGGCATGGTGTGGACGCCGACGTTCGTTCCGCTCAGCCTGGCATTGGACTACTTCGAGTTCGAGGTCAACAATCAGATCGCCGAGCTGACCTCCGCGCAGATCCTCGCCGGCTGCTACTACGCCGAGGTGTTCCCGAACTACTACTGCACGAGGCTGGAGCGCAACCCGTCGACCGCCGCGACGAATCCGAACCGGATCAACGTGGTGTATCCGACCTACGTCAACGTGGACAAGCAGAAGGTGCGCGGCTATGACTTGCTGGCCCGCTACGAAGGTGACTACTCGTACGGCAAGCTCGACATCCAGGGTGAATTCACCTACATGACCGAGGACTACGCCCGCACCTTCAGCGCGACTGCGGCCGACGGCCTGGCCACCAACGATCGCAACGGCGCCATTGGCCGGCCGAAGCTGGTGGGCAACCTGATCTCCAGGCTGAGGCGCGGCGACTGGACCTACACCTGGGGCATGGAGTACGTGGGCAAGAGCAAGCGCCTGACCCGCCTCACTCCCGCCACCGGTGCCACTGCCGATTACGCCCCGAATGAAGCCAACTATTTCGGATGGATCCGGGCCGTCTACGATACCGTGGCCGAAGACCGCCTGTACCACAGCGTCTCGGTGCGCTATCAGCAGCCCAACTGGGACGTTCTGGTCGGCGTCCGCAACCTGTTCGATGCCGAACCGGATACCATTTCCAACAGCGTCGGCTACACCCGCATCGGCAATGTCCCGTGGAGTGCAACGCAGTACGACCTGTTCGGACGTTCGCTGTTCGTCCGCTACAACTACAAGTTCTGATCGCGGAACGGAACCAACCACGGCAACACCAGAAGCGGCGCGAAAGCGCCGCTTCTTTTTCCAGGTGCCCCTTCTCCACTGGCCGGGCTACGGCAACGTGGGGGCATGACTTACGAGGGATTCCCGGAGCGCCTCCACCCTGTACGATTCCCTGGAGCCCTTCCAGCCGATCCCGAGCATGTCCCCAAAATTCCTGGCCCCCTTGCTCTTGGCGGTTCTCACGATCCCCACTGCACCCCTTCTCGCCCAGCAGAAGGCCCGGGGCGGCGACCCCACCATCGATCCAATGCTGGTGGCTGCAGGCTTCCTCGACAGCCATCCGGACCTGCTTCACCGATCTCGGGGACTGGACGCCTATGGCAAGAAGGACCACGAGAAGGCGTTCAATGCGTTCAAGCGGGCTGCCTGGTATTCGGACAAGCCTTCGCAGGCGATCGTCGGCGAGATGCTCTGGATCGGCCTGGGCACGGAGAAGGACCGGGCGCTGGCCCATGTGTGGATGAGCCTGGCCGCCGAACGGGGCTACCGCAGCTTCAGCGAGAAGCGCGACCTGTACTGGCAGCAGCTCGACGAAACCGAGCGCGCCCGGGCCGAGAGCGAGGGCCCGGCCATCCGCGCCGAGTACGCCGATTCGGTCGCGGAGCCGCGCCTGGCAGTCGTCCTGCGCCGGGAACTCAACAAGGCGACCGGCAGCCGTGTGGGATCCGCGACCAGCCCGGTGCAGATCGTCGTGCCGGGTGTAGGCACGATCGACTCGACCCAGTACTACAACCCCAGGTACTGGGATCCGAAGCAGTATCGCGAATATCAGGATTCGATCTGGCACGACGTCCGCATAGGAAGGGTGGACGTGGGCGATGTGGAGCAGGTAAGGGACGCGTCCCCTGCGACGCTGTCGGCACCCGCGATACAGGGCGAGGTCGATCCGGAGCCGGTGCCCGACGATCAGGATTGAGGCCGTCGCGGTTGGCCCTGCCCTGGATCACCGCCAGGCGCACCGGCCGTCTGGCCTTCGGCTGGACCGGGGGGAACCGACGCCACCTGTCCCGGCACCCGCTGGCCACCGCCACCGTACGCAGGCGTAGGCAGCCGGGACCGGCTGCGCTAGAGTGCAGCCACGCCTCGGCCACCATGGCCGGGGCGCCACATCCTGGAGGGGACATGCGCAGTACCGGTTCCAAATCGTTTCTCGCCGCCCTGCTGTTGCCTGCCCTGCTGTTGGGCGGTGCCGCCGCGGCCGGTTCGGCGATGGCCGCCGACTCGGCGGTCGGCCGCTGGAAGACCGTCGACAGCGACACCGGCAAGCCCAAGTCGATCGTCGAGATCACCCAGTCGGCGGACGGCACCCTCAGCGGCCACATCGTCGAGCTGCTCGACCCGAGCAAGCCGAATCCGGTCTGCGACAAGTGCAGCGACGACCGCAAGAACAAGCCGATCACCGGCATGGAGATCATCCGCGGGATGAAGCCGCAAGGCGGCGGCAAGTACGCCGGCGGCACCATCCTCAAGCCCGACGAGGGCAAGGTCTACAAGTCGAAGATCGAGCTGGTCGAGGGCGGCAAGAAGCTGGAGGTGTCCGGCTGCGTCGCCTTCATCTGCAAGTCGCAGACCTGGCTGCGGCAGTAGCACGCGCCCCGCCCACGCACCGCGCCCGCGACCCGGCTTCGACCGGGTCGCTTCTTTTGGGAGCCACCACGGCAATCGGGGCGCCGGTCCGGTGCCAGGCCCCATGCGATAATCGCCAACCCCCAGCCGCACGCCTCCCATGCCCCGCTCCGCGCTCGTCACCAACGCCCTGCCCTACGCCAACGGCCCGCTGCACCTGGGCCACCTGGTCGGCTACATCCAGGCCGACATCTGGGTCCGGGCGCGGCGCCTGCGCGGCGACACCGTGCACTACGTCTGCGCCGACGACACCCACGGCACCCCGATCATGCTCGCCGCGGAGAAGGCCGGGATCACCCCGGAAGCCTTCATCGCCGGCATGCAGGCCAGCCACGAGCGCGACTTCGCCGCCTTCGGCGTGGACTTCGACCATTACGATTCGACCAACTCCGAGGCCAACCGCGAACTGACCGAGCAGTTCTACGCCCGGCTCGAGGCCGGCGGCCATATCGCCCACCGCAACGTGGCCCAGTTCTACGACCCGGCCAAGGGCATGTTCCTGCCCGACCGCTACATCAAGGGCATCTGCCCCAACTGCGGCGCGGCCGACCAGTACGGCGACAACTGCGAGGTCTGTGGCGCCACCTACTCGCCCACCGACCTGAAGGAACCGAAGTCGGTGCTGTCCGGCGCCACGCCCGAAGTGCGCGACTCCGAGCACTTCTTCTTCGAGGTCGGCCGCTTCGAGGGCTTCCTGCGCCAGTGGCTGGCCGGCGACGTGGCCCTGCCCGGGGTCAAGGCCAAGCTGATGGAGTGGCTGGACACCGAGGGCGGCCTGCGCGCCTGGGACATCTCCCGCGACGCGCCCTATTTCGGCTTCCAGATCCCCGGCCAGCCGGGCAAGTACTTCTACGTGTGGCTGGACGCGCCGATCGGCTACCTGAGCAGCTTCAAGAACCTGTGCGCGGAGAACGGCGCCGACTTCGACGCGTTCCTCGCGCCGGACAGCGAGGCCGAACTGCACCACTTCATCGGCAAGGACATCGTCAACTTCCACGGCCTGTTCTGGCCGGCGGTGCTGCACGGCGCCGGCCTGCGCGCGCCCACCCGGCTGCACGTCAACGGCTACCTGACCGTGGACGGCGCCAAGATGTCCAAGTCGCGCGGCACCTTCATCATGGCCCGCACCTACCTGGACGCGGGCCTGGACCCGGAAGCGCTGCGCTACTACTACGCGGCCAAGTCCTCCGGTGGCGTCGACGACCTGGACCTGAACCTGGCCGACTTCACCGCACGCGTGAATGCCGACCTGGTCGGCAAGTTCGTCAACCTGGCCAGCCGCTGCGCCGGCTTTGTCGACAAGCGCTTCGGCGGCCGCCTGGCCGACGCCCTGCCCGACCCGGGCCAGTACGCGCGCTTCGTCGGCGTACTGGAACACGTGCGCGCGGCCTACGAGCGCAACGACCCGGCGGCCGCGCTGCGCCAGGTGATGGCCCTGGCCGACGAGGCCAACCGCTATATCGACGAGAAGAAACCCTGGGTGATCGCCAAGCAGGACGGCGCCAATGCCGAACTGCAGGCCGTGTGCACCCAGGGCCTGAACCTGTTCCGGGTGCTGGCCGCCGCGCTGGCGCCGGTGCTGCCTCGCACCAGCGCGCAAGCCGCCGGATTCCTCGGCGCGCCAGTGCGCGCATGGTCCGACCTGGACGCGCCGCTGGTCGCGCACGGCATCAACGCTTACTCGCCGCTGTTCACCCGCATTGACCCCAAACTGATCGACGCCATGACCGACGCTTCGAAGGACACCCTCGCCGCCACCCCCGCCGCTGCCCCGGCGAAGAAGGCCGAGGAGAAGCCGGCCGCTCCCGCCGCGGACGGCGCCGCATCGCAGTACATCGGCATCGAGGACTTCGCCAGGCTGGACCTGCGGATCGGCAAGGTGCTCGAGTGCGGCTTCGTCGACGGCTCGGACAAGCTGCTGCGCTTCCTGCTCGACGCCGGCGACCTGGGCCAGCGCCAGATCTTCTCCGGCATCCGCGCCAGCTACGGCGAGCCGGACCAGCTGGTCGGCCGGCACGTGGTGTTCATCGCCAACCTGGCTCCGCGCAAGATGCGCTTCGGCGTCAGCGAAGGGATGATCCTGTCGGCCGGCTTCGACGGCGGCGCACTGGCGCTGCTGGACGCCGACGCCGGCGCCCTGCCCGGCATGCCGGTGCGCTGACAGCGCGGCCTTGCCCGCTGCGCGGACAAGTCCACCACGGCTTGCTGACGCAAACCGCGGGCCCCGCTTCCTGCCCGCCAAATCCCCCGCCGCTTCGCGGCCGCCCCCTTTACCAAAGGGGGCTCCCAGCCGGCACCCTGCATCGATGAACCTCGCCCTGGTCGACTTCGACCACACCGTCACCACTTGCGACACCTACGCGCGCTTCCTGCGCGGCATTGCCACCCCGGAGCAGCTGGCGGGCGCGAAGTGGAGCGTCGGCCCCTGGCTGGCCGGCTACCGCCTCGGCCTGGTGTCGGCCGCCGCGCTGCGCATCCGCGTCACCCGGCTGGTGTTCGCCGGGCGCACCACGCAGGAAGTCGAGGCGGCGGGCCTGTGCTATGCCGACGAGGTGCTGCCCGGCCTGCTGCGCCCGGACATGATGGAACGCATCACCTGGCACCGCGGGCAGGGCGACACGGTGGTGGTGGTCTCCGGATCGCTGGATGCCTACCTGCGCCCCTGGTGCGAACGGCACGGGCTGGAACTGGTGTGCAACCGCCTGGAAAGCAGCAATGGCCGCCTGACCGGCCACTACCTCGACGGCGACCGCGGCGCGCACAAGGCCGCCGACATCCGCGCGCGCTACGACCTTGCCCGCTACCCGCGCATCCACGCCTACGGCGACAGCCGCGAGGACCGGCCGATGCTGGCCCTAGCCCACGAGCGCTGGTACCGCGGCCGGCGCATCGGCTGATCCCGGTCGCACTGCCGCGGGAATGCGGTGTTACCGGTGATGTGCCAGCTTTCGGTGCGGGCGACGCCCTCGCAGTGCCGACGCCCGTGTCGCCAGCAAGCCGGGCTCCTACAGCAAGGCCGATGCGGCCGCCGTTGTAGGAGCCGGGTTTGGCCGGCGACGCGACGCCGCTGGCACAGGCGACTCCCTCGTGTTTCCAACGCCCGTGTCGCCGACTGAAGTCGGCTCCTACAGAAGAGCGGCCGCACCGTGGCTGTTGTAGGAGCCGGGTTCAGCCGGCGACGCGACGACCTCGCCCAGGCGACACCCTCGGGTTCCGACGCCCGTGCAAGCGGCGGCGCGGCCCTTCGGCACGGCAACAGGCGATAATGCGCACCCGGCAACGCCGGACGCGCAAGCCTTCCGCCACGCATGACCGCCGCTCCGCTCCCGATCGACCTGGTCGAACGCCTCGACCGCCTGCTGCCGCAGACCCAGTGCGGCCAGTGCGGCTATCCGGGCTGCCGTCCCTACGCCGAGGCGATGGCGCGTGGCGAGGCCGGTCCCGACCATTGCCCGCCCGGCGGCGACGCCGGCGCGCGCGCGCTGGCGCTGCTTCTCGGGGTGGCGCCGCCGCCCTCCTACGACCGCAGCCGCGGCGAACACAAGCCGCCGCAGGTGGCCGTGGTCGTCGAAGCCGACTGCATCGGCTGTACCAAGTGCATCCAGGCCTGTCCGGTGGACGCGATCGTCGGCGCCTCCAAGCTCATGCACGTGGTGATCGACCCGCTGTGCACCGGCTGTGAACTGTGCGTTCCGGCGTGCCCGGTGGACTGCATCGTGATGGAGCCGGCGCCCTCCTTGTAGGAGTTCACTTCAGTGGGCGACACGGGCGTCAGGAAGATGAGGGCGTCGCTTGCGCCGAGGTGTCGGGAGTCGCCCACTGAAGTGAGCTCCTACAAGGGCGACACAGGCGTCGGGATCATGGGGGGCGTCGCCTGGGCCAACGGCGTCGGGTCGCGGTCATGCCCGCTCCTACAAAGGCAATCACGGCGCGCAGGCCGAACAGATCCGCTCGACCCGGTAACCCTTCGCGCGCAGCTTCTCGACCAGCCCGTCCCCGCCCAGCAGGTGCAGCGCGCCGACCACGACCAGGGTGTCGTCCTGCTCCTGCGCCAGCCGCTGTTCCAGCCTGGGCAGCCAGGCGTCGTTGCGCTCGATGTTGATGCGCCGGTAGAGCGCCGGGTAGTCGCGCTTCAGCTGCGCGGCCATGTCGTTCCACAACCGCTCCGCGTCGCCGGCGCGCCAGGCCGCATGCAGTTCGCGCGACTGCTCCGCGCCCTGCTCGGCCTGCTCCAGCGCCTCGGCCAGCAGCTGCTTCTGCTCCTCCAGGGTCATCCCGGCCAGGACCCGGATCTGGTCGGCCGCCAGTTCCAGTCCCGCCGCCGGCTTGCCCGCGTGCGCGGCGGCATCCATGAAATGCCGGTCCAGGCCCAGCGCCGGATCCAGGCCCTGCTTCTGCATCTCGATCAGGCCGACGGTCAGGCCGATGAACCACGGATCGAACATCGCCATCTGCGCGAGCGGCAACTGGCCGGCCGCCGCGTACGCCTGCAGCCGTGCCCACAGCGCCGGCCCCAGGTCCTGTTCGAGGCTGCCCGCGCGCTGGCGCAGCGCCGCCTGCGCCATCAGGCCCGCCAGCGCCGGCGAACCGGCTTCCTCCGGCGACAGCTCGAACAACAGCGCCTCGGCATCGGCGAACGCGGCATCGACGTCGGCCGACAACGGGTAGTCGCCGGCGGAGAGCAGGTGGAACGAGCCCAGCAGGTAGACCGAATTGTCGGCGTCGGACACCTTCCACAGCAGTGGCACCGGTGGCTCCGCGCTGGCCGGCAGGGCGACGGCGAAGGCGAGGAGTACGGCGGCGAAGCGGCGCAAGGCTCGGTACATCGGCGTCATCCTGGAGGTGGCGGCGGCTGGGCGATGGCCGGCGCCGTCACTGCAACGGCGACACGTAGTTCTTCTCCCCGGCCTCGATCGCCACGTCCAGCCGGTTCTCAGGCGGCGGCAGCGGGCAGGTCGCGTACAGGGTGAAGGCGCACGGCGGGTTGTAGGCGCGGTTGAAGTCCAGGACCACCTTGCCGTTGGCGCCCGGCCAGGCCGCCTCGAGGAAGCGGCCCGCCGGATAGCTGCCGTGGCCGCTGGTGCGGTCGGCGAAGACGAAGAACAGGTCGCGGCCCGGCTCGCCCAGCGCCTCCAGGCGGAAGGTGCGGCCGTCGCGCTGGAACTCCACCGCGCCGGGATGGGGCGAATCGCTCTGGGTGCCAACGATGTCGGCGATCGGCAGGGTCCTGCCCGGCGGATTCGGCACGAAGCGCCCCTCGATCCGCCAGGATGGATCGGTCGGCCAGTACTTCAGCCCGGCGAACTGCAGCCGGGTCGGCGCGTCGGCGTGCTTGACCCGCAGCGCGTGGCGGTCGCCGCGCCTGAGCAGCGTGACCACGCCCTTGCCCTCGTCGAAGCCGATCGTGCTCGGCTCGGGATCGTGGTCGCTGCGCAGCGCCACCCGTCCCTTCAGCGGCTCGCCGTTGAAGGTCAGGTCGACCCCGCTTTCCGGCGTGAACCACCAGCCCGCCGCGTCGCGCGAGACCATGCCCATCTTCGCCGGGCCGAAGGCGAAGCGCACGCCGTTGCCGATGCGCTCGCCGCTGCCCACGTAGTGCGCCTTCAGTTCCAGCCAGTGCAGGCCCACCAGGCTGGTCCAGCCGTCCGGCCGCAGCAGGTCCTCCACGCGCTGGTTGCGCCAGGCCTGCTGCTCGGCGACGAACGCCTGGTCGACCTTGGGCGCGGCCGCCTTCTGCGCATCGCCTCCGTCCGTACCGCCGTCGCACCCGGCCAGCAGCGCCATCCCCATGGCGATGCCGGCGACGCACAGGACCCTCATCTTCCCCGTAGGAACCATCGATCGATCTCCCCCAGACTGAAGCGCGCCCAGGTCGGGCGGCCGTGGTTGCATTGCCCCGAGCGCTCGGTGGCTTCCATGTCGCGCAACAGGGCGTTCATCTCCGGCACCGTCAGGCGCCGGTGTGCGCGTACCGCGCCGTGGCAGGCCATCGTCGACAGCAGTTCGTCACGCGCGGCGGCCACCCGCCGGCTGGCGCCGTGCTCGCGCAAGTCGGCCAGCACGTCGCGCAGCAGCGCCTCCGGCTCGGCGTGCGCCAGCAGTGCCGGCACGCTGCGCACGCTCAGCGTCTGCGGTCCGCTGCGGACCACGTCGAAGCCGAGTTCGGCCAGGGTCTGCGCCTCGCGCTCGGCTACGTCCGCGTCGCGCTCGCCCACCGCCAGCGCCAGCGGCACCAGCAGCGGCTGCGCGCGCAGGCCGATGCCGTCGTGCGCATTCTTCAACCTTTCGTAGCCGATGCGTTCGTGCGCGGCGTGCATGTCCACCACCACCAGGCCGTCGGCGTTCTCGGCCAGGATGTAGATGCCGTGCAACTGGGCGATGGCGTAGCCCAGCGGTGGCACCTGCCCGTCGCCTGCCGGCAGCGCGGCGTCCTGGCGCGGGAGCGGCATGGGCAGGTCGTTGGCCGCGGCGGGCGCGGCGTACAGCGCGGCGTAGGCGCCGACGGCATCGTCCACGCGCAGTCCCAGCGGCTGCGGTTGCGGCGTCCACGCCGGCGCGCCGGTCGACGGCAGCCGCACGGCACCCCCGGCCTCCATCACCGCCGGCACCGCCGCCTCGCCGCCGGCGCGCGTGTGCGCCAGCGCCTCCTGCAGGGTCCGGAACACGAAGTCGTGGATCAGGCGCGCGTCGCGGAAGCGCACCTCGTGCTTGGCCGGGTGCACGTTCACGTCCACCCGCACCGGATCCAGCTCCAGGAACAGCACGTAGGCCGGCTGGCGGCCGTGGAACAGCACGTCCTGGTAGGCCAGCTTCACCGCGTGGGCGACGCTGCGGTCGCGCACCGAGCGGCCGTTGACGTACAGGTACTGCTGGTCCGCACTTGCCCGGGAGTAGTGCGGCTGCGCGATCCAGCCGTGCAGCCGCAGTCCGGCGCCGCTGTGGTCGATGCGCAGCGCGCTGCGGGCGAAATCCTCGCCCAGGGTCTCGGCCAGGCGTGCGGCCGCGTCGATGTCGCCTGCCTTGTAGCGGCGCGATGGCTTGCCGTTGTGGCTCACCCGCAGTTCCACGTCCGGGCGCGCCAGCGCCAGCGAGCGCAGCCATTCCTCGATGTGGCCCAGCTCGGTGCGTTCGGCGCGCAGGAACTTGCGCCGCGCCGGCACGTTGAAGAACAGGTCGCGCACCTCCACCGTGGTGCCAGGCGCATGCGCCTTGGGCACGATCTCGCCGACCCGGCCGCCATCGACCTGCAGCGCCGCGCCGTGCTCGTCGCCGGGCCGGCGCGAGGCCAGCTGGAAGCGGCTGACCGAAGCGATCGACGGCAGCGCCTCGCCGCGGAAGCCGAGCGTGGCCACCGCCTCCAGGTCGTCCAGCGAGGCGATCTTGCTTGTGGCGTGGCGCGACACCGCCAATGGAAGCTCCTCGGCGGCGATGCCACCGCCGTCGTCGCGGATCCGGATCAGGCGGACGCCGCCCTCCTCCAGGTCGATGTCGACCCGGCGTGCGCCGGCGTCCAGCGCGTTCTCGACCAGTTCCTTGACCACCGAGGCCGGCCGTTCGACGACTTCGCCAGCAGCGATCTGGTTGATCAGGGTGTCCGGAAGCGGTCGGATCGGCACGGCGTCGCGGCGTCGGGCGCCGGATCGGAAGACATGCACGTGATGATAGCCGCAGCCGGGCGCCGGCGGCCGCCCGTGCCGGAGATTTTCCTGCCCGGTGTGCCACGCGGCAGTCGGGCGCCTCACGATGGCGATGCCCACAGCCTGGATGCTGCGCAGCTGTGTAGGAGCCGGGTTTAGCCGGCGACACGGGCGTCGGAACCACGAAGGAGTCGCCTGTGCAGACGTGGCGGTCGCCGGCCAAACCCGGCTCCTACAAAAAAACCGGATCGATCGCTCCGATCGAGCGCGGCGGCGCGTTTCGGCCCATGACCCATGCGGTTCCGACATCCGCCCATGCCGCCGCAGGACCGACCCCTGCCCGACGCACGGCGACAGGATCAGGGCGTGCCGCCCCCTGCCATCGCCAGACTCTCGGCCTCGGCGCGCGCGGCAAACAACGTGCCCGGCGGCGGTTGCCGGGTGAAGTAGGTGTTGATGCCGTCCACCACCGCGCCCGCCACCTTGCGCTGGTAGGCCGGATCCACCAGCCGCTTCTCTTCCTCGGCGTTGGAGATGAACGCGGTCTCCACCAGCATCGCCGGCATGTCGGCGGTGCGCAGCACCGCGAAGTTGGCGCGCTCGATGTTCGGCTTGTGGTTGTTGCCGACCCGCTTGAGCCCACCGAGCACGTGGTTGGCCGCGTCCTCGGAGGCGCGCATGTGCCCGCTCTGGGCCAGGTCCAGCAACACGCTGGCCAGCACGTTTTCGGTCTGCTGCAGGCGCACGCCACCGACCAGGTCGGCCGCGTTCTCCTTGTCGGCCAGCCAGCGCGCGCGTTGCGAGGACGCGCCCTTGGTCGAGAGCACGTACACCGAGGAACCGCGCGCGTTGCGGTTCTCCGCCGCATCGGCGTGGATGGAGACGAAGATGTCGGCCTTGGCCGCGCGCGCGCGCTGGGCGCGCATCGGCAGCGGAAGGAACACGTCCGAGTCGCGCACCAGGAACGCCTTCAGGCCCGGGGTGGCGTTGACCTGGCGCGCCAGTTCGCGGGCCATGGCCAGGGTCACGTCCTTCTCGCGCTTGCCGGTCGGGCCGATGGCACCGGGGTCCTGGCCGCCGTGGCCGGCGTCGATGGCCACGACCAGCGTGCGCATGCCGGCGGCGGAGATGGCCGGGCGCGGTGGCGCGGGAGCCGGCGCCTGGGTGGCCACCGGTGCAGGCGCGGCAGACGATGCGGCGACGCCGTCCTGCGCGGCCACGCCTGCGGTCGCCGGCGCCGTCGTCGCGGCTGCCGCCGCGCTGGCGGCGCGGCCCTCGAGGATCGCCTGCGGCGACACCGTCGTGCCTGATGGCGGCACCTCGCCGGGTGCGCCGGTGGCGGCCGGGCGATTGAGTGCTTCGGTGACCTGCGCGGTCAGCAGCGCGGTGGCGCGCGCCGCCTCGGAACGCGGATCCTGCGGCGGCGGCGTGGCGTTCCCGCTGGAAGCGGCGGCCGGCACGGCCTCCGCCGGCGATGGTGCGGCGGTCGCCACGCCCGTGGCCACGGACGCGCCAGAAGAAGCCGGACCGTCGCCCGGCCACTCGATCAGCAGCCGCGCGCCGCCGCTCGACGGCTCCACGCGCAGCGGCAGCGCGGCCACCGGAGCGGCCAGTTCGAAGACGATGCGGAAGGTACCCGGCACCGGCTGCCCGGTACGCACCGCGGTGACCACGCCGGTCGGCGCCGGCAGCTGCAGGCCGCGGACCGCCTGCGAATCGGGCAGGTCCAGCACCAGCCGGTGCGGATCGGACAGGGACAGGGTCTTGTACTGGCCCGCGCCCTGCAACTGGACTTCGGCGCGGGTGCCGGTGCCGGTGGCACCCTGCTCCAGCGCCACCGAGCTGACCTGGCCGGCCCAGGCGGCGCCGGCGAACGACAGCGCGGCGAGCACGAAGCCCACCCTCCACCGTCCGATCCGGGTAATCCCCTGGCGCATGGCCGGGATTCAAGCACCATGCCCCGGGGAATGCAAGCACTTTTCCCTTAATAATCCGGGGCCTGGGAAACCTTCCTAGGGTCGATCCAGAGAAACAGGCCGCAAACCGGCCATTCCCCCTACCGCCACCAGCCAGTCCTCGCCGGCCGGCGTGCCGGCTTCCAGCCCGGCCTGCCGCCCTGGCCCGTCCTGCGCCAGGCGCACCCGCAGGTCCGGCGCCGGCAAGGCCGCCGCGCCGCGTTCGGGCCATTCGACCAGCCACAGCGTGGCCTCGTCGCCGTCCAGGCCGAGGAAATCCAGTTCGCCGGCGTCGCCGATGCGATACAGGTCCAGGTGCCAGGCCTCGCCCCCGGGTACCGGATAGCGCTCGACCAGGGTGTAGGTCGGGCTGCGGATCGGGCCTTGGACGCCGAGCTCGCGCAGCAGCGCGCGCGCCAGGGTGGACTTGCCGGCGCCGAGGTCGCCCTGCAGGTGCACCACTGCCTGCGCCGGCCGGCTGGCGGCGAGCAGGCGCCCGAGTTGCTCGGTGGCTTCGCTGTCGGCCAGGGCGATGCGCATCATGGGTCCTGCGGGTTGGCCAGCCACCGCAGGTGCGGCAGCAGGTCGGACGGCAGCAGGCCGCGCTGGCCTTCGCCCGCGGCCGCGTCGCCGGCCAGCGAATGCAGCAGCGCGCCGGCGCAGGCCGCGTCGAATGCCGGCAGTCCCTGCGCGCGCAGCGCGGCGATCGTGCCGGTGAGCAGGTCACCCATCCCGCCCACGGCCATGCCGGGATTGCCGGCGTCGAGCACGCGCGGCAGGTGGCCGGGTGCGGCCACGATCGTGCCGGCGCCCTTCAGTACCACGGTGCTGGCGTAGCGCTCGGCCAGTGCCGCCGCGGCGGCGAGACGGTCGCACTGCACGCCGGCGGTGTCGGTACCGAGCAGGCGCGCGGCCTCGCCCGGATGCGGGGTCAGGATCGCGTCGGCGAGCGAGCGCGGCGCGGCGGCCAGCAGGTTCAGTGCATCGGCATCGAGTACCAGCGGCTTGCCGCTGTCGAGCGCGCGCTGGAACAGCGCCGCGCCCCATTCGTCCTGTCCCAGGCCCGGGCCGCAGGCGACCACGCCGGCCGCGTCGAGCATCGGCGCGAACTCGCCGGTGCCTTCCACCGCGCGCACCATCGCCTCCGGGCGCCGCGCCAGGACCGCCGGCACGTGCTCGGCGCGCGTGGCCACGGCCACCAGCCCGGCGCCAGCGCGCAGCGCCGCTTCGGCGCAGAGCAGGATGGCACCGCCGCTGCCATGGTCGCCGCCGACGCACAGCACGCGGCCGGATTCGCCCTTGTGCGTGTCGCGGCGGCGCGGCGGCAACCAGCCACGCAGCGCGGACGCGTCCAGCAGGCCGGCTACCGGCGGAACGGCATCGGCGTACGACCCGGCATCGACATCGAGGCGGTCGAGCAGCAGTTCGCCGGTACGGTCCAACGCGGCGCCGGTGTACAGGCCGGCATGGGCGACGATGAACTGCAGCGTGCAGTCGGCGCGCAGTGCGGCTCCCGGCAGGCTGCCGTGGTCGGCGTCGACGCCGCTGGGCACGTCCAATGCGAACACCGGCGCGGCGGCGGCGTCCAGCGCCTCGACCAGGGCCGCCATGTCGTCACGCGGCGCCTGCTGCAGGCCGATGCCGAACAGCGCGTCGACCAGCACGTCCGCATCGTCCAGCGGCGCCGGGAACAGGTCGACGTGGCCGCCAGCGGCCAGGTAGTCGGTGCAGGCGCGCTGCGCCAGCGGCGTGCGCGGGCCGCCGTCGGCCGGGTGCAGCACCCGCACGCGACGGCCCGACTGCAGCGCCAGCCGCGCCAGCACGTAGCCGTCGCCGCCGTTGTTGCCGCTGCCGCAGGCGACCGCGATCCGCTGCGCCTGCGGCCAGCGCTGCAGCAGCACGCGCCACGCGGCCTGCCCGGCGCGCTGCATCAGCACGTAGCCGTCGTCGCCCAGCGCGGCGGTGGCAAGGCGGTCAAGCTCGCGCGCGGCGGCCGAGTCGTAGAGGGCGGTCATGCTGGGCACCGGGCAATTCTAGCCGCGGCGCGCCCGGACCACGCGCTGCCGGAAACCGGGCCCGAACGACCCGATCCCTATAATCCGCCCATGTCCCGCGCCCTGCCCGCCGCCGTTCCCGTCCCCGCCGATCCGGCGGCGGTGGCCCGGCGCGTGCGCGAACTGGCCCGCGAGCTCGGTTTCCAGCGTTGCGGCATCACCGGCATCGAGCTGGGCGAGGACGAAGCACACCTGCGCGACTGGCTCGCCCGCGGCCTGTACGGGACCATGGACTGGATGGCCGCACACGGCGACAAGCGCTCGCGGCCGCAGGATCTGATCCCGGGCACGCTGCGGGTGATCTCGGTCGGGCTGGACTACGGCCGCAACGACAGCGAGGAGGCCTGGGACACGCTGCGCGCCGGCGAACGCGCCTATGTGGCCCGCTACGCACTGGGGCGCGACTACCACAAGCTGATGCGCAACCGCCTGCAGAAGCTGGCCGAACGCGTGCAGGCCGAGATCGGCCCGTTCGGCCACCGGGTGTTCGTCGACTCCGCGCCGGTGCTGGAGCGCGCGCTGGCACGCAACGCCGGGCTGGGCTGGATCGGCAAGCACACCTGCCTGATCGATCGCGACGGCGGCTCGTGGTTCTTCCTCGGCGAGATCTATGTCGACCTGCCGTTGCCGGTGGACGCGCCGGCCAGCGCGCACTGCGGCACCTGCATGCGCTGCATCGAGGTCTGCCCGACCCAGGCCATCGTCGCGCCGTACCGGCTCGACGCGCGGCGCTGCATCGCCTACCTGACCATCGAGCATGACGGCCCGATCCCGGAGGACCTGCGCCCGGCGATCGGCAACCGCATCTTCGGCTGCGACGACTGCCAGCTGGTCTGCCCCTGGAACAAGTTCGCCCGGCGCACCGACGAACCCGACTTCCGCGCGCGCAACGACCTGGACACCGCGACCCTGCCTCAGCTGTTCGCCTGGGACGAGGACGAGTTCCTGCGCCGCACCGAGGGCAGCCCGATCCGCCGCAGCGGCCACGAGCGCTGGCTGCGCAACATCGCCGTGGCGCTGGGCAATGCGCCATCCACGCCGGAGGTGCTCGCCGCGCTGGCGTCGCGCCGCGAGCATGCGTCGCCGGTGGTGCGGGAGCATGTGCAGTGGGCGCTGGCGCGGCATGCGGATGGCGTGCGGGGGTTGTCGCCTGCGGGGGGATCGTGATCGTGGATCGGTGGCGGGGACGCTAGCTTTCTTCCCATGGCCGTGCCTGGGCCTAGCTAAGCGAAAGCTCTAAAGGCGAAGCGGAAGCGCTGGCTTCGGAAGGGTCCGCCGTGCCCTGGGGGTATGGCGCATCGCTCCGCTCCGGCGTCCTGCCTCCGAGTCGCGAACGCAGCACATCCCTGTGCTGCTTGCGCCATACCCCCAGGGCACGACGGCCTCGGGAGCTTTGAGGGCATGGCTTCGATCGGACGAGCAACAGCAACAGCAATGGCACCGGCATCCCCCAGGCCTCTCCTTCGCCGGCGGGCAAGCCCACGACGGCGCTGCTTGTTGTAGGAGCGGGCATGACCGCGACACGGGCGTCGGAATCACGAGGGCGTCGCCTGGGCCGACGGCGTCGGGTCGCGGTCATGCCCGCTCCTACAAAAGCCGTGCGCTGCTCCACGCCTGAACGAAGCCACGACGCCAAAGCTCCCGAAGACGTGGCGGGCCGGGGGTATTGCGGCAGTGGCCAGGGATGGCCACGTCGGCGAGTCGGCACATGGATGTGCCGTCGAGACGACCGCAATACCCCCGGCCTGCCGCGGCTCAGACCGAAGCCGACGCACACCCGACGCTTTTCGCGGTTGCGGTTGCGGTTCCTTCCGCCACTCTCCCAGGTGGCAAGCGCGCGAAAGCAGGCCCATCACCGTCGCGCTATCCTGTCCCACCGACCGCCACGCGCCCGATGTCCGAGCAGAATCCCGTCCTCACCCCGAGCCAGCTCAACACGCTGGCGCGCGACCTGCTGGAGAGCGCGTTCCCGCTGGTCTGGGTCGAGGGCGAGCTGGGCAACATCACCCGCCCCGGTTCCGGGCACCTGTACTTCACCCTGAAGGACGCGCGCGCCCAGGTGCGCTGCGCGATGTTCAAGCCCAAGAGCCAATGGCTGAAGTTCGTCCCGCGCGAGGGCCTGAAAGTGCTCGGCCGCGGCCGCCTCACCCTGTACGAGGCGCGAGGCGACTACCAGCTGGTGCTCGACCACCTCGAGGAAGCCGGCGAAGGCGCGCTGCGCCGCGCGTTCGAGGCACTGAAGGCCAAGCTCGAAGCCGAGGGCCTGTTCGACACCGGGCGCAAGCGCGAACTGCCGGCCTTCGTACGGCGGCTGGCGGTGATCACCTCGCCCACCGGCGCGGCCGTGCGCGACGTGCTCAGCGTGCTGGCGCGGCGCTGCCCGCTGCTGGAGGTGGATATCCTGCCCAGCCTGGTGCAAGGCGAGACCGCCGCGGCGCAGATCGCCGACCTGCTGCGCCGCGCCGGCGCCAGCGGCCGCTACGACGCGGTGCTGCTGGCCCGCGGTGGCGGCTCGCTGGAAGACCTGTGGGCGTTCAACGACGAACGCCTGGTGCGCGCGATCGCCGACTCGCCGGTGCCGGTGGTGTCGGCGGTCGGCCACGAGACCGACTTCACCCTGGCCGACTTCGCCGCCGACGTGCGCGCGCCCACTCCGTCGGTCGCCGCCGAACTGCTGGTGCCGGACCGGCGCGACCTGCAGGCGCGGCTGCGCGCGCTGCAGGAGCGCGTGCATTCGCTGCAGCGCCATCGCCTGCGCCAGGCCATGCAGCGCGCCGACCGCGCCGCGCTGCGGCTGCAGGCGCAATCGCCGCAGGCGCGGCTGCGCCTGCTCCGGCAGCGCCACGCCGAACTGCAGCGCCGCTTGCAGGCCCTGTGGCAGCAGCGCCTGCTGGACCGGCAGGCGCGTTTGCGCCATGCCGCCGCGGTGCTGCGCGCACACCATCCGGCGCGCCGGATGGCGCAGCTGCAGGCACGGCTGCAGCGGCTCGGTGCCCGGCCGCAGGCGGCCATCGCCCGCACCCTGCAGCGCGATGCGCTGCAGCTGCGCGCGCTGGCCCGTTCACTGGAGGCCTGCAGCCCGCTGGCCACCGTGGCGCGCGGCTATTCGATCCTCACCCGTGCCGACGACAGCCGGCTGGTCCAGTCGGTGGCGCAGGCCGCGCCCGGCGACCGCCTGCAGGCGCGCGTGCGCGACGGCGTGCTGGCGCTGTCGGTCGAGGGCGTGCTGCCTGATCCTCCGGAGCCGAATCCGTAGCGACCACGCTGCTTTCTGCAGGAGCCGGGTTCAGCCGGCGACCCGACGCCGTCGGCACAGGCGATACCCCCGTGATTGCGGTACCCGTGTCGCCCATTGGTGGGCTCCTGCACAGGAAGGTGCGTCACCCGGCGGTCATCCCAGCGTAACGGCGCTTGCATCCATGCGGCGGAGGATGGGCAAAACCCGGAGCCGCCGCGCATGCGCTACGCCCTCGTCACCGAAACCTGGCCGCCGGAGGTCAACGGCGTCGCCCTGACCGTGCAAGGGCTGGCCCACGGCCTGCTCGCCCGCGGACACGCAGTGGAAGTGGTGCGGCCGCGTCAACCAGAAGATCCGGCGGACGGCACCGGCGAAGGTGCGATCGCGACCCTGCTGTTGCGCGGCGCCGCGCTGCCACGCTATCCGGGACTGCGCTTCGGCCTGCCGGCGACGCGCACCCTGCTGCGCCACTGGAAGCATGCGCCGCCGGACGCGCTCTACGTGGCCACCGAAGGCCCGCTGGGCTGGTCCGCGCTGCGCGCGGCGGCCAGGCTGGGCATCCCCGTGGCCACCGGCCTCCACACCCGGTTCGACCACTACATGCGCGACTACGGCATGCCGTGGCTGGAAGGCACCGCGCTGGCCTGGATGCGCCGCTTCCACAACCGCGCCGACGCGACCCTGGTGCCGACCGTCGAGCTGCTGGACTTCCTGCGCATGCGCGGTTTCGAGCGCGTGACCCGGCTGGCGCGCGCGGTCGACACCACGCAACTGTCGCCGGCGCTGCGCGACGACACCCTGCGCGCCGCCTGGGGCGCCGGCGCGGACACGCTGGTGGCGATCCACGTCGGCCGGATCGCGCCGGAAAAGAACCTGGACCTGGCGGTGCGTGCGTTCCGCGCGATCCAGCGGCGGCGTCCGCAGGCCCGCTTCGTCTGGGTGGGCGACGGGCCGGCGCGCGAAACGCTGGCGCAGGCCAACCCGGACTTCGTGTTCTGCGGCGTGCAGCGTAGCGCCGAACTGGCGCGGCATTTCGCCAGCGGCGACCTGTTCCTGTTCCCGAGCCGCAGCGAGACCTTCGGCAATGTCACTCTTGAAGCGATGGCCAGCGGCGTGCCGACGTTGGCGTTCGACTCCGGCGCCGCGCGCGAGCACCTGGGCGACGGCGTGCACGGCGCGCTGGCGCGCGACGAGGCCGGGTTCATCGATGCCGCCGTGCGCCTGGCCGGCGACGACGAGACCCTGTGGGCGATGGGCCGGGCCGCGCGCGCGGCGGTGCTGCGGCTGCGCCCGGAGCAGGTCGCCGCGGATTTCGATGCACTGCTGGCGGGACTGGCCCGCCGGGGAGACAGCCGTGCCGCCCTCGCCGCCTGAACGCATCCTGCCCGCGCTGGCGCCGTCGCGCCGCCGCGCCGCGCGCCTGCGCGCCCGCGACCGCGGCTGGTGCGTGCGCGCCAACCGCTGGGGCGCGCGTGGCGCGGTGCGCCGCTACTTCGCCGTGGTCAGCCGGCTCGGCGACGGCGTGTTCTGGTATGGACTCATGGGCGCGCTGGTGGTGTTCGACGGCCTGCAGGGCCTGTCCGCCTCCGTGCACCTGGCCGCCACCGGCGTGGTCGCGCTGACCCTGTACAAGCGGCTCAAGCGCTGGACCCGGCGCCCACGGCCGTTCACCGCCGACGGGCGCATCCGCGCCTGGGTCGCGCCGCTGGACGAGTTCAGTTTTCCCTCCGGACACACGCTGCACGCGGTCGCCTTCAGCGTAGTCGCGCTGGCGTACTACCCATGGCTGGCGGCGCTGCTGATCCCGTTCACCGCCTCGGTGGCGGTGTCGCGGGTGGTACTGGGGCTGCACTATCCCAGCGACGTGCTGGCCGCAACCGCGATCGGATCGCTGCTGGCCGGTGCCTCGCTCTGGCTCGGCGCGGTGCTGTTGTAGGAGCCGGATTCAGCCGGCGACACGCCACGCTGGCACAGGCGACTCCCTCATTCTCCCGACGCCCGTGTCGCCGGCTGAACCCGGCTCCTACAACGACGTGAAGCCCTCGACCCGGGCGCGGGCCAGCGCCGGCTGCTGCTGGCCGGGCCAATCGCGGTCGTTGGCGACCTGGGCGCGGCCGCGCGTGGCCTCGAGCAGGTCGAAGTCCAGGTCCGCCACCGCCCAGGCCTCGTCGCCGCGGGTGCGGGCGAGGATGCCGTCAGCGGGAAAGCCCGCGTCCATCGGCGCGTACAGCGTGGCCTCGCCGGTGTTCTCGTCCAGCGCCGGACTCCACGGCGCCTGCCCGGCGGTGACCGACTGGGCGACGAACATGCGGTTCTCCAGCGCGCGCGCCAGGCAGCCGACCTGCACCCGGGTGGCGCCAGCGGCGGTGTCGGTGCAGCTGGGCACCAGCAGCAGCCGCGCGCCGGCTTCGTACTGGGCGCGTACCGGCAACGGGAACTCGCTGTCGTAGCAGACCGCGATACCGGCGCGGATGCCGCCGAGTTCGGCGACCTTCAACGCGTCACCACCGGCGATCGCGCCGCTGGCCTTCTCGAAGCCGGTCAGCTGCAGCTTGTCCTGCCACAGGTGGCCGCCGTCGGGCGCGAACAGGTCGCTGCGGTTGCGATGGCGGCCATCGTCCTGCGCCAGCAGGAAGCTGCCGGCGACCACGTGCATGCCGGTCTCGCGCGCCAGGCCGGCAAACAACTCCAGCCATGCCGCACGCAGGGGCTGGATCGCCGCCAGCGACGCGCGCAGGTCGCGATGCACCTCCGGGGGGAAGACCGCCGCCAGTTCCAGCGACAGGTACTCGGGCAACACCGCGACCTGGGCACCGGAGTCGGCGGCATCGCCCAGCAGCGCGCGCTGCCGGCGCGCGAATGCTTCGAAGTCGGCCGGCTGGCCCACCCGGTACTTGCAGACGGCCACCCTCATGCCGCGTCCTTCAGTTCGCGCAGCCAGAAGGTCAGCGGGTGCTGCACCTCGCCGCGGTCGACCTCGTTCCACGGCAGCCAGGCGGTCATCCCCGGCAGGCGCGCGTAGCCGCGCTTGTGCCAGAACGAATCGTTGGAACGGTAGCCGGGCGGCCGCCGTGGATCGTCGGCGTCGCGGTCCACCGCGCAGAAGGCGGTCCAGCGGAACCGTCCCAGCGCACGCGCATGCGCCTCGCGCTCGTCGAAGAACGCATGGCCCACGCCCAGCCCGCGGTAGCCCGGCAGCAGCACCGATTCGCCGAAATAGAAGACCTGCGCGACCGGCAGGCCGGCAGCGCGCAGCGGCCTGGAAAACGCATCAGGATCGTCGGCCAGTGGCAGCCCGGTGGACGCGCCGACCACCCGGCCGCCATCCAGGGCCAGCACCGCTACGCTGTCGGGCGAACCGAGGTAGACCGACAGGTACTCGCGCTCGTAGGCGTCGTCGGCCTGGCCGTCGTACAGGTAGGGCCACTCGCGGAACACGGCGATGCGCAGGCGGGCGATGTCGTCGAGCCACGGCGCGATGGCGTGGCCGCGCAGCCGGCGGATTTCGGGCTGATTGGACATGCGCGGATTCTATCCGCCAGCGACTTCGTGGCGGCGTGCCGCAGGTGGTCGAAGACAGGCGGACGCGACCGGCCTGCACGGCAGGCCGCATGTCCGGCGCAGGCTGATGACGCAGTGGCAACGGTTGCAACCAGACCCGGCACAACCTGGCGATCGCCGCTTCCTGTAGGAGCCGGGTTCAGCCGGCGACACGCCACCTCGGCACAGGCGACTCCCTCATTCTCCCGACGCCCGTGTCGCCGGCTGAACCCGGCTCCTACACGCGGCATGGGTCAGCGCGATGGGGCGAAACGACCCAGCGCGGCCATCTCCCACGACTTGAGCCCGCGCGGGCCAAGGTGGTGGGCCAGCACCGCGCGCAGCGGCAGGCGCAGGCTGGCCAGGTCGGCGGCGTCGGGACGCGTGTCGACGGCCAGCGCCAGCAGCGCGCGGCCGGTGGCCGCGGCGCTGCGCTCGGCCTGGCCGCGGTCGCTGAGCAGGCGGCGCGGGCCGTGTTCCGGATCCAGTCGGTAGCGCGCAGCCGGATCCAGCGGCTCGCCGTCGCCGTCGCAATGCAGCTCGAAACCCACGCCCAGCGCCTCGAGCAGGTCGCGTTCGAACCGGCGCAGGGTCCAGGCCAGCGGCTCGCCGCCACGCAACCGCTCGCGGGTGCGCGCATAGGCGGCGCCGAGCTCGGGCAGCGGATCCTGGCGCGGGGCCAGCCGCAGCACCAGTTCGTTGAGGTAGAAGGCGGCCAGCAGCGCGTCGCCGGCCAGCGGCGGGGCTGCGTCCAGCGCCTCGGCCGCGCGCAGCTGCGCCAGTTCGCCGACCAGGACCGCGTCGAAGCGGATGTGCTGCAGCGGTTGCAGCGCCGCGCGCAGCACCTGCCGCTTCGGCGAGTGCACCCCGCGCGCGACCAGGCCAATGCGACCGTGTCCGGCGCTCAGCACCTCGACCAGCAGGCTGGTCTCGCGCCAGGACCGCGCGTGCAGGACGAAGCCGGTGTCGCCTTCGATACGCATGGAGTAAGGGCGGGGAACAGGGAATGGGGAATGAAGGAAATCGCGAGGCCCGGGCAGCAGCGCCCTGTCATTCCCGCTTTTTCATTCCCCCATTCCTTGTTCCCCGACCCTCATTCGTACCCGAACGCCTTCAGCGCCGCCTCGTCGTCCGACCAGCCCTCGCGCACGCGCACCCACGTTTCCAGGAACACCTTGCGGCCGAACAGGCGTTCCATCTGCTGCCGCGCCTTGCTGCCGATCTCGCGCAGCCGCACGCCGCCCTTGCCGATCACGATCGGCTTCTGGCCCTCGCGCTCGACCCAGACCACCGCGCCGATCCGCAGCAGCTCGCCGTCCTCGGCGAAGCGCTCGATCTCCACCGTGGTCGCGTACGGCAGCTCGTCGCCGAGCTGGCGCATCAGCTGCTCGCGGACCAGCTCGCCGGCGAGGAAGCGCTGGCTGCGGTCGGTGATCTCGTCCTCCTCGTACACCGGCGGCGCCTCGGGGACCAGCTTCAGCAGGTCGCGCAGCAGCTGCTCCAGGCCCTTGCGCTTGAGCGCGGACACCAGGTGGATCGCGGCGAAGTCGCGGCCCTCGCTGACCTGGGCCAGGAACGGCAGCAACGCGCTCTTGTCCTTGAGCCGGTCGACCTTGTTGACCGCCAGCACCACCGGGATGCCGCCGGCACGCAGCACGTTGAAGACCAGTGTGTCCTCCTCGTCCCAGCGCCCGGCCTCGACCACCATCAGCGCCGCGTCCACGTCCTCCACCGCGCTGCGCGCGGTGCGGTTCATCACCCGGCTCATCGCCGAGGCCTTGAACCGGCCCTGGCCGCGGTGCAGGCCGGGGGTGTCGACCAGCAGCAGCTGGCCGCCCTCGACGGTGGCGATGCCCAGCAGCCGGTGCCGGGTGGTCTGCGGCCGGTTGGAGACGATGCTGACCTTGGCCCCGACCAGGGCGTTGACCAGGGTGGACTTGCCGACGTTGGGCCGGCCGATCACCGCGACGCTGCCGCAGCGGTGGGAATCTGGATTCTGTTCGGAATTCACTTTGACTCAAAGCTGGAGAGAAACGCTCATGGCTGCCGGGGCGAAGGCTCCAGCCGTTCCAGCACCGCCGCCGCCGCCGCCTGTTCGGCCAGCCGGCGCGAGGTGCCCTGCCCCTCGGCGCTGACCGGGGGTTCGCTCAGGGTACACCGGGAGAGGAAGACCTTGGCGTGGTCCTCGCCGCTCTCGGAAACCAGTTCATAGGCCGGCAAGGGGCGCTGCCGCGCCTGCAGCCACTCCTGCAGCCGGGTCTTGGCGTCCTTCTCCGGCCGCCCGACGGGCAGCGCGGCCAGGGCCTCCTCGAACCACGGCAGCACCACGTGCCGGCAGGCCTCGTAGCCGGCGTCCAGGTAGACCGCCGCGACCACCGCCTCCAGCGCGTCGGCCAGGATCGAATCACGACGGAAACCGCCGGACTTCAGCTCGCCCGGCCCCAGGGTCAGCCGCTCGCCCAGTTCCAGCCGACGGGCGATCGTGGCCAGCGAGGCCTCGCGCACCAGTTCGGCCCGGGCCCGGGTCAGCACCCCCTCGTCGGCACCGGGCCAGCGCCGGTACAGCGCCTCGGCGGCGAGCAGGTTGACCACGCCGTCGCCGAGGAATTCCAGCCGTTCGTTGTGCGGGGTGCCGGCGCTGCGGTGGGTCAGCGCCTGCGCCAGCAGCGACGGATCGGCGAAGTCGTGGCCGATCCGGTCGCGGACGACGGTGCGCTCAGCCGCCACCACCGCGCCGGGTCAGGTCCTGGGTCTTGTCGAAACGGCCGACCACGTCCAGGTTGCCGACCAGCGGACGGCGTACCTCGTAGTTGACCCGCATCCGCCAGCCGCTCTCGATGCGCTCGAACTTGACGTTCTGCGGCTTCACGTTCTCGGAGTAGTTGATGTACAGGCGGCGGAAGAACAGGTCCTGGACCTTGGCCGGGTCCATGTCCGCCACGCCCGGCTCGTTGGCCAGGCCCTTCATCGCCGACTGCACCGAGTAGTACTCCTGGTACATCGGGAACAGCTTCATGCCGATGTAGGCGGCGAAGCCGACCACGGCCAGCACCACCAGGAACCCCAACAGGCTCAGACCGCTTTGCTTGCGCTTCATTGCCATTCCCCTTGACTCGGATGCCTCGGACGCACGCCGGTTGTATGCCATCCCGGCAGCGCGTTACTTGATCTTCGTCCCGATCCGCGAAGGATCGAAACTCCCCTTGCAGAACCAGCCCTCGCAGTTCAGCCAGATCAGGAACGCCCTGCCCCGCAGGTGCTCCTCGGG
This sequence comes from Pseudoxanthomonas suwonensis, assembly GCF_000972865.1. Classification (NCBI taxonomy): domain Bacteria; kingdom Pseudomonadati; phylum Pseudomonadota; class Gammaproteobacteria; order Lysobacterales; family Lysobacteraceae; genus Pseudoxanthomonas; species Pseudoxanthomonas suwonensis. The sequence goes on from NZ_CP011144.1 coordinate 447,544, forward strand.
CAGGAAATGGGTCTGGGTCCAGAACCGGCTGTCCTCGCTATTATCACGATTGTCGCCCATTACGAAATAGTGGCCGGCCGGGACCGTCCACTCGCCCTGCCCGGCCGGGTTGGCCCGGTCCAGCCATTCCAGCACCTGGTGCTCGCGCCCGGGCAGCTTTTCCAGCAGCAGGGAGGCGCCGGTCATCTCCGCGCCGCGGCCGGTGCCGACGAACTCGCCCAGCTTCTCGTACTGGACCGCCTCGCCGTTGATGTACAGGGTATCGCCGTGGAAGCCGATGCGGTCGCCCGGCAGGCCGACCACCCGCTTGATCCAGTTCTGGTCCGGTGCGTGCGGCGGCTTGAACACGACCACGTCGCCGCGATCGGGCTCGCCGAGGGCCAGGAACTTGTGGTTGTTCACCGGCAGCCGCAGGCCGTAGGAGAACTTGTTGACCAGGATGAAGTCGCCGATCAGCAGGTTCGGCATCATCGAACTGGACGGGATCTTGTACGGCTCGGCGACGAAGCTGCGCAGCACCAGCACCACCGCCAGCACCGGGAAGAAGGCGCGCGAGTAATCGACGATCACCGGCTCCTCGTCCAGCAGCCCGCCCTCGGCGGCGCGGCGCCTGGCGAAGAACAGGCGGTCGACCAGCCAGATCAGGCCGGTGGCGAAGGTCAGCACGACCAGGCCGAGTTCAAACCATTTCATGCGGGATCCTAAGTAGCGGGAACGGGGAACAGGGAACGGGGAATGGGACGGGAACCGTTCCTCACCGGCACGCCGGATACGGACATTCCCCGCTCCCTGTTCCCCGTCCCCCGCTTCATCATCACTTGCTATCCACCTGCAGCACCGCCAGGAAGGCCTCCTGCGGGATCTCGACGCGGCCGACCTGCTTCATCCGCTTCTTGCCCTCTTTCTGCTTCTCGAGGAGCTTCTTCTTGCGGGAGATGTCGCCGCCGTAGCACTTGGCCAGCACGTTCTTGCGCAGCGCCTTGACCGTGGAGCGGGAGATGATCTGCGAGCCGATCGCGGCCTGGATGGCCACGTCGAACTGCTGGCGCGGGATCAGGTCCTTCATCTTCTCGCACAGTTCGCGGCCGCGGCGGTCGGCATGGCTGCGGTGGACGATCAGCGACAGCGCATCGACCCGGTCGCCGTTGATCAGCGTGTCCACGCGCACGAACGGACCGGGCTCGAAGCGCAGGAAGTGGTAGTCCAGCGAGGCATAGCCGCGGCTGACCGACTTGAGCTTGTCGAAGAAGTCCAGCACCACCTCGGCCATCGGCAGCTCGTAGCTGATCTGCACCTGGCTGGCCAGGTACTGGATGCCGACCTGCACGCCGCGCTTGTCCTCGCACAGCTTGATGATCGCGCCGATGTACGCCTCGGGGGTGAGGATGTTGGCGCGGATGATCGGTTCGCGGACCTCGTCGACCAGGTTGCTCTGCGGCAGCTTGGCCGGGTTGTCCAGCGGCATCACCGTGCCGTCGGTCCGCAGCACCTCGTAGACCACCGTCGGTGCGGTGCTGATCAGGTCCAGGTCGTACTCGCGCTCCAGCCGCTCCTGCACGATCTCCATGTGCAGCATGCCGAGGAAGCCGCAGCGGAAGCCGAAGCCCATCGCCTCGGAGCTTTCCGGCTCGAAGCGCAGCGCAGCGTCGTTCAGGCGCAGCTTCTCCAGCGCCTCGCGCAGGTCCGGGTAGTCCTCGGCGTTGACCGGGAACAGGCCGGCGAACACGCGCGGCTGCATTTCCTGGAAGCCCGGCAGCGGCTTCGGGGCCGGGTCGCCGGCCAGGGTCAGGGTGTCGCCGACCGGCGCGCCGTGCACGTCCTTGATCGAGGCGTTGATCCAGCCCACCTCGCCGGCGCCGAGCTTCGGCAGCTCCTTGCGCTTGGGGGTGAACACGCCGACCTTGTCGACCAGGTGGGTGCGGCCGGTGGACATCACCAGGATCTTGCTGCCCGGCCTGATCTCGCCCTGCATGACCCGCACCAGCGAGACCACGCCCAGGTAGTTGTCGAACCAGGAATCGATGATCAGCGCCTGCAGCTTGTCGGTGTCGCGCGGCACCGGCGCCGGGATGCGGTGGACGATGGCCTCGAGCACGTCGCCCACGTTCAGGCCGGTCTTGGCGCTGACCGCGATCGCGTTCTCGGCGTCGATGCCGATCACCGCCTCGATCTCGGCCTTGGCCCGCTCGATGTCGGCGGTGGGCAGGTCGATCTTGTTCAGCACCGGCACCACTTCCAGGCCCTGCTCCACCGCGGTGTAGCAGTTGGCCACCGACTGCGCCTCCACGCCCTGGGCGGCGTCGACCACCAGCAGCGCGCCCTCGCAGGCGGCCAGCGAGCGGCTGACCTCGTAGGAGAAGTCGACGTGGCCGGGGGTGTCGATGAAGTTCAGCTGGTAGGTGTTGCCGTCCTTCGCCGTGTACGGCAGCGAGACGGACTGGGCCTTGATGGTGATGCCGCGCTCGCGCTCGATCGGATTGGAGTCGAGCACCTGCGCTTCCATCTCGCGCGCTTCCAGCCCGCCGCACAGCTGGATGATGCGGTCGGCGAGGGTCGACTTGCCGTGGTCGACGTGCGCGATGATGGAGAAGTTGCGGATGAACCGCATGGAATCGGAAGACATGGGGGCGGCGGTCTCGGCCGTCGTCGGACAACGGCGGATTATCGCACGCCGGCGCGGTTCCCCGCCCGGCGCCCGGTCCCGCCGGGCCGCCCGGCCTGCCGGCGCGGCGCCCGCCCGGGGCGCCGCGCGGCGTCATGGCCCGCTCAGGAGCCGACGGTCAGGGCTACGAAACTGGTCCTGCCGGCCGGATCGCGCACCAGCAGCATTACCGCATCGCCGGCACGGCTGCCGCGCAGCTGCCGCTCGAGCTCGGCGACGCTGCCCACCGGGGTGCGGCCCACGCGCAGGATCGCCATGCCCGGCTGCAGGCCGGCCTCGCGCGCATCGACGCCATCCACGCTGGTGATGCGCACGCCCTGGCCCGCCTCCAGGCCCAGTTGGCGCCGCGACTGCACGTCCAGGTCGGCCACGCGCAGGCCCAGCTGCGACACGTTCGAGACCGCCGCCGGACCGCCGTCACCGGCATCCGGCGCGCTGGCCACGCGCTGCGCATCGCTGGGCAGCTCGCCCAGGGTCACGGTCAGATCGCGCGGCTTGCCGTCGCGGATCACGCCGACCTTGGCCTTGCTGCCCGGCGGCAGCATGCCGACCATCGGCGGCAGGTCGGCGCTGGTGGCGACCGGCTGGCCGTTGACCGACACGATCACGTCGCCGATCTCGATGCCGCCCTTGGCCGCGGCACTGTCCGGCTCGACGCTGTTGACCAGCGCGCCGTTGTTGTTGGGCAGGCCCAGGCCCCGGGCCCGGGTCGCGTCGATCCCCTGGATCTGCACGCCCAGCATGCCGCGGCTGACCTTGCCGGTCTTCTTGATCTGCTCGACCGCGCCCATCGCCAGGTCCATCGGGATGGCGAAGCTCACGCCCATGTAGCCGCCGGAATTGCTCAGGATCTGCGAGTTGATCCCGACCACCTCGCCGGAGGTGTTGAGCAGCGGACCGCCGGAATTTCCGCGGTTGATCGCCACGTCGGTCTGGATGAAGGGCACGTACTGCTGGCCGGGGCCGCCGGTGCGGCCGACCGCGCTGACGATGCCGGCGGTGACCGACTGGTCCAGGCCCAGCGGCGAACCGATCGCCACCACCCACTGGCCCGGCTTGATCGCGGACGACTGCCCCTGGCGCAGGGCCGGCAGGCCCTTGCCGTCGACCTTCAGCAAGGCCACGTCGTAGGTCTCGTCGCTGCCGACCAGCTTGGCGGTCAACTCGCGGCGGTCGGACAGGCGGACCGTGATGCTGTCGGCGCCATCGACCACGTGGTGGTTGGTCAGGATGTAGCCGTCGTTGGAGATGAGGAAGCCCGAGCCGACCGAACGGCCCGACGGCGCGTCGGGTCCCGGCTGGCCGGGTTGGCCGGGCTGCCCCGGGAAACCCGGTCCGAAGAAGCGGCGGAAGATCTCCGGCACCTGGTCGTTGCCGGGCATGCTGCGGCCGGCCAAGCGCGCCGGGATGCGCGCCTCGATGTTGACCACGGCCGGGCCGACCTGCTCGACCAGGCGGGTGAAGTCGGGCAGGCCGGTGACCAGCGGCGCGGCCGGCGCGGCCACGGCGGCGGGAGCGGCCTGGGCGGCGGGAGCGTCGGCCTCCGGCGCGCGGGCGCAAGCCATCAGCGGCGCGGTCAGGACCAGGGCGGCGAGGAGACTGGGACGGACACGGGAGTTCATCAGGGTCATGCCTTTGGACTTGGGTTGTTCGGCCACGGCGGGCCGGGCCGTGGCAACACGGACGGGGTTAGCTGGAAGCAGGGAACGGAGGGATGCGGGAGCGGCCTGGCCGGCGCGACGGACAGGTCAACGCTGCCCGTCATCGTCCGGTGGCGCCGGCAGCTCGCCGCGGTCGCTGCCATTGGGCGCGGCGCGATCGCTGCCATCGGACGCGGGCGGCTGCGCCGGCAGGCTCGGTTCGAACGGATAGAAGGCGCGGGCCTGGCCCTGCCCGCCGAGGTTGGCGGTGTAGCCGCTGCCCGACGGCTGCGGGAGCACGGCGCGCGGCCACGGCCGTGCCTGCAGCGGCGCCGAGGAGGCGAACGGGTCGGCCGGCGACAGCGCCGGCATGGCGGCGGCAGCCACCTGGGTATCGGCCAGGGCGACGAACACCGGTGCGGCAGCGGCGGCAGCGGCCTGGGCCGGGGCGCGACCGGTACCGGTGGATGCGGACGCCACCGCCACGTCGCCGAGCGACTCGCGCTGTACGCGCGGCGGCGCGGCGGCACGCGTGGCCTGCGACGGGCTGGCCGGCACCGCGGCGGCGGGAGCAGCGGCCGGTGCCGGCGCACTCGCCACCAGCACCGCGTCGGTCGAGGGCAGCGTCTGCACGGCCACCGCCGGTGCGGGCATGCCCGCCGGATCGGGCGCGGCCTGGCGTCCGACCAGCATCGCCACTGCAGCGACCGAGGCGGCCAACGCGGCGCCCCCGCCCCAGCGGGTCAGGGCCAGCCGGCGTCCGCCGGCGGCGGCCATCGGCGGCAGGGCTTCGCCGGCCGGCGCCGGCGCGGCGATCGCGGCCGCGACGCGCGCGCTGAAATCGGCGGCGACGACGCGGCTGACCTGGCCGCGCAGCACGTCGCCGCACAGCTGCCAGCGTTCGAAGCGGCCGGACAGTTCGTCGTCGTGCTGCAGGCGGCGCAGCAGGAACCGCGCCTCGTCGGGCGCCAGCTCGCCGTCGACCAGCGCCGACAGCTGCTGCCGGTAGTGGTTCTCGAACTTGTCGTCGGTATCGCGGGGATCGTGGCTCATGGACGGTTTCGTTCGCGTGTGGCGCTTTGGACATCAAGCAGGGGCCGAAGTTCGACGTCGATGGCTTCGCGCGCGCGGAAGATGCGCGAGCGCACCGTGCCGATCGGGCAATCCATCTTCTGCGCGATCTCCTCGTAGCTCAGGCCGTCCACCTCGCGCAGGGTGATGGCGGTCCGCAGTTCCTCCGGCAGCGCGTCCACCGCCTTCATCACCGTGCGCTCCAGCTCCTCGCGCATGGCCTCGCGCTCGGGCGTGTCGGTGTCGCGCAGGCGGGTGCCGACGTCGTACTGCTCGGCGTCGCTGGCGTCGATGTCGTCCGTGGGCGGACGGCGGTTGTGGGCGACCAGGTGGTTCTTGGCAGTGTTCACGGCGATCCGGTGCAGCCAGGTATAGAACTGGGCGTCGCCACGGAAATTCCCCAGCGCGCGGTAGGCGCGCATGAAGGTTTCCTGGGCCACGTCCTGGCATTCGCTCCAGTCCGCGACGTAGCGCCCGATCAGCCCGGTGATCCGGTGCTGGTACTTGCGCACCAGCAGGTCGAATGCCGCACTGTCGCCGCGCTGCACGCGACGGACCAGCTCGAGGTCCAGCTCCTGGGTCGGATCCTTGGACGTTCCTTCGGCCATGCCGGGCCACACTCCTGTCGGCCCAGCGATCCGGGCCCTGTGACCGCCGTTGCCGGAAAAAGTTCAGCGGCCTGGCGGAAGCCGCTGTCCGGATGGGCCGCGCGCCGCGGGCACCGCGCTCGCCGCCCCGCGCCATCGCCTGTCCGGGGCGACATGCAGGACCTTAACCGCGTGCCCAGTATGGTCGGGCAAGCCGCCATCCGCGACGGCTCCGGTCCTTGATTGGGATTTGACGCCGCGGAAACAACCTCGGGATGATAGCGGCCCCTTCCATACACAACCGGATGGTCAGGCCATGCTCCCAGGCTTCGATGGACTGCGATTCAGCCACTGGCAAGCGACGCAGCGCGACGACGGCGTCGTGGTGCTGGCGCTGGACCGGCAGGGTGCGCCGGTCAACGCCCTCTCGCAGGACGTGCTGATCGAGCTGGGCGACATCGTCGAGCGGCTGGCGATCGACCCGCCCAAGGGCGTGGTGTTCCGCTCGGCCAAGGCCTCCGGCTTCATCGCCGGCGCCGACCTGAAGGAATTCCAGGACTTCGACCGCAAGGGCACGGTCAACGACGCGATCCGCCGCGGCCAGGTCGTGTTCCAGAAGGTGGCCGAGCTGCCCTGCCCGACCGCGGCCGCGATCCACGGCTTCTGCATGGGCGGCGGCACCGAGCTGGCGCTGGCCTGCGACTACCGCGTGGCGTCGAACGATGCCTCCACCCGGATCGGTCTCCCCGAGGTCAAGCTGGGCATCTTCCCCGGCTGGGGCGGCAGCGCGCGGCTGCCGCGCCTGGTCGGCGCGCCGGCGGCGATGGACATGATGTTGACCGGACGCACGCTGTCGGCCTCGGCCGCGCGCGGGACGGGTCTGGTCGACAAGGTGGTCGAGCCGGCCCTGCTCGAGGATGCGGCTGCCGCGCTGACGCTCAAGGGGACGCAGCGGCCGTTCAAGCAGCGCTTCCTGGGCTGGGCGACCAACACCTGGCCGGCGCGCAAGGTCCTCGCCCCGCAGATGGCCAAGCAGGTCGCGCGCAAGGCGAAGAAGGACCACTACCCCGCGCCCTACGCGCTGATCGGCGCATGGGAGCGCAGCGGTGGCAGCGGCATCCAGGCCCGGCTCGACGCCGAGCGCAAGGCGGTGGTCAAGCTGGCCGGCACCCCGACCGCGCGCAACCTGATCCGGATCTTCTTCCTGACCGAACGGCTCAAGGGACTGGGCGGCAAGGACCATGGCATCCGCCACGTGCACGTGGTCGGCGCCGGGGTGATGGGCGGCGACATCGCTGCCTGGTCGGCCTACAAGGGCTTCGAGGTCACCCTGCAGGACCGCGAGCAGCGCTTCATCGACGGCGCCCTCGCCCGCGCGCAGGAACTGTTCGCCAGGAAGGTGAAGGACGAGGCCAAGCGCCCGGCGGTGGCCGCGCGGCTGAAGGGCGACCTGGCGGGTCAGGGTGTAGGCGAGGCCGACCTGGTGATCGAGGCGATCATCGAGAATCCCGAGGCCAAGCGCGACCTGTACCACCTGCTCGAGCCGCGGCTGAAGGACGATGCGCTGCTCACCACCAATACCTCGTCGATCCCGCTGGACGAACTGCGCGAGCACATCGCGCGCGCGCCGCGTTTCGCCGGCCTGCACTACTTCAACCCGGTGGCGCAGATGCCGCTGGTGGAGATCGTCCAGCACGACCGCCTCGACCCGGCGGTGGTCCGGCGCCTGGCCGCGTTCTGCAAGGCGCTGGACAAGTTCCCGGTGCCGGTGGCCGGCACCCCGGGCTTCCTGGTCAACCGCGTGCTGTTCCCGTACATGCTCGAGGCCGCCACGGTGCATGCCGAGGGCGTGCCCGGCGTGGTGATCGACAAGGCCGCGGTGAAGTTCGGCATGCCGATGGGACCGATCGAGTTGATCGACACCGTCGGCCTGGACGTGGCCCAGGGCGTGGGCGCGGAGCTGTCGCCGTTCCTCGGCCTGCAGGTGCCGGCGGCGCTGGCGTCGGTCGAGCCAGGCAAGCGCGGCAAGAAGGATGGCCAGGGCCTGTACAAGTGGGAACGGACCGACAAGGGCAGCAAGCCGGTCAAGCCGGAAGCGCCGGCCGGCTACCAGGCGCCGTCGGACCTGGAAGACCGGCTGATCCTGCCGCTGCTCAACGAGGCGGTGGCCTGCCTGCACGACGGCGTGGTCGCCGATGCCGACCTGCTCGACGCCGGGGTGATCTTCGGCACCGGCTTCGCTCCGTTCCGCGGTGGCCCGATCCAGCACATCCGCGCCACCGGCGCCGATGCGCTGCTGGAGCGGCTCAAGGCGCTGCAGGCGCGCTACGGCGACCGCTTCGTGCCGCGGCCGGGCTGGGACGCCTCCGTGCTGCGGCAGCCGCCGGAGTAACGGGGGTTTTCCCTTCTCCCTCCGGGAACGCTTGTCCGCGCGAAGACGGCGTACCTGGATAACGAGCCAGGGCTCGAAAGCCCCTCTCCCTCCGGGAGAGGGGTTGGGGGGTGAGGGTCGGGAAGCCTGCGATGGTCCAGATGTCCGTCGCGCCCCCTACCCTCATCCGCCCTTCGGGCACCTTCTCCCGGAGGGAGAAGGAAAAGCATGCTGGTCCTCTCTTTAGAGAAGGAGCCGTCTACCAAGCTCTACTCGACGCCCGCCTCGGCCAGCATCCGCTGCAGGAATGCGACCTGCGCATCCCGCCGGTCCGGCCCGTCGTAGCGGCGTACCACCCACCACTCGTGCGCGGTGGTCGAATCGCCCGGCGCCAGGGTCACGTAGGGCGCGTGCACTTCCAGTTCCAGCACGCCGGTATCGTCCTGCCCGGGACGCCAGTCCAGGTACAGCTCGACCTGGCCCTGGTCCGGGTGGATGCGCTCGAGCGGCTGCCGCTCGAAATGGATCAGGAAGGCCTGGCCGGCATTGAAGCCGGCGATCCAGCCGGCGCGCGGCTGGATGAAGACCTTGCCGCGGCGCCCCCTCAGTCCGTCCGAAGGCGGCAGCAGTTCCAGCGAGAACAGCCCGTCGGCGCTGCTGCTGACCAGGCCGTCGAAACCGTCGCCGGTGTCCGAGCGCACGCGCACGCGGCTGCCGTCGGCGGCGACCGGCACGTAGACGCGCGTCTCCGGATGCACGCGGGTGTTGAACCAGATGTCGCGCGACACCGGCGCCTTGCGGATGTTGCGCATCTCCACCGCCAGCTCGGCGGTGTGCGGCCGGTCCGCCGCGATCGAGAAGGTCTGGGTCAGACGGACGCCGCTGACCGGGCTGGCCGCCCCCTCCAGCACCAGCCGGTCGTCTCCGTGCGCGACCACCCGCGCCGGCGCATGCGCCAGCCACGGATCCGGCGGCCATTGCGCGCCCGCCTTGCGCCGCGCGGGATTGACGGCCTGGTCGCGCCACCAGTCGGCCTGCGGTCCCACCCACACCTCGTGGCCGAGGTAGGGAATGTTCCCGCCGGCGGCCTGCACCTTCGGCTCCGGCTGCGCCTCCACCGCCGCACCGATCCGCAGCAGGTTCGGGGAGTCCGGCAGCGAGAAATGCAGCACGCGACCGCCCAGGCGCGGCGAGACTTCCATCCGCAGCTTCGGGCTCTCCAGGCGCACCTGCGAGGGCACGGCGGTATCCGCCGGCACCGCCTCGAACGCGACCGTCGCCAGCACGCCGGCCAGCAGCCCCGATCCCACGATCAGCGCACGCCGCATCGCATCCTCCCCGGCCGGCGGTCGCGGCCGTCGCCGCTCACATGGTCTGGGTCGGCTTGTCCGCGTTGAGGGTGCCGGCCAGCAGGGTCTCGATCCGGTTCTTGACCGCCTCGCCCTCGACGCCCTCGGGGAACTGCACGCCGATGCCGGCGGTGCGGTTGCCCTGGGCGCCGGCGGGGGTCACCCACACCACCTTGCCGGCGATCGGCAGGCGGTCGCTGGAATCGGGCAGGGTCAGCAGCAGGAACACTTCGTCGCCGAGGAAGTAGCGCTTGGGCGTGGGCACGAAGATGCCGCCATGCCGGATGTACGGCATGTAGGCGTTGTAAAGCGCGGCCTTGTCCTTGACCGCCAGCGACAGGATGCCCTGGCGCCCGCTTGCAGCACTCATCGGTTGTCCCCTTTGCCCGCCTGCGGACGCATCGCGTCGCGCCAGGCCAGCAGCAGATCGGCCATCACCAGATCCGCGCGCACCGTGCTGCGCAGCAATTCGCGGGCACGGTTGGCGGCGTCGAACCAGGCCGCCAGCTTGTGCAATCGATCCGGATCGGTCAAGCCGGCGTCACCGGCCTGGTCGCGCACCTGGTCGAGGACATGCTCGGCGGCATGGCGCAGGCGCTCGCCGGCCTGCTCGTCGCCGCTCCAGCGCAGCGCAGCCTCCAGCGGATCGGCGCGGCCGGCCTGCACCGCGCCCAGGTCGGCGGCGACCTCGCGCCGCAGCGCCAGGCCGGCGCCGCGCAGCCATTCGTCGGCCAGGCCGGGATGGCCACGGGCGGCGTCCAGCGCGTCGGCGGCCACGGCGTCCTCGTGGCCCTGCTGCCGCAGCCAGGCCAGCGCCTCGCCGCGCGGCGGCAAGCGGAACTCCAGCTGCTGGCAGCGGCTGCGGATGGTCGCCGGCAGCCGCGCGGGCCGCGCGCTGACCAGCCACAGGTAGCGGCCCGGCGCCGGTTCCTCGAGGGTCTTGAGCAGCGCGTTGCAGGCGGCGGTGTTGAGCGCGTCGGCCGGGTCGATGATCGCCACCTGGGCCACGCCGTACTGCGGAGTCAACGACAGCTGCCGGCCGAGTTCGCGGATCTGCTCGATCACGATCTCGGTGCGCAGGCGGGTTCCCTCGCGGTTGGCCACGAACGAGACCACGTGCAGGTCCGGGTGCGTGCCGGCGGCGATCAGCGGCCGGTTGCGCGCCTCGGCGGCCGGCTCGCCGCCGGACAGCACGTAGGCGGCGAGCCGGTCGGCCACCGCGCGCTTGCCCAGCCCGGCAGGTCCGCACAGCAGCAGCGCATGGCCCAGCCGGCCGGCGCCCAGCGAGGCCATCGCCTGGTCGTGGATGCGCTGCTGCCAGGGCGAGAACGCCGCGCTCACGACTGCGAATCCAGCCAGGCGTGGACGGTGGCGGCGACCGCCTCGCCGACCTCGCGCGGCGGGCGCGAGGCGTCGATCACGCGGAAGCGTTCCGGTTCGGCGGCGGCACGGCGGCGGAAGCCGGCGCGCACGCGCTCGAAGAAATCGTCCTGTTCGCTCTCGATCCGGTCCGGCCACAGGTCGCGGCCGCTGGTGCGGGCACGGCCCTCGCGCACGTCCAGGTCCAGCAGCAGGGTCAGGCCCGGGCGCAAGCCGACCGCGCGCCGCTCCAGCTCGGCGATCCAGGCCGGGTCCAGGCCGCGGCCGTCGCCCTGGTAGGCGTAGCTGGAGTCGGTGAAGCGGTCGCTGACCACGAACGCGCCGCGCTGCAACGCCGGGCGGATCACCTGGCGCACGTGCTGGGCGCGCGCGGCGAACACCAGCAGCAGTTCGGCCTCGGCCGCCAGCGGCTCGTCCTCGCCGTCGCCACGCAGTGCGTCGCGGTGGCCGAGCATCAGTTCCCGGATGCGCTCGGCCAGCGGCGTGCCGCCGGGCTCGCGGGTCAGTACCACCTCGTGCCCGCGCCGCTGCAGCGCGTCGCGCAGCGAGGCGATGGCGGTGCTCTTGCCGGCGCCCTCGCCGCCTTCCAGGCTGATGAAGCGCGGGTGGGTCAGGATCGCGGCGCTCATCGCCGTTCCGTCCTGGCCGGCGGGTTCGCGCCATTGTCGTTGACCGCCGAAGGCGGGGCCGCACGCCCATCGTTGCCCGCCGAAGGTGGACAACGGCGCCGCTGGTAGCAGTCCACCGCCGCGCGGTGCTCGGCATAGGTCGCCGAGAAGACGTGGCTGCCATCGTTGCGCGAGACGAAATACAGCGCATCGCCCGGCGCCGGGTTCACCGCGGCCTGCAGCGCGGCGCGGCCGGGCATGGCGATCGGGGTGGGCGGCAGGCCGGCGCGGGTGTAGGTGTTGTACGGGGTGTCGGTGGTCAGGTCGCGCTTGCGGATGTTGCCGTCGTAGGCGCTGCCCATGCCGTAGATCACGGTCGGGTCGGTCTGCAGCAGCATGCCTTTCTGCAGCCGCCGGGCGAACACGCCGGCGATCTGCGGGCGCTCGTGGGCCTGCCCGGTCTCCTTCTCCACGATCGAGGCCAGGATCAGCGCCTCGTCGGGCGACTTCAGCGGCACGTCGGCCGCGCGCGATTCCCAGGCCTGGGCCAGCGCCTGCTCCATCGCCGCGTGGGCGCGGCGCAGGATGTCCAGGTCGCTGTCCCCGCGCTGGTACAGGTAGGTCTCGGGCAGGAAGCGGCCTTCCGGGTGCCGGCCGGGATGGCCGAGCGCGTCCATCACTGCTGCGTCATCCAGGTCGGAAGTCTCGTGCGCCAGCGGATCGGCCGCGGCCAGCGCCGCGCGCAGCTGGCGGAAGTTCCAGCCCTCTACCAGGGTCACCCGGTAGTGGATGACGCGGCCGTCGCGCATGCGCTGCAGCAGCTCGCGCGGGGTCAGGCCGGGGTCCAGCGCGTACTCGCCGACCTTAAGCCGGCCGGCGGCGTCCATCTGCCGCGCCAGCAGCCGCCATTCCAGGTCGTGGCCGGCGTCGATGCCGGCTTCGCGCAAGCGTCCGAGGGCCCGGGTGAAGCCGTCGCCACGTTCGATCCGCACGCTTTCGGCGGTGCCGCCACTGGCGGCCGGCGCGTCGGCGAAACGCTGGTAATGCATCCAGCCCCAGCCGCCCAGCGCGGCCGCGGTGAGCAGCAGCAGGCACAGCACTCCCAACACCCAGCGCAGCGCGCTCCTACGTCCTGCAGCCACAGCCACCTCTTCGAATGCGATGCCGCCAGCATACCGCGCCGGGCGGGTGTCCTTGCCGCGCTTGTGCGGGGTTCCGGCGCACCGGCCCCGACTCGCCATGCCGCGGAAAACCGACCGTCGTTCCCGCGGAGGCGGGAACCCGGTGTCTTTCAGCGGCGAAAAGCGTAAGTCGCTGGATGACCAGCGCTGCGCGCTGTCGTGATGCGCCTCCCGCCTGCGCGGGGATGACGGAGCCCTTGGTCATTGGCGTACTGGCATGCCATGTTCATGCTGCCGGCTCCAGCGCGCGCAGCAGGCCACGCGCCTTGGCCCGGGTCTCGTCCAGCTCGCGCTCCGGCACCGAGTCGGCGACGATGCCCGCGCCGGTGCGGAAGATCGCTTCGTCGCCCTGCACTTCCGCGCTGCGGATCAGGATGTTGAGGTCGAGGTCGCCGTCGCGGCCGAGCCAGCCGATCGCGCCGGTGTAGGCGCCGCGCGGGGTGGCCTCCAGCTCGGCGATGATCTGCATGCAGCGCACCTTCGGGCAGCCGGTGATGGTGCCGCCGGGGTATACCGCGGCGATCACCTGCCCCGGCGTGGCGTCCTCGCGCAGGATGCCGCGCACGTTGCTGACGATGTGGTGGACGTGGGCGTAGCTTTCCACCGTCATCAGCTCGTCGACCTGCACGCTGCCCGGCACGCACACCCGGCCGAGGTCGTTGCGCTCCAGGTCGATCAGCATCACGTGCTCGGCGCGCTCCTTCGGATGGCCGACCAGTTCGCGGATCCGCGCCGCGTCGTCGTCGCCTTCGAAGCGCGGACGGGTGCCGGCGATCGGCCGGGTCTCGACCACGCGCCCGCGCACCGAGACCAGCCGTTCCGGCGAGGAACTGGCCACCGCCCAGCCGTCGCCGGCGAACAGCCCGGCGAACGGCGCCGGGTTGGCCTGGCGCAGGCGCGCGTACAGCGCGGCCGGGTCCAGCGGTGCGTCGAAGCGCGCGCGCCAGCCGCGCGACAGGTTCACCTGGAACACGTCGCCGGCACGCAGGTAGTCGAGGATGCGCCCGACACCGTCGAGGAAGCGCTGCGGCGGGTCCTCGACGATCTCGCCAGGCGGCCGCCACTGCGGCAACGGCGGCAGGCCGCGCGCGGCCTCGACGTCGGCGGCGACCGACTGCAGCAACGCCGCATGGGCCGCTTCGGCCACCGCGATGCACTCGCCACTGGCGCGATCGCGCAGCACCGCCGCGGGACAGCGCAGGGCCAGCGCCCGCGGGCGGCCGCCCGCCTCGCGCATCGGCAGCTCCAGCACCGGTTCCACCTGCGCGGCCAGTTCGTAGTCCAGCAGCAGCGCCCAGCCGCCGTGGAACGGCCAGCGCGGTTCCTCGGCCGCGCTGCGCTGGCGCCGCCACTGCGCATCCAGCGCATCGAGGAAGCCGCCCGCCTGGACGTCGCCGGCCAGGTCGCGGGTGGTGCCGTCGGCATCCAGGCGCAGGCCGCTCCCGTCCGCGGCCAGCAGCAGGTCCCAGCGCCCCTGTGCCGTGCCCGAGGCCACCGATTCCAGCAGCAGCGGGTAGCGCGACGGCGCCAGCCGGTGCAGCGCCAGCAGGTCGGTATCAGCGGGGAGCGGATGGAAACGGAGCATGCGTGCCTGTCGGAGGTCGGACGATGCGGAAACGGCGCGGGGCCGGTGCCGCCCGCACGCGGCCCAGGACGCCGCGATGCGGGGGAAGCCGGCCCCGGCCGTCCTGGCCGCGCGGCGGGCGGCCGCCGCGGTCAGGCCATGCCGCTCAGACCCGCCTGAACACCAGGGTGCCGTTGGTGCCGCCGAAGCCGAAGCCGTTGGATACGGCCACGTCGACCCTGGCCTGGCGCGCCACGTTGGGCACGTAGTCCAGGTCGCAGCCCTCGCCCGGGTTCTCCAGGTTGATGGTCGGCGGGACGATGCCGTCGTGGATCGCCAGCACCGAGAAGATCGCCTCCACGCCGCCGGCCGCGCCGAGCAGGTGGCCGGTCATCGACTTGGTCGAGCTGACCATCATCCTGTAGGCGTGGTCGCCGAAGGCGCGCTTCATGGCCAGGGTCTCGGCCAGGTCGCCCAGCGGCGTGGAAGTGCCGTGCGCGTTGAGGTAGCCGACCTGCGCCGGATCGATCTTGGCGTCGCGCAGCGCGGCCAGCATGCAGCGCGCCGCGCCGTCGCCGTCCTCGCTGGGCGCGGTCATGTGGTTGGCATCGGCGCTCGCGCCGAAGCCGACCAGCTCGGCGTAGATCCGCGCGCCGCGCGCCTTGGCGTGCTCGTACTCCTCCAGCACCAGGATGCCGGCGCCGTCGCCGAGCACGAAGCCGTCGCGCTCGGCGTCCCACGGGCGCGAGGCGCGCTCGGGCTCGTCGTTGCGGGTCGACATCGCCTTCATCGAGCAGAAGCCGCCCATCGAGGTCGGCGAGGAGCCGCGCTCGGCGCCGCCGGCGACCATCACGTCGGCGTCGCCGTGCTGGATCATGCGCATGGCCGTGCCGATGGAGTGGTTGGAGGTGGCGCAGGCCGACACCGCGGAGAAATTCGGCCCCTTCAGGCCGCGGATGATGCTCAGCTGGCCCGGCAGCATGTTGATGATGGTGCTGGGCACGTAGAACGGCGAGATCTTGCGCGGGCCGCCCTCGATGTACTTGGCGGTCTGCTCCTCGATGCCGAGGATGCCGCCGATGCCCGAGCCGATGATCGCGCCGATCCGCTCGGCGTTGGCCTCGGTGATCTCCAGCCCGGAATCGTCCAGGGCCATGAACGAGGCCGCCAGGCCGTAGTGGATGAACGGCTCCATCTTCTTCGCGTCCTTGGGCGACACGAAGGCGGTGGGGTCGAAATCGCGGATCTCGCCGGCGATGCGGGTGGTGAAGCCCGAAGCATCGAAATGGGTGACCGGGCCGATCCCGGAACGGCCGTTGACGATGCCGTCCCAGCTGCTGGCCAGGTCGTTGCCCAGCGGCGTGACCGCGCCCATGCCGGTGACGACGACGCGACGATGGCTCATAGACGGCTCCCTTCTGTGTTTCGGAACGGGTTCTTCGGTATCGATGTGTTGCGGTGGCGCCGGCGCGATGCGCCAGACGCGCACAGGGCCGCACGCAGCGGCCCCGGTTGTGTTGCGGCTCCGCGGGCCGGAACCCGGCCCGCGGTCGCGACGCGCATCAGCTCTTGACGTGCGCCTTGATGTAGTCGATCGCCTGCTGGACCGAGGTGATCTTCTCGGCTTCCTCGTCCGGGATCTCGCACTCGAACTCTTCTTCCAGCGCCATCACCAGCTCGACGGTGTCGAGCGAATCGGCGCCCAGATCGTCGACGAACGATGCGCTGTTGGTCACTTCCTCTTCCTTGACGCCGAGCTGTTCGACGACGATTTTCTTGACGCGTTCTTCGATGGTGCTCATGGGTTTGCTGCTCCAGGCGGAGTGGTTGTCGATACGTTCCGTCGCTCAGGCGGCGGCGCGGGGTTCACTGTCCACAGGGCGGATAGTGTAGTCAAAAGCCGCGGCAGCGGGCACTGGCCTGCAACCGCAACCGGATCAAAAGCTTACGCGGCTTTTGAAATCCTTCTTCTTGCATTCCTGGCTTCGTGCCGGGCTCAGGCCATGTACATGCCGCCGTTGACATGCAGGGTTTCGCCGGTGATGTAGCCGGCGTCCGGGCCGGCAAGGAACGCCACTGCACGGGCGATGTCGGCCGGCTCGCCGAGGCGGCCCAGCGCGATCTGGCCAAGCATCGCGCCCTTGGCGTCCTCGGGCAGGTCGCGGGTCATGTCGGTGTCGATGAAGCCCGGCGCCACGACATTGACGGTGACGTTGCGGCTGCCGATCTCCTTGGCCAGCGACTTGGAGAAGGCGATGATTCCGGCCTTGGCCGCGGCGTAGTTGGCCTGGCCGGCATTGCCGGTGGCGCCGATCACCGAGGCGATGTTGACGATGCGGCCCTTGCGCGCCTTCATCATCCCGCGCATCACCGCCTTGGAGGTGCGGTAGACGCTGGTCAGGTTGGTGTCCAGGATCGCCTGCCAGTCCTCTTCCTTCATCCGCATCAGCAGGTTGTCGCGGGTGATGCCGGCGTTGTTGACCAGGATCGAGACCGGGCCGAATTCCTTGGCGATGCCGTCGATCAGCGCCTCGACCGCGGCCGCGTCGGTGACGTCCAGCTTGCGGCCGTGGCCGCCCTTGCCGGCCAGGCGCTGGCCGATCGCCTCGCCGCCGCCGTCGCTGGTGGCGGTGCCGACCACGGTCGCGCCGCGCGCGGCCAGCTCGTCGGCGATCGCCGCGCCGATGCCGCGGCTGGCGCCGGTGACCAGCGCCACTTCGCCGGTAAGGGGCAGGTTGCTCATCGTGGACCTCTTGTGTGCGGAGAAAGCGGCGCGGGCACGGCCCGCAGCGCCGCGTAGCGTATCAGCGCCAGTCCGCCAGCGCGGACTCGAAATCGCCGACCGCGCCGATCGCGCGCGCGTCGAGCGACTTGTCGATGCGCTTGACCAGGCCGGCCAGGACCTTGCCCGGGCCGCACTCGGCCACCCGGGTCGCGCCACGCGCGGCCAGCGCCTGCACGCAGCCGGTCCATTGCACCGGCAGGTACAGCTGGCGCACCAGCGCGCCGCGGATCGCGTCGAGGCCGTCGTGTTCCTGTGCGTCGACGTTCTGCACGACCGGCAGCGATGGCGGATGCCATTCCAGGCCGGCCATGGCCTCGGCCAGGCGGTTGCCGGCCTCGCGCATCAGCGGCGTGTGCGAGGGCACGCTCACCGCCAGCTTCACCGCCTTGCGCACGCCGCGCTCGGCCAGCAGCGCCAGCGCGCGGTCCACCGCCGCCGCGTCGCCGCCGATCACGATCTGCCCGGGCGAGTTGTAGTTGGCCGGGACCACGACCTGGCTGCCGGAGGCCTGTTCGCAGACTTCCTGCACCAGCGCGTCCTCGGCGCCGAGCACCGCGGCCATCGCGCCGGTGCCGGCGGGCGCGGCGTCCTGCATCAGCTGGCCGCGCAGGCGCACCAGGTGCGCGCCGTCGCGCAGCGACAGCGTGCCGGCGGCGACCAGCGCGGTGTACTCGCCCAGGCTGTGCCCGGCCAGCAGCGCCGGCTGCGCGCCGCCCTGCGCCTGCCAGGCGCGCCACACCGCGATGCCCGCGGCCAGCAGCGCCGGCTGGGTGTATTCGGTGCGGTTGAGCATTTCCTCCGGGCCGCCCTGCGACAGCGCCCACAGGTCGACGCCGGCGCCGTCGGAAGCCTCGGCGAAGGCTTCGCGGACCTGCGGATGCAGTTCGGCCAGTTCGGCGAGCATGCCCACGGACTGGGAACCCTGTCCGGGAAAAACGAAGGCGAGCGTCGGTTCGGTCACGCGCGGGCGCAGTGCGGGAAAGAGCGGCGATGATACGGGCGATCCCGCGGGTTTGTCTGTACCCGGGCGTATGCGCTCGACGCCGTCGCCGGCGCGCGCCTCAGCTGAAGATGCCCAGCAGCAGGTCCAGTTCGCCGTCGCCGCTCCAGTCCAGCAGCAGGATCAGCGCCAGCACCATCCAGGTCGTCGCACCGCGGATCACGAACACGGCGTGGGCGAAAGCCCGCGCCGAACGCCCCAGGCGGCGAACGATGCGGGCCAGTCCGTGCAGGCGACGGCCGACACGGCGGGCATGCCGCCCCACCGGCCGCGGCTCGATCCGCATGACCTCGCCGAGCATGTCCGCCAGCGCCTCAGGCCGCGCGTCGTAGTGCCTGGCCATGCCGAACGCGAACAGCAGCCAGTCGCGCGCCTGCGCCTGCGCCAGGGTCATCACCTCCAGCGGATCTTCCTCGAAATCGATGAACCCCACCGCGCCATGCGCGTCCACGGTGATGTTGCGCGGCACCGGCTGGCCGAAGTAGGCGCCGCGCCGGTGCGCGTCGGCGATGGCCGCGGTCGCGGTGCGGGTCAGCGCGTCCAGCGCCCGCGCATCGCCGGCGGCGGCACGCAGGCGCGAGGCGAGCGAATCACCGATGTCGCCGAGCAGCAGGGTGTCGTCGTTCTCGCCGAGCACCTCGGGCACCCGCACGCCGAGCGCACGCAGTTCGGCGATGCGACGCCGCTCGGTTTCCTTGGCCCGGCTGCCGCCGTGGTGCGGCGGCGGGCGCAGCGGCGCCAGCCCGAGCTTGCGGGTCACCAGGTCGAGCGGGCCCAGGCTCAGCCTGCGGCGACCGAGCGCATAGCGCTTGATCCAGGCCGTTCGGCCCGCCAGGTCCATCGGTTGCACGGACATGTCGCCTCCTGGGAGCGGCGCGTCGGCCGCAACGGAACGCTACCGGTCAATACCGGACCGGGCTGGGCGACTCAATAGCGCAGCAGCGCCGAACCCCAGGTGAAGCCGCCGCCGAAGGCTTCCAGCAGCAGCAGCTGGCCGCGCTGCACGCGTCCGGAGCGCACCGCCTCGTCCAGCGCCAGCGGCACCGAACCGGCGGAGGTGTTGCCGTGGCGGTCGACGGTGACGATCACGCGCTCCATCGGCATGTCCAGCCGCTTGGCGGTGGCCTCGATGATGCGCAGGTTGGCCTGGTGCGGGATCAGCCAGTCCAGGTCGTGCTTGTCCAGGCCATTGGCTTCCAGGGTCTCGTCGACCACCGAGTCCAGCGCCTTGACCGCGTGCTTGAACACCTCGTTGCCGGCCATGACGATGCGCACGCCGGCGTTGGGCGCGTCGGCGTCGAAGCCGGCGGACACGCCGACCGGATTCCACAGCAGTTCCTTCTTGCTGCCTTCGGCATGCAGGTGCGTGCTGAGGATGCCGGTCTCGGCATCGGCCTTGAGTATCACCGCGCCGGCGCCGTCGCCGAACAGCACGCAGGTGGTGCGGTCGCTCCAGTCGACCATGCGGGTCAGCGTTTCGGCGCCGATCACCAGCGCGGTCTTGGCCGCGCCGCTGCGCACGTACTGGTCGGCCACGCTCAGCGCGAACACGAAGCCCGAGCAGGCCGCGTTGACGTCGAACGCCGGGCAGCCGCGCGCGCCCAGCTTCTGCTGGATCAGGCAGGCGGTGGACGGGAAGATCAGGTCGGGCGTGGTGGTGCCGACCACGATCAGGTCGATCTCGTCGACGGTCACGCCCGCCGCCTCGATCGCCTTGAGCGCGGCCTGGTAGCCCAGGTCGCTGGTGGTCTGCCCTTCGGCGACCACGCGCCGTTCGCGGATGCCGGTGCGCGAGTGGATCCATTCGTCGCTGGTGTCGACCACCTTGGCCAGGTCGTCGTTGGTCACCACCTTCTCCGGCAGGTAGCTGCCGGTTCCGGCGATGCGCGAATAGATCCGCTCGCTCATGCGCATTCCCGCTGGAGGCTCCCTGCGGGAGCCGGGACGTTGTTTACCGCAGGCCGGGCGCGCGCGGGCCGCGCGCGCCGGAGGTCAGGCTCAGTCTTCCTCGACCGCCGAGGTCTTGGTGGCGATGACCTTCTTGCCGCGGTAGTAGCCGTCGGCGGTGACGTGATGGCGCAGGTGGATCTCGCCCGTGGTCGGGTCGGTCGCCAGCTGCTTGGCCGTCAGCGCGTCATGGGAACGGCGCTGGCCGCGGCGGGACGGAGTGACTCGGGATTTCTGCACAGCCATGGGATTGCTCCAAACTCGGTTGAATTGCGTGTCTTGTGGGACCTCGAAGCCACCCGCCGGTGCCGTTCCAGGGCGCCTTCGTCGGTGGCGCGACCGTCCTACTTCTTCTTCAGCGATGCCAGCGCCGCGAACGGGCTGGCCGCCTGGATTTCCTCTTCGCCCGCCGACCAGGTGCGTTCGACCGGCGCGCTGTCGGACGCCATCGGCACCACCGGGATGGCCAGGACCAGCTCGTCCTCGACCAGCTCGGCCGGACGCAGCTGGCCGTCCTCCGGCACCAGCAGCGCCTCGTACCCGGGCGGCAACGCGGCCTCGTCGGCTTCGTCGCGGATCAGGCCGAGCCGCTGCACGGTCTGCACCGGGAACACGAACCGCTCCAGGCTGCGCTGGCACAGCAGCGGCAGGCCCGCTTCGATCGACAACTCGACGAACGGTACCTGCAGCGTGTCCTGGCCGAATTCCAGCGCAAAGCGGCATTCGCCCTCGCTGTCGGCGAGGCTGCCGGCGAGCCGGGGCATCGCCGACAACGGCAAGGAGCCTTCGAACTGCCGCCTTGCAGCGACCATCCGCCAGGCATCCAGCGTTTCGGGAAGCTGCACGACGGACCCACCTGCGGACATAAGCCGCTGAATGTTAAGGACCGCCCGGTCCCGTGTCAAACCGGCCGAGCGGCGAGCCGGCGCATTGCCGCGCCGGGCGGCGGCATCCGACACTGCCCGTCCCCGCCCCGCCGTCCGCGCCGCCCATGCTGATCCTCGCCTCGACCTCGCCCTACCGCCGCGAACTGCTGCAGCGCCTGCGCCTGCCGTTCGAATGCGCCCGCCCCGAGGTGGACGAAACCCCGCTGGCAGGTGAACGGCCGGCCGAACTGGTCCACCGGCTGGCCCGGGCCAAGGCGGCGGCGGTGGCCCGCCTGCATCCGCAGGCCTGGGTGATCGGCTCGGACCAGGCCGCCGACCTGGACGGGCGGATCCTGGGCAAACCCGGTGGCCAGGCCGCCGCCCTCGCCCAGCTGGCGGCGATGGGCGGCCGCAGCGTCCTCTTCCATACCGCCGTCTGCCTGCGTCGCGGCGAGCGGGAGCTGGCGGCGGCGGACCTGACCCGGGTCCGCTTCCGCGAGCTGTCGGCCGCCGAGATCGAGCGCTACGTCGCCGCCGAGCAGCCGTTCGACTGCGCCGGCAGCTTCAAGTGCGAAGGCCTGGGCATCGCACTGTTCGACGCGATCGAGTCGCAGGATCCGACCGCGCTGGTCGGCCTGCCGCTGATCGCGCTGGCCGCGCTGCTGCGCCAGACCGGCTACGCGGTGCCCTGAACCGGCGCCGGCTCAGCCCGGCTCCGGCGCCAGCCGGCACCAGTGGTACGGGTGCGCCTGCCGGCCGATGCGGCTGTCCACGACCGCGCAGGCGGCCGGATCCAGGCGCAGTCCGTAGCGGGCCAGGACCGTGGCGGCATCGGCGAGCAGGGCCTGGTTGGCGTCTTCCGCGCGTTGCACGCGGTCGGCAGCCTGGGCCAGGCGGCAGCGCCCGGAAGGCGACTGCGCGGGTTCGACCAGCCGCAGGCTGCGGCTGCGTCCGGCCAGCCAGCGCAGCACCCGGCAGTCGCCGGCATCCAGGCCCAGCCTGCCCGCCCAGCGGTTGCGGCGGTCGACGCTCTCGGCCCGCCGGTCCATCACCACCGGCAGGATCGCCGCGGCCTCGCCGCCGCCTGCGCGGAGCAGTTCTTCGACCCGCGCTGCATAAGCCGGCGATTCGGGAAAGTTGGACCCGACCGAGGCGTAGGCGGGTCCCGGCGGCAGGAACGGCACCCGCCAGGCCTGCGGTTCGCTGCCCACCAGCAGCACCGTGCCGACCGGTGCACCCGGCGGCGGCTGCACCCGGAACGCGGTGCGCGCCCAGCCCGCATGTCCCCAGTCGTTCCAGCCCGCCAGCGCCACCAGCGCACCCAGCCCGATCGCGGCGACCGCCGCGCGACCGGCGATCCGGTGCGGCAGCAGCCCGTGCAGCAGCAGCCAGAGCGCCAGCGGCGCCAGCAGTTCCAGCACCACCAGGTAGCGGTGGATGCTGAACATCGCCAGCCACAGCGCGAACCCGGCGAGGAAGAAGACGCCGAGCATGCGCCGCGCACGGGTGCCGTCGCGCGGCGCTCCCTCGCGGCGCCGGCCGGGCAGGCGGATCAGCCACATCGCCAATGCGGCCAGCGCCGCCACGTACAGCAGTGCCCAGGTCACCTGCAGCAGGGCGATCTCGCTGACCAGGTACGGATTGGCGGTGAACAGCAGCGGCCGCAGCAGCGCCTCGCCCCAGCCCTGCGGCAGCCAGCGCGTATCGGCCACCGCCACCGGCGCGGCCAGCGGCGCCTGGAACCAGGCGTTGAACTGCGGGAACAGCGGATTGCCGAACACGCTCCACAGCCGGTACAGCCACGGTCCGGCCAGCAGCGCAAACACGGCGAGTGCGGCCAACGTCAGGACCACGCCGGCGCGGATCCGCGCGCGCCACGGCAGCGAGGGCGCCAGCACTGCCAGGCCGAGCGCGACGGCGTAGATGGCATTGGTCAGCTTGAACGCCACCGCGGCGCCCAGCAGCGCGCCCGCCAGCACGGTCCGGCGCGTGCGCCACCGCCCGTGGTCGTCGGGCAGCATCAGCGCCAGCGCGCCGAGCACCAGCGGCGCGGTGCTGGCGTCGCCCATGGTGTTGCCCAGTTCCGACAGGAACGCCGCGCTGGCCAGCCCGGCCAGGCCCAGCAGCGGCGCCAGCCAGTCGCGGCGCGGGTCGCCGGCCAGCGCGCAGCGGGCGATCCACGCCACCGGCAGGAACGCCAGCCCGTGCAGCAGGCCGAGCAGGATGCCGGCCAGCGGCGCCGGCGCGTGCTGTACGAGCAGGAAGTACGGCACGTCGAGCAGCGGCACGAAGTAGCTCTGCAGCTGCGCCGGCGCCAGGTCGATGCCGAGGCGCCCTTCCAGCAGCGCCCAGGCGTTGTACACGTGGTAGTTGCGCAGGTCCCAGTTCGCGTCCTGGCCGCGCAGCAGGGACAGCAGCGCGCAAAGCGCGGAAACGGCCAGCGTCGCGTTGATCACGCCACCGCGCGTGCCGAAGCCGAACGTGCGTTCCAGCCGTGCCAGCTGCGGGCGCAACCGCGCCCGCAGGCGCGCCAGCCGTCCCGGTACCGCGCCCGGGTCAGCGGCCACCGGGCGTGGCCTCGGCGGATTCCGCGTCTCGGTTGCCGCCACCCAGGGCCGCCGGCACGTCCGGCACGGCGCCGCGGGTGGTCGGGATGGCCAGGTAGGCCAGGCGCTTGGCCTCGATCCGCCCGCGCGTGACCGTGTCCAGGATCAGGCCGCAGGCCAGCAGCACCGCCGCCAGCAGGACCAGCGCCGAGCACAGGATCGCGGTCGGGAAGCGCGGCACCAGCCCGGTCTCCAGGTAGGTGAGCACCAGCGGCACCGCCAGCAGCAGCGACAGCAGCAGGCTGGCGCCGGCGCCGAGCGAGAAGAACAGCAGCGGCCGCTCGGCCTTGAACAGGCGCGCGATGGTGCCGAGGATGCGGACGCCGTCGCGCCAGGTGTTGAGCTTGCTGGTCGAGCCTTCCGGCCGTGCGCCGTAGGCGGTGGGCAACTCGGCCACCGGCATGCGCAACTGCAGTGCGTGCACCGCCAGCTCGGTCTCGATCTCGAAGCCGGCCGCGTGCGCGGGGAACGACTTCACGTAGCGCCGCGAGAACACGCGGTAGCCCGACAGCATGTCGTCGAAACTGTCGCCGAACAGCAGCCCGACGCAGCGGGTGAGCAGGCGGTTGCCGAAGCGGTGCCCGGCGCGGTAGGCCGCCGGGTCCCGGTCGACGCGCGCGCCGACCACCATGTCCAGCCCGTGGTCGAGCAGGTGCCGCACCAGCGCCGGGGCGGCCGCCGCGTGGTAGGTGGCGTCGCCGTCGACCATCACGTAGACATCGGCCTCGATGTCGGCGAACGCGCGGCGGACCACATTGCCCTTGCCGCGCAGCGCCACCGCATGCACGTCGGCACCGGCCTGGCGGGCGATGGCCGCGGTGGCGTCGTCGGAGCGGTTGTCGAACACATGGCAGCGCGCCGCCGGCAGGCTGGCGCGGAAGGCCTCGACCACCGAGGCGACGGTCGCCGCCTCGTTCCGGCACGGCACCAGCAACGCGATCCGCAGCGGCCCGCCGTCGCCGCCATCCCCGTGTGCCTTCCTGTCCACGCCACGCATGCCGTGCTCCCTCGAACCGGCGCGCATGTTACCGGTCGCCGCCGCCGGCGGCGATCCGCACCGGCTGTTCGGGCCACTCCTCCACGCTGCCGTCGGCTCCATGCAGGCGCAGGCCGAGCCAGCGCCGGCCCGCCTGGCTGTCGGGGAGGTCGACCCGCGCGTGGAAGCCGACCCGCGGATGATTGGGATCCACCGAATGCGGGAAATGTCCGGCGACGTCGAGCTCCGAACCGTACTCGGCACGCGCCACCACCGCGCCGTCCAGGGTGATCTCCACCCGCGACAGGCCGACGCCGTCCTTGAACGCCCAGCCGCGCACCTCGAAATGCGGCGGCAGCGACTGCCCCGGACGCGGCGTGTCGATCCAGGCCATCGCCGGGGTGACGCAGGCGCCCGGGGACGGCTGCGGCACCAGCCGCATCAGCAGGAATCGCTGCGCGCCATGGTCCACCCGCACGCTGCGCGCGGGCGGCAGCGGACCGAGCCATGCGCACAGTTCGTGGTAGCGCTGCAGCCACTGCTTGAATGGCAGGTCACCGGGCGCCAGCACCAGCAGCGTCGGCGCGGCGGGAACGGCGTCGGCCTGCAGGCCCCACAAGCGCAACTGCGGCGCGCGCCCGTGCGCATGGTTGAGCGGATGGTCGAGCACGGCGATGCCCGGATCGCCCAGGGCGAAACCCAGCTCGGCGCCGAGCTTGAAGTTCTCGGCCAGCAGCCGTGTTCCCGGCGGCATCGCCGCCAGTTCTTCGCGCACGGCCGCCGCCAGCGGCTCCCAGCCGGCGAAATTGCGCGGATAGTGCTTGGAGCTGGCGCTGGCCTGGCGCCACTGCGGCGAGGCCACCATCGCCATCCAGGCCAGGGCCGCGCACAGCCCCAGCCCGGCGGTGACCCAGGCCAGGCGGCGCCATGCCCGCGGCCAGTTGCCCAGCAGCATCGCCGCCGCCGGCAACAGCGCCAGGTAGGCCGGCACCGGCCAGTGGAAACTCACGCGTTCGCTGTCGGTGAAGAAGCCCAGCACGAACAGGCCGGCGAGCACGAGCGAACCGAACAGGGCCAGGAAGCGCCATTGCGGGCGCGCCAGCCGCCGTTTCCAACCGGTGACCCAGGCCGCCTGCAGGATGGCCCAGGCCAGCAGCGGGGTGACCAGCAGCGCCTGCAGCGGCAGGAACGCCAGGCCGCCGGCGTGCAGCGTCCACGGATGGCGGTCGACCAGCTGGAAACGCAGCCCGGCTTCGCCGTTCTCCAGGTTCCACAGCAGCAGCGGCAGCCATGCCAGCAGCCCGACCACCAGCGCCAGCAGCACCCGCGGATCGCGCAGCAGCTGCCGGCCCTGCGGCAGGTACAGCACCACCAGCGCGCCGACCACGACCACGCCGGCGAACCGGTAGTGGCTCAGCGCGCCGAGCGCCAGTCCGAGCGCCAGCTCCACCGCCGCCAGCGGCGTGACCTCGTGCAGCAGGCGCGCGGCCGCATGCAGGCACAGCACGGTGGCCAGCGCCATCGGCACGTCCGGCAGCGCGAGCAGGCCCAGCGTGCCCAGCAGCGGCAGCAGCACCGCCAGGGTGCCGGCGCGCCAGCCATGGATCGCACCGAACCAGCGCCGCCCGATCCGCGCCACCCACCACGGCAGCAGCGCCGCCATCGCCAGGAACGGCAGGCGCAGCGCGAGCGGATGCTCGCCACCCAGGGCCGTGCCCAGGCGCGCCAGCCAGGCGGTCATTCCCGGCAGGTCGGAATAGGCCGACGCCAGATGCCGGCCTTCCTGCCAGTAGAACGCTTCATCGACAAACAACGGCAAGCGCGAGGCCAGCACCAGCTTGACCGCGCAGGCCAGCGTCCACCAGGCGATGAATGCGCGCCGCGCGCGGTGCTCAGCCTCCATCTCTGCCGCTACACTCCATTCCGATCCCAGCCCACAGGAAGACGATGACGCGGACCGCGGAACCATCGAGCCCCATCCTAACCGACGCCCTGCACGACTCGCTCGCGCAGGCGCAACGTCAGGTCAATGCCCTGGTGCTGGGCAAGCCGCAGGAAGTGCGGCTGGCCCTGGTCGCACTGCTGGCCGGCGGTCATGTGCTGATCGAGGACCTGCCGGGGCTGGGCAAGACCACTCTGGCGCATGCGCTGGCGGCGACCGTGGGCCTGGGGTTCCAGCGCATCCAATTCACCTCGGACCTGCTGCCCGCCGATGTGCTCGGCGTCTCGGTCTACGAGGCCGATTCGCGCCAGTTCCGGTTCCATCCCGGGCCGGTGTTCACCCAGGTGCTGCTCGCCGACGAGATCAACCGCGCGCCGCCGCGCACGCAGAGCGCGCTGCTGGAGGCGATGGCCGAGCAACAGGTGACGGTCGATGGCGTCACCCACAACCTGCCCGACCCGTTCTTCGTGATCGCCACCCAGAACCCGGTCGACCTGTCCGGTACCTTCCCGCTGCCCGATTCGCAGCTGGACCGCTTCCTGCTGCGCTTCTCGCTCGGCTACCCCAATGCCGAATCCGAGCGCGCCCTGCTGACCGGTGCCGACCGCCGCGAACTGATCGCACGGGCGCTGCCGGTGCTGGCCGACGGCGAGGTGCAGGCGCTGCGCCGCGCCGCGGAACAGGTACACGCCAGCGAGGCGCTGATCGGCTACGTGCAGGCCCTGCTCGCGCGCAGCCGCCAGCACCCGGGCATCCGCGTCGGCCTGTCGCCGCGCGCCGGCCTGGCGCTGCTGCGCGCCGCGCGCGCGTACGCGCTGCTGCTCGGCCGCGGCCACGTACTGCCGGAGGACGTGCAAGCGTTGTTCATCGCCGTCGCCGGACACCGGCTGGCCGGTGAAGCCGAGGCCGGCAGCGGCGCAGCGCTGGCCAAGGCGGTGCTGCACGCGGTGCCGGTGGACTGATGCGGGCCGCGCTGCGCCGCCTGCACGCGCGGCTGCAGGCGTTCGAGCGGCCGCGCGCACCGGAGCCGCTGCCGGTCCGGATCGGACGCCGCCGCATCTACGTGCTGCCCACGCCGTTCGGCCTGTTCTACGGGCTGCTGGTGCTGGCCATGACCCTGGGCGCGCTCAACTACAACAACAACCCGGCGCTGCTGCTGGCCCTGCTGCTGGGCGCGGCCGGACTGGCCAGCCTGATCGCCGGCCACCTGCAGCTGTCGGGCCTGCAGGTGGAAGCCCTGTCGGCCGAACCGGTCGCGGCGGGCGACGTACTGTGGCTGCGCCTGTCGCTGTCGACCCGCGACGGACGCCGACGCCGCGGCCTGCGCGGCGACCTCGACGACGCCGTTGCCTGGACCGGCACCGGCGCCGACGGCAACGCCGAGCTCGCACTGTCCGTTCCCACCCACCACCGCGGCTGGCTCGACCCCGGCCGGATCCGGCTGTCGACCACCCAGCCGCTCGGCCTGGCCCGCGCCTGGTCGCGGGTGTGGCCGCGGCAGCCGCTGCTGGTGTACCCGCGCGCCGAGGCCAACCCGCCGCCGCTGCCGGACAGCGGCGGCGACGCGCAGCACAGCCGCGTGCATCCGCTGGGCGAGGAACCGCACCAGCTGCGCCCCTACCGCAGCGGCGATGCGCCGCGCACGATCACCTGGAAGCACAGCGCGCGGCGCGACAGCCTGGTGGTACGCGAATACGAACGCGCGCTGCAGCAGGACGTGCCGCTCGACTGGGACACGCTGCGCGCGCTGCCGCGGGAACCGCGCATCTCGCGCCTGGCGGCCTGGGTCGACCAGGCCGAGCGCGAGGGGCGTCGCTACCGCCTGCGCCTGCCGGCGCAGCCCGAGCTCGGCCCGGGCCGTGGTCCGGAACATCGCCACGCCTGCCTGCGCGCGCTGGCGCTGCTGCCGGACGCATGAGCGCCCTCGCCACCAGCGCCATCGCCCCCTCCGCCGGAACCCCGGTGCTGCTGGATCGTGGCAGCCGCGGCTGGGCGCTGGCGGCGGCCGGCCTGGCGCTGCTGCCGCTGCTGATGACGCTGCCGTCCGGCCTCGGCTTCGGCTTCGGCCTGACCGCGCCGGTGATGGCGTGGCTGGCATGGCGGCGCCCGTTGCCCGGCTGGCTGCGCATGCTGCTCGCCCTGGCCATGGTCATGGCGGTGTTGGCGGTGATGGGCACACGCCTGGGCCGCGACACCGGCAGCGCGCTGCTGGCGGCGATGCTGGCGATCAAGCCGACCGAGCTGCGCACCCTGCGCGATGCGCGCAGCCTGGTCGGTTTCGCGCTGTTCGCGCCGTTCGCCGCGTTCCTGCTCGACCAGGGACCGCTGGTGATGGCCTTCGCGCTGGCGGCGGTGCTGGCCGGACTGCTCACCCTGCAGCGGCTGGCGGACCTGGAGGCCGGCATCCCTCCGCCGCGGCCGCGGCAACGGCTGGCCACCATGGGACGGCTGGTGGCGATCGGCCTGCCGCTGGCGTTGCTCGCCTTCTGGCTGTTCCCGCGGCTGGACACACCGCTGTGGGGCGTGCCCGAACGCGCGATCGCCCAGCTCGGCCTGTCCGACAGCATGAGCCCGGGCGGCTGGCTGGACCTGATGGCCGACGACACCCCGGCGATGCGTGCGAAGTTCCAGGGCCCGGTGCCGCGGCCGGAGCAGATGTACTGGCGCGGCCCGGTGCTGCTGGACTATGACGGCCGTACCTGGACCCGCAGCCGCTGGCTGGAATCGCTGCCGCCGGCGCGCACCGAGCCGGGTGCGATCCGCTGGCGCTACGAACTGGAGGTCGAGGCCACCGACCGCCGCGACCTGCCGGCGCTGGACCTGCCGCTGGTCGTGCCTGAAGGGACCCAGCAGCTGCACGGCCTGAGCCTGGTGACGCCGCGCCCGCTGTCGGCTCCCAGCCGCTGGCAACTGCAGTCGGCGCCACCCACGCGGTTCGAGCCACAGCTGCGCGAACTGGTGCGCCAGCGCGCGCTGGCCCTGCCGCCGGACCGCGACCCGCGCACGCACGCCCTCGCCCGGCAATGGCGGCAGGACGCCGGCACCGACGACCAGGCCATCGTCGACCGTGCGCTGGGCTGGATCCGCAGCGACTTCGCCTACACGCTCGACACGCCATTGCCTGGCCGCCACGCGGTCGACGAATTCCTGTTCGAGACCCGGGCCGGCTACTGCGAGCACTTCAGTTCCGCGTTCACGGTGCTGATGCGCGCAGCCGGCATCCCGGCGCGGGTGGTCACCGGCTACACCGGCGGCTACCGCAATCCGTTCGGCGACTACTGGATCATCCGGCGCATGGACGCGCACGCCTGGGTCGAGGTCTGGCTCGATGGTCCGGGCTGGGTGCGGGTGGACCCGACCGCGGCGGTGGCGCCGGAACGGATCTACGACACCCTGGAGCGGCGCATCGGCACCGGCGGCGGCGGGCTGGATGCGTTGCGGCTGGATCGCCTCGGCGACCTGACCGACTGGCTGCGGCGCGGCTGGAACGACCTGGTGCTGGGCTTCGACGCCAACCGGCAGCAGGCGCTGCTGCGCCCGCTGGGCCTGCAGCGGCTGCAGCCGTCGCAGCTGCTGCTGCTGTTCGTGGCCACCGCGGCCCTGGCCCTGGCCGGCATGGTCTGGCTGCTGGCCCGTGGCGAACGCGAGCGCGATCCGCTGCTGCGCGCCTGGCACCGCCTGGGCCGCCGCTACGCGCGGCTGGGCCTGGGGCGGGCGCCGCACGAGCCGGCGCTGGCCTGGGCCGTGCGCGTGGCGGCCGCGCATCCGCGCTCGGGCCAGGCGCTGCTCGCGCTCAGCCGGCGTTTCGCCGAGGCGCGTTACGCTGGCCGGCATGGGGGGATGCGCCGGCTGCTGGATGACCTGGCGCGGCACCGCCCCTGAACCGGAGGCCCGCCATGTCTGTCCGCACCTCGTTCCGCCTCGTACTCGCCGCCGCGGCGACCGCGCTGCTCGGCGCCTGCGCCACCGCCCCGCAGCCGCTGCAGGGCAGTTTCCTTCCCGTCACCCCCGAGCAGGCAGTGATCGGCCAGCAGGTCGGCGCCAGCGTCCGCTGGGGCGGCCGGATCGTGCAGACCACGCCCGGCGCCGACAGCACCTGCTTCCAGGTCGTGGCCACGCCGCTGAACGCCAGCGGCCGCCCGGACAGCAACGCCGCCGACAACGCCCAGGGCCGCTTCGTCGCCTGCCGCGCCGGCTTCTACGATCCGGCGGTGTTCACGCCCGGCCGCGAAGTCACCTTCGTCGGCCGCGTGCAGGACACCGAGTCGGTGCGCATCGGCGAGTACGACTACCGGCTGCCGAGGATGGCCGCCGACGTCGTCTACCTGTGGCCGATCATTCGCGAAGTGCGGGTGGTGCACGATCCGTGGGGTCCCTGGGGTCCCTGGGGTCCGGGCCCGTGGGGACGCTGGGGCTGGTGGGGCTGGTAGTCCCGACGCCCTTCTGCGCCGCCGTGCAACGTGCAAGCGCCGCCTTCGGGCGGCGCTTTGCTTTGCGACGCACCAAGAATGCGGGCGGGCTCAGGAAGGCGGGGCTCGGGCTAGACCTGAAGGATTCACCCGGGCGGGTGTTCAGATCGCCCTACGCGGTACCGAAATGCCCCAGCGGCGCGCCGGCCAGCAAGTGCAGGTGCACGTGGAACACGGTCTGCCCGCCGTGCTCCCGACAGTTCATCACCACCCGGTAGCCGTCCCGCGCGAAACCCTCGCGCCTTGCATAGTCGGCCGCCGCCAGCATCAGCCGGCCCAGCAGCTGCGCCTGTTCCGGCGTGGTGTCGTCCAGGGTCGGGATGACCTCGCCCTTGGGCACGAACAGCACGTGCACCGGCGCCTGCGGCGCGATGTCCTTGAAGCCGAGGATGTCGTCGTCCTCGTAGACGATTGCCGCGGGGATCTCGCGGCGGATGATCCTGCCGAAGAGGGTGTCGTTCATGGGCGCGCGGGAAGTGAAGGGGATGGCATGGAGCTTAGCGCTGCGGCAACCGGGGCGCATTCCCCTACTCCGCTCCCCCACTCCCTTCACTTCCGCCTCACCACGTCACTCGGGCATCTCGCCACGCGTGCCGAACGCATGCGACAGCGTGCCGCGGTCGACGTACTCCAGTTCCCCGCCCAGCGGCAGGCCCTGCGCCAGCCGGCTCGGCCGCGCGCCGTGCCGGCGGGCCAGCTGCGCCAGGTAATGCGCGGTGGCCTCGCCCTCGACCGTGGCGCTGGTGGCCACGATCAGTTCGGCGACCTCGCCGGCCGCCAGCCGCGCGGCCAGCGCGTCCAGCCCCAGTTCGCGCGGGCCGATGCCGTCCAGCGGCGACAGCCGGCCCTGCAGCACGTAGTACAGGCCGCGGTAGCCGGTGGCGGTCTCGATCGCCAGGCGGTCGGCCGGTGATTCGACCACGCACAGCTGCTGGCGGTCACGGCCGGCGCTGGCGCAGGTCGCGCACACGTCGGTCTCGCTGAAGTCGCGGCACTGGCTGCAATGGCCGATCCGCTCGACCGATTCGGCCAGCACCTCGGCCAGGCGGCGGCCGCCGTCGCGGCCGCGCTCGAGCACGTGGTAGGCCATGCGCTGGGCGGTCTTGCGGCCCACGCCGGGCAGCACCCGGAACGCTTCGATCAGCTGCTCCAGCAGCGGCGAACTCATGGACGGCGGCGCGCGGTGGCGATCAGAACGGCAGCTTCATTCCCGGCGGCAGCGGCATGCCGGCCGAGGCCTCGGCCATCTTCGCCTTGGATTCGGCGTCGACCTTGTTGGCGGCGTCGTTGAACGCTGCGGCGATCAGGTCCTCGGCCATTTCCTGGTCGGAGAGGATGCTGGGGTCGATCCGCACCTTGCGGCACTCCTTGGCGCCGGTGAGGGTCACGCTGACCATGCCGCCGCCGGCGCTGCCGGTGACTTCCAGCTTGGCCAGTTCCTCCTGGGCGCGCTGCAGGTTCTCCTGCATCTTCTGCGCCTGTTGCATCAGCTGGGCGATATTGCCGCGCATGTCGTCAGTTCTCGTCTAGAGGTCGGATGGAGTCGGGCACGACGCGGGCGCCGTGCTGTTCGATCAGGCGCTTGACGCCCGGATCGTTGAGGAAGGCGTCCTCTGCCGCGCTCTGGCGCGAATCGCGCTCGCGGTCGCGGCGCTCGTTCAGCGTCTCGGCCGGCGCAACGACGTTCTGGATCGCAATGCGCGGCGCCGCGCCCAGCGAAGCCGCCAGCGCTGCCGCCAGCGCACCGGTGGAGCGCTCGGTGCTCAGGTATTCGAACCCCGGCGCCAGCGCCAGGGTCAGCACGCCGTCGGCATGCGACACGAAGGCGGTGTGCGCGGCCAGTTCGCGCGCCGGACCTTTCAGGTCGCAGGCGGCCACGCGCTGCAGCCAGTCCTCGGCGTCGGCGATCGCCACGCCGGCGACCGCGGGCTGCGGCGGGCGCGCTTCCGGCGGCGGCGCAGGTGGCTGTTGCTGCGGCGGCGCCACGACGATGCCGCGGTCGAGCGCAGCCGCAGCGGCGGGCACCGCGCTGCCGGTGGCCGGGCGCGGCGGCGGCGTTTCCACGGCAGGTGGCCGGTGCGCGGCGGCAGCGACAGCCACACCCGGGTCGCTCACCGGCGGCCGCGCGGCCGGCGCGGGCGGATCCCAGGGGGGCGGATCGGAGGCGGCGGCAACCGACCGGGCGGTAGCTGCCGGCGGCGTGGAAGCCGCTGCCGCGGTGGCCGCGACGCGGGCCGTGCCGGCACTGGCGCCGGTGCCGGCGCCCTGCCCGTCCGCCGCCGGATTGGCATCGGCCTCCGGTTTGAACGCCAGCATCCGCAGCACGCTCATCTCGAAGCCCACCCGCGGCGCCGGCGCCAGTTCCAGGTCGCGACGGCCGTTGACCGCCATCTGGTACCAGAGTTGCACCACTTCCGGACGCAGGCGCGCGGCGTAGCGCGCCACGTCCAGCCCTTCGTCCTCGCGCGTGGCGCCCGGCACCAGCTGTTTCACCTGGATCCGGTGCAGCGCCTCGGCCAGCGCCTCCAGCACGTTGCCCCAGTCCGGGGCGAAGCCGGCCAGGGTCTCGATCGTGGCCAGCAGCTTCTGCCCGTCGCCGTCGGCCAGCGCGTCCAGCAGCGCGGCCACCTGGGTGCGGTCGACGCTGCCGAGCATGGCCCGCACCACGTCCTCACGCAGCGCGCCGCCGGCGTAGGCGATCGCCTGGTCCAGCAGCGACAGGCCGTCGCGCAGGCTGCCGTCGGCCGCGCGCGCCAGCAGGCGGATCGCGCCGGCATCGGCCTCGATCTCCTCGGCGGCCAGGATCCTGGTCATCTGGCCTTCGATCTGGCCCTCATCCAGGCGCTTGAGGTTGAACTGCAGGCAGCGGCTTAGCACGGTCACCGGCAGCTTCTGCGGATCGGTGGTGGCCAGCAGGAACTTCACGTGCCCCGGCGGCTCCTCCAGGGTCTTGAGCAGCGCGTTGAACGCCGCCTTGGACAGCATGTGCACCTCGTCGATCAGGTACACCTTGTACTGCCCGCGCGAGGGCATGTACTGCGCGTTCTCGATCACCTCGCGCACGTCGTCCACGCCGGTGTTGGAGGCCGCGTCGATCTCCAGCAGGTCGATGTAGCGGCCGGCGTCGATGTCGGTGCAGGCCGGGCAGACACCGCAAGGCTCGGCGCTGGTGCCCTTCTCGCAGTTCAGCGACTTGGCGAAGATCCGGGCGATGGTGGTCTTGCCCACGCCGCGGGTGCCGGTGAACAGGAAGGCATGGTGGATCCGGCCGGTGTCCAGGGCGTTGCCCAGCGCGCGCACGACGTGCTCCTGCCCGACCAGCTCGGAAAACCGCTTCGGGCGCCACTTTCGGGCCAGGACGAGGTAGGACATCGGACGACCGTTTGGACCAGGACCGGCATTGTGCCACGCCCGCCCCACACGCCGGCCGCGCTTGTGGCAAGTGCCCGCGGGCGCTAGAATCCGCGACCCTGATCGTGGCTGATTCGAGCTCCGGACAGGTCCCGGAGAGGTGTCCGAGTGGTTGAAGGAGCACGCCTGGAAAGTGTGTAAGCGTCTAAACCGCGCTTCGGGGGTTCGAATCCCCCTCTCTCCGCCAGATATGCGAAAGCCCCCGCAAGGGGGCTTTTGCGTATCTGGCGGAGAGAGGTGATCTGACGAGAACCCCCAACGGGTTCGACAACCCGTGCAGCGGGTTGCACGGTGGCGCAGCCACCGCCCGAAGGGCGAGGCCCCGCAGGGGCCGAGTGAATCCCTCTCTCTCCACCATATCCGCCGAAAACCCCTGCCCGATGGCGGGGGCTTTTGCTTTCCGGGGACCGCTCGACGCTCCGCCCTTGATCGGCCCTCCCTGTCGTCCGCAACGCCGCGCCGGCTATCCTCGCGCCACCGGGAGCAACCGCCGGACATGCCTGCCGCCAACCGCGGACGGCATGCGCCGGCCTTGCTGCCCGGACCGGGGGCGGGGAAAAACCATCATGGGCAACGTCGGCTACATCCCGCGCATGGAAGGGCTCGACGCCCTGCGCGGCTTCGCCCTGTTCGGGCTGTTCATCGTGCACATGCCCGAGCTGTTCGAACTGTACTGGGCGCACCCGGCCACCGATCCGCTGCAGCTGGCCGTGCACGACGCCGTGTGGCTGGTGTTCGCCGGCAAGGCCTTCGCCCTGCTCGCCCTGAGCTTCGGCGTGAGCTTCTTCATCATCATGGACCGGGCCGCGCGCCGGGGCGTGGACTTCACCGGGCGCTTCGTCTGGCGCCTGGTCCTGCTCGCGGCGATGGGCCTGCTGCACGGGCTCTGGTATCGCGGCGACATCCTCGAAGTGCTGGCGGTGATGGGCCTGTTCCTGGTCCCGTTCCAGCGGGTGCGCTCGAACCGGCTGCTGCTGGCTGTGGCGGTGTTCTTCCTGCTGCAGCCGCTGATGCTGGTCCGCATCGCCGCCGGCCTGGCGGGCGCGGAATGGGCCAATCAGCCGCTGCGCTTCTGGAGCGCCACCATTCCGCAGGTCTACCTCGACGGCGACTTCGCCGGCACGGTACGGATGAACGTGGTCGACGGCCACGGCTTCAAGTGGTTGTTCATGTACGAGTCCGGTCGCCTCAGCCAGCTGCTCGGCCTGTCGCTGGTCGGGATGCTGCTCGGCCGGATCGGCTTCTTCGCCCGTCCCGAAGCATTCGTGCGGGCGCGGACCGTGGGCCTGGCGATCGCACTGACCTGCGCGGTGGCGCTGTACCTCGCCCGGGAACCGCTCACCCAGCTGGTTCCCGCGACCGACGCGATGTCCATGCCGCGCGCGCTGACCGGCGCGCTGCTGGCCAGCCTGTTCGACCTGGCGGCCATGGCCGTGCTGATGCTGGGTTTCATCGGCATCTACTACGGCGGCGGCGACCGGGCGCTGGGCCTGCTCGCGCCCGCCGGGCGGATGACGCTGACCCTCTACGTCCTGCAATCGCTGGTGTTCGTGCCGGTGTTCTACGGGTACGGCCTGGGCCTGCACGCGAGCATGAGCCAGGTGCAGGCGCTGCTGCTGGGGCTGGCCGCGTTCGCGGCGCAGCTGGTCTTCGCCCACCTGTGGTTCAGGCGGTTCTGGTATGGGCCGCTGGAATGGCTGTGGCGCGCCGGCACCTACCTGACCTGGGACGTGCCGTTCGTGAAGCGTGGCACGGGCGCGGCAGAGGGCATGCCGGCCTGAGCGGGAACGAAACCCGCGCCCGGCAGGGCACCGTGCCATGGCGGCTCGCCCCGCGGATCGGCTAGAATCCGCATCCCGCATGCGCGGCGGCCGGCCCCCGGTGGCCGTCCCGTTCCGCCGCGCTCTCCGGATCGCGCGCCAGGCGGTCCAGTCCTATGGTGGCCCCGTCGGCCCCTCGCGACGCTAGGTCGAAAATCCCGCCAGGGCCGGAAGGCAGCAACGGTATCGATCGACGCGGGCGCCGAGGCAAGCCGGCGGGGCCGCCACCTTTTCGGGGCCGGTGAAGCAACGCCAGCCGTTGATGCCGCGACGCGCCGTGGCGATGGCTCATGCCTTCTCACTGGGAATGAACGCCAGGGTGCGGCCGAGGCAAGCCCCCTCCCCGACCCGTCCGGCCCTCAGGCATAGCCTTCGGGCGTTCATCGGACTGCACGCCAATGGCGTGCAAGCAGCCCTCTTCACCCCCTTTCGCCTGCGGCTAAAGGAAGGGAGCGAAGCCTGCGACGGCGCTGCCTTCTGTAGGAGCCGACTTCAGTCGGCGACACAGACGTCGGAACCACGAGGGCGTCGCCTGTGCCGACGGCGTCGGGTCGCCGGCTGAACCCGGCTCCTACAACCGCCACAGCGCGGCCGCTCTTCTGTAGGAGCTGACTTCAGTCGGCGACACGGGCGTCGGAACCACGAGGGCGTCGCCTGGGCCGGCGGCGTCGAGTCGCGGTCATGC
Source organism: Pseudoxanthomonas suwonensis (assembly GCF_000972865.1). Taxonomy (NCBI): domain Bacteria; kingdom Pseudomonadati; phylum Pseudomonadota; class Gammaproteobacteria; order Lysobacterales; family Lysobacteraceae; genus Pseudoxanthomonas; species Pseudoxanthomonas suwonensis. Next base: position 484,464 of record NZ_CP011144.1, read on the forward strand.
CCGCTCCTACAAAAGCCGGGCCCTGATCGCCTCACTGCGAACGAAGCCACGACCCCAAAGCTCCCGAAGACGTGGCGGGCCGGGAGTATTGCGGCAGCGGCCAGGGATGGCCGCGTCGGCGAGTCGGCACAGGGATGTGCCGCCGAGACGACCGCGATACTCCCGGCCCGCCGCGGCTCAGCCCGAAGCCGACCACACCCGGCGCTTTTGACTATGCGGTTGCGGTTGCGGTTGCCGTTGTCGTTGTCGTGACGACGTATGGCGAGAGCTATCCCGCTACGGGCCGGCGCCGGGCGCCGCCGGCACGGCCACGATCCCCAGCGCGTCCGGCTCGTCGCCGGTGGGCCAGCGCTCCACCACCGCCCAACTGGCGGTATCCACCACGGCGATCTCGTTGCCGCCGCTGATGGCCACGTACACCCGCTGTCCCGAGGGATCGGCGATCGCGCCGATCGGCAGCGCGGCGCGGCCGAGCATGGTGTCGCGGTATTCCACGTCCGGGCGCGCGAGCTCGACCAACGCCACCTGCCTGCGCGAGACCGCATCGAACACCGCCAGGGTGGCGGCGCGCGCGTTGGTCACCAGCGCATGCCGGCCGCTGGGCGTGAACACCACGCGGATCGGGAAACCATCGCTGTCCAGGGTGTCGAGCACGTCCAGCGTGGCCGGATCGTGCACGGTCACCGTCCCGTCCTCGCGGTTGCTCACCCACACCGTACCGTCGGCGGCGATGGCGATGCCTTCGGCGCCGCCACCGGCCGGCTTCTCCAGTACCTCGCCGCTGGCCAGCTCGATGCGTGCCACGGTGCCGGCACGGAGCTTGCTGACGTAGGCCACCGCGCCGTCGCGGGCGAGCGCCACCATGTGGCCCGTACCGGGCCCGATGTCGATCGCACGCTCCACCCCACCGGCCGGATCAACCAGCAGCAACGCGTCGCTGCCCTCGGTAGTGACCAGCAGGCGCCGCCCATCGACGGTGAAGCGCATGCCGTGCGGACGGGTGTGCGTGCCCAGCTCGATCCGCCGCAGCAGCTGGCCACCGGCGGTGTCGTAGACCCCCAGCGTGTGTCCCGGCGCCTGCCGCCCGTACTCGCTGACCACCGCCAGGCGGCCATCGGGACTCACCGCGATCTCGTGCGGCCCGGGCGCGGTCGGCGCCTCGCCCAGCTTGCGGCCGTCCTCCAGCGACAGCCGCCAGAGCGTGTCGGCGGACTTGTTGCCGACGAGCAGTTCGGCCGCGTGCGTGCGCGGCGCGACCAGCAATGCGAACGCGGCGGCCATCGCCGCCATGAGCAGGGGCAGGGACATGCGCTTCATCGTGGTTCCTCCGGGGCAGGTTCGCGGGCGGCCGGCGCCGGCTGCGGGTGCAGCCATTGCCGCGCGCCGTCGGCGTAGCGCTCGTGCTTCCAGATCGGCACCCGCGCCTTGACCTCGTCGATCACGAAGCGGCAGGCGGCGAAAGCGGCGTCGCGGTGCGCGGCGCTGGCCCCGACCCAGACCGCCAGCTCGCCGATCGCCAGCTCGCCGGTGCGGTGCACGCAGTGCACGCCGCAGGCCCCGAAACGCACCACCGCCTCCTCGACGATGCGCTGCCCCTCCGCGGCCGCCAGCGCGGCGTAGGCCTCGTAGCGCAGGCCCAGCACCGGGCGGCCTTCGTTGTGGTCGCGAACCCAGCCTTCGAAGCTGGCGTAGGCGCCGGCCTCGTCGCGCAGCAGCCGGGTGCGCAGCGCGGCGACATCGAACGGTGCCTCCGCCAGTTCAAAACGCGCCAGGACGGGCTCGCCGGGTTCGCGCTCCAGAGCCGCCATCTCAGCCTCCCGATACCGGCGGGATGAACGCGACTTCGCTGCCCTCGCGCGGCGTGTCGTCCCAGTGCGCGAACGCGCCGTCCACCGCCACCCGCAGGCGCTCGCGCGGCCAGTGCAGCGCGTGGCGCGCGGCGGCCTCGGCATACAGCGCGGCCAGGTCGGCCGCGGCGCTGTCCACCGTCTCGCCGTCGCAGCCGGCCGCCTCGCGCAGGCTGGCGAAATACAGCAGGCGCACCATCGCCATCAGCCCGCCTTCCCGAAGTCGCGCTTGCCGCCGCGCTTGCCCAGCAGCCGCGCCGGGCCCAGCACGATGGCATGCGACAGCGACTTGCTCATGTCGTAGACGGTCAACGCCGCCACCGTCGCCCCGGTCAGCGCCTCCATCTCCACCCCGGTGCGCGCGGTGGTGCGCGCGCTGCACTCGATCCGCAGCTCGCGCTCGCCGTGCCAGTCGATGGCGATGCGCAGTCCTTCCAGCGGCAGCGCGTGGCAGAACGGGATCAGCTCGTGGGTGCGCTTGGCCGCCAGGGTGCCGGCGATCACCGCGGTCTCGACGATCCCGCCCTTGCCCGCGCGCAGGCCGCTGGCGCGCAGCTGCGCGGCGACCTGCACCGGGAACTTCACCCGGCACTCGGCGGTGGCGCTGCGTGCGGACACGGCCTTGCCGGAGACGTCGACCATCGCCGGGCGCCCGGCGGCGTCCAGGTGGGTCGGCTTGGCGAGGGAAGACTTGCCACCGCTGGAAAACCTGGATGTCGCCACTCAACCTCCGATCAGGTACATCTCGATGTGCTTGCGCGGCGCCTGCGGATTGCCGCGGATCTCGCTGTAGCGGTCGCCGCGCCGCGCCCACAGGCCGGACACGCGGCTGGCCAGCGCCGCCGCGCCCTGCGCCAGCGCCGGCTTCAGATCATGCCCCTCGCCGGCGAACAGGCAGGTGTAGAGCCGGCCGTCGGCGGACACGCGCGCACGGTGGCAGTCGCCGCAGAACGGCGCACTGACCGAACTGACGAAACCGACCTCGCCGCCGCCGTCGGCGAAGGCGTAGCGCTCGGCCACCTCGCCGCGGTAGCGGGACTGCAGCGGGCGCAGCGGCCAGCGCGCGGCGATGCGGTCGCGCAGTTCGGCCGAGGCCACGACCTGGTCCTGGCGCCAGCCGTTGCAGGTGCCCACGTCCATGTACTCGATGAAGCGGACCACGTGGCCACTGCCGCGGAAGCGCTCCAGCAGCGGCAGCACCTGGTCCTCGTTGGCGCCGCGGCGAACCACGCAGTTGATCTTCAGCGCGCCGAAGCCGGCCGCCTCGGCCGCGGCGATGCCCGCCAGCACCGCGCCGACCTCGCCACGCCCGCCGGACATCGCGCGGAACGCCTGCGGATCGAGCGCATCGAGGCTGACCGTGATCCGGTGCAGCCCGGCCTGGCGCAACGCGCGTGCCTGCGCAGCCAACAGCGAGCCGTTGGTGGTCAGCGCCAGGTCGTCGATGCCGGGGATCCGGGCCAGCCGCGCGACCAGCTCCGGCAGGTGCCTGCGCAGCAGCGGCTCGCCGCCGGTCAGGCGCAGCTTGTGCATGCCCAGCGTGGCGAAACCGCGCACCAGCGTCTCGATCTGGTCGAAGTCCAGCCGCGCGGCCGAATCCAGCCCGTGGTCGTCGGGAATGCGGTCGGCCGGCATGCAGTAGCCGCAGCGGAAGTTGCAGGCGTCGATCACCGACAGGCGCAGGTCGCGCAGCGGCCGGCCAAGGCGGTCGTGCGGCAGCGCCTGCAGCGGCCGGGCCAGGTTCATGGCAGCGCCGGCATCGTCGCCCGCGGCGCGGCCAGTGGCCACGACTCGCCCGGGCGCGCCACCCGGTAGCCGCGGGCCACCATCGCGGTGGCGTCGGCGTGGCCGGCGTAGTGGTAGAGCAGCATGCGCTTGCGCAGCGCCTCGCCGTACTCGCGCTCCAGGTCGTCCAGCCCGGTGTGCGAGGGATTGCCGTGCAGCGCGCAATCGTGGGCGATGAGCTCGCCTGCGTCGGCGTGGCGCGCCAGCATCTCCGGGATCGGCCGGGTGTCGCCGCTCCAGACCACGCTGCCGCGCAGGCGCAGGCCGAAGGCGGTGTCGGGCCAGTGGTGGCGCACCGGGAACACCTCCAGCCGCAGCCCGTCGTGCCAGAACGCATCGCTGACCGGCACCAGCTGGAACGCGTCCCAGAAATTGGCGCCGCCCTCGGCCAGCACGTTGGGATAGTCGCCCACCCGCCGCTGCAGCAGCGGCACCACCGGCGCCGGCACGTACAGGCGCGTGCGCCCCTGGCGTTCGGGATCGAAGTAGGTCGACACGAACAGCCGCTCCAGCCCGGCCACGTGGTCCATGTGCACGTGGGTGATGAACACCGCCCCGGGCGGATGGCCGTACTGCGCCTCGAATGCGCTCAGCCCCTCGGCGCCGCAGTCGATGGTCAGCCACGGTTTGCCCTGGTGCTCGATGCTGGCCATGGCCGAGCCCAGCTCCACCGCCGACGCATTGCCGACCCCGTGCAACCGCAGCGACCAGGCGTCCATCAGCAGCCCCGCTTCCAGGCTAGGTCGTAGGCCCGGCGCAGGCGGGCGAAGTCGGCCTCGACCTCGGCCGAGGCGCGCTCGCCGCGCAGCTTGAGCAGCGAGCGCTGCAGCCGGCGCAGGTTGGCCTCGCGCCAGTGCGTGGCCGGGATGCGCATGCGGCCGCGGTCGAAATCGATCATCCAGCCACGGCCGTTGCCGTCGAACAGAAGGTTGTGCGCGTTGAGGTCGGCGTGGTCCAGGCCCTCGCGGTGGAAGCGCGCGATCAGCCGGCCGGCCTCCTCCCACGGCGCGCCGTTGCCGGCCACCAGCGCGCGGTCGGCCAGCGAGCGCACGTCCATCAGCCGCTCCAGCAGGATCGACGCGCGGTACCGGAAACCGTCGCGGGCATAACTGGCGGCCAGCGGCTTGGGCACCGGCAGGCCACGGCCCAGCAGTTCGCGCATCAGCCGGAACTCGGCGAAACTGCGCGTGTGCGAGGCGCCGCGCCACAGGTAGTGGTCGCGGCTGAAGCGGGCGGCCAGGCCGCCACGCAGATACTGGCGCAGCACGCAGGGACCGAATGGCGCGTCGACGAACCAGGCGCCACCGCGGCCGCCGGAGCCCACCGGCCGAGCCCGCTCGCCCCAGGCCGCCGGCGAGAACAGATCGGCGCCGGCTTGCCGCAGCCGTTGACGGTCGAAGAGAATGGCACCGTACCCGCTCTCCGCGCGGTACGGCGTCAGGGCTTCGCTGGCGTCGAAGGCGACCATCCGCACGAGTCTAACAACACCCGCAAGCGATGCGCCCCTCACTCTGCCTGCTGCGCCTGTCCGCCCTCGGCGACGTGACCCACGTCGTGCCGCTGGTGCGCACCCTGCAGCGCGCCTGGCCGGACGCCCCGCCGCTGCACTGGGTCATCGACCCGGCCGGCCTGCGCCTGCTCGACGGGTTGGACGGGGTGGTGTTCCACGTCTACGACAAGCGCAGCGGCCTGGCCGGCATGCGCGCCCTGCGCCGCGCCTTGCCGTCGGGCGGCTTCGACGTGCTGCTGCAGATGCAGGTCGCGTTCCGGGCCAACCTGTTGTCCGCGTACATCCCGGCGCGCCGGCGGATCGGCTACGACCGGTCGCGCTCGAAGGACCTGCACGGGCTTTTCATCAACGAACGCATTCCCGACCGCCCCGGCATCCATGTGCTGGATGCGATCGGCAGCTTCTGCGAACCGTTGGGACTGCAGCAGACCGACGTGACCTGGGACCTGCCGGTGCCCGAGGCGGCGCGGGCGTGGGCCCACGACCAGTGGCCCGACGACGGCGCCCCGGTGCTGATGGTCTCGCCCTGCTCCAGCCACGTGCGCCGCAACTGGTACGCCGACCGCTACGCCGCGCTGGCCGACCATGCCGCCACACGCGGCTGGCGGGTGGTGCTGTGCGGCGGCCGCAGCGAACTGGAACGGCAGACCGCCGACGCGATCCTGGCGGCGATGCGCGCCCCGGCCCTGGACCTGGTCGGCAAGGACACGCTCAAGCAGCTGCCGGCGCTGCTCGAACGCGCCAGCCTGCTGGTCACCCCCGACTCCGGGCCGATGCACATCGGCAACGCGATGGGCACCAAGGTGCTGGGCCTGCACGCGGCCAGCAACCCGGCCCGCAGCGGCCCCTATTCGGATCGCCGCTACTGCGTGGACCGCTACGACGACGCCGCGCGCCGCTACCTGGGCAAGCCGGCCGCGGCGCTCAAGTGGGGGACCAAGATCGAGCACGAGGGCGTGATGGAGCTGGTCACCGTGGACGACGCGATCGATGCCTTCGAACGCTATCGCGCCGATCACGGCGGCTGAGCCGGCATGTCCGGCCGGGACGCCGGCGGCATGAAAGCAGGCGCCAGCGTCGCCGCAGCGGCCGCCTTCCGCCCCCTGCCCGGCTCGGCGGTCCTGGTCCTGTTCGTCGTCTCCGGCTTCGCCGGGCTGGTGTACCAGTCGCTGTGGTCGCACTACCTGGGCCTGGTGCTGGGCCATGCCGCCTACGCGCAGAGCCTGGTGCTGGCGATCTTCATGGGCGGGATGGCGCTGGGCGCGTGGCTGGCGGCGCGGATGGGCCTGCACTGGACCCGGCTGCTGCGCGCCTACGCGCTGGCAGAGGCCGCCATCGGCGTGCTCGGCCTGGCCTTCCATCCGCTGTTCCTCGGCTACCTGGGCCTGTCGGACGCGGTGCTGCCGGCGCTCGGCGACGGGATGGCCGGACGCGCGTATCCGTGGCTGTCGGCGGCGCTGCTGATCCTGCCGGCCTGCCTGCTGCTCGGCGCGACCTTCCCCCTGCTCAGCGCCGGCTGGCTGCGTGCCGCGGAGCGCGACCGCAATCGTGGCCGGGGCCAGGACGCGCGCGTGCTCGGCGGGCTGTATTTCGCCAACAGCCTGGGCGCGGCGGCGGGCGCGCTCGGCGCGACCTTCCTGCTGCTGCCGCGGCTGGGCATGCCCGGGGCGATGGCCGTGGCCGGCATCGCCAACCTGGCGGTGGCCGCGGCCGCGTGGTGGCTGTCGCAGCGCCACGAGTGCGCGTCCGCCCCTGCGGCGGCCGTCGCTGCGTGGCCGGAGGAACGCGTGGCGGCGCGTACCGGGCTGACGCGCGCAGTGCTGTGGATCGCGCTGCTGTCGGGCGCCTGCTCGTTCGTCTACGAGATCGGCTGGATCCGCCTGCTCAACCAGGCGCTGGGCACGACCCTGCACAGCTTCGAACTGATGCTGGCCGCGTTCCTGCTGGGCCTGGCCTTCGGCGGCGCCTGGGTCTACCGGCGCGCGCCGCGGCTGGCCGATCCGCTGCGCACCGCGGCGCTGGCACAGGTTGCGATGGGCGTGGCCGCGCTGCTGTCGCTGCTCGCCTTCGCCCACTCGTTCGAATGGACCGCGGCGCTGGTGCAGTCGCTGTCGCGCACCGACGGCGGCTACCGGCTGTACCTGCTCGGCAGCGCCGGCATCGCGCTGGCGGTGATGCTGCCGGCCGCGTTCTTCGCCGGTACCACGTTGCCATTGTTCACTCTGGCCCTGCTCCGCACCGGCGCCGGCGAGGCGTCGATCGGCCGGCTGTACGCCGCCAATACCATCGGCGCCATCGTCGGCGTGCTGCTGATGGTCCACCTGCTGATCCCGCTGGTCGGCGTGCGCATCGGCATCATGCTGGCCGCCGGCGGCGACGTGCTGCTCGGCTTCTGGCTGCTCGCGCACGCCCGCGGCGAACTGGCGCCACGCCGGATCGCCGGGCTGGCGCTGGCCGCGGCCGCTGCCTTCGCGGTGGTGGCGACGTGGGGGCGGCCCGATCCGCGCGCGCAGCTGTCCGGCGTGTTCCGCACCGGCTTCGCCCGGCTCGACGAGGGGCTGCAGGTGCCGTTCCTGCGCGACGGCAAGACCGCGACGATCGGCGTCGCCCGCTCGCCGGCGCACGGGACGCTGTCGCTGCTGACCAACGGCAAGTCCGACGGCGCGATGTCGGCCACCCTGCAGGGGCCACCCGGTGGCGATGAGCTGACCATGGTCAGCCTCGGCGCGCTGCCGCTGGCGCTGCACCCGCAGCCGCGGCAGGTCGGGGTGATCGGCCTGGGCCTGGGCCTGTCGACCCACACCCTGCTGGGCAGCGACCGCGTGCAGCGGGTGGAGACGGTGGAGATCGAGCCGATGGTCCACGCCGCCGCCTCGCGCCATTTCGCCCCGCGCATCGAGCGCGCGCTGCACGACCCGCGCTCGGCGATCCGTTTCGACGACGCACGGCGTTTCTTCGCCAGCCAGCGGCGCCGCTACGACGTCGTCGTCTCCGAACCGTCCAACCCCTGGGTCAGCGGCGTCGCCAGCCTGTTCACGGCCGAGTTCTACGCGTTCCTGCACGGGCACCTGGCCGAGGACGGGCTGCTGGTGCAGTGGCTGCAGACCTACGAGATCGACGACGCGCTGCTGGCGCGGATCGTGGCCGCGCTGCTGCAGGCATTCCCGGACGCGGAGGTATACGTGGCGCAGGACAACGACCTGGTGGTGGTCGCCTGCCGCAGTCGCTGCCCGGCCGCCGATGCGCAGCGCCTGCAAGCGACCGCGGCGCTGGCGCGCGAGACCGCGCGGGTCGGCTTCGACAGCGATGCCGCGCTGCAGCTGCGCCGGATCGGCGGACGCGGGCTGCTGCAGACCTACGTCCGCGCGCTGCAGGCCGAGCCGCACAGCGACTTCCACCCGGTCGTGGCCCTGCAGGGACCGCGCACCCGCTTCCGCGGCGACCGCGCCGACACCCTGCAGCGCCTGGCCGACAACGGCCTGCCGGTGCTGGACCTGCTGGAGGGGCGCACCCCGCCGCCGGCCGCCGAGCCCGCCCGCGCCCTGCCCGGCCACGGCCTGCTGCTGGCGCGCGAACGGGCGATCATGCTGGCCGGCGCGCTGCGCGACGGCGGCCACGCCAGCGTCCTGGCCCTGCGCGAACGCGACGCGCCCGCCGCCGAGGCTCAGTTGCAGGCGCTGCTGGGCCTGTCGCGCGGCGCGGTGGCCGACCCGGCCACCTGGGCCGACGCCGCGTCGGCCATGGCGATGGCCACGCTCGGGCACCTGCCCGCCGACGACCTGCGCGGCGCCTGGATCGAACCGGCCTGGATCGATCCGTCGCTGCAACCGGAACCGGTGCGGCGCATGCTGGCGATGTACGCCGCCGCCGCCGCCCGCGACGCGGCGGCCATGCGCGCCAGCGGCGAAGCGTTGCTGCAGCTGCCACAGGCGTTGCCGCCGCAGGTGCAGGAACAGGCGCTGCTGATCGCCCAGCTCGGCGCCATCGGCATCGGCCGGCCGGACGAGGTGGAACGGCTGCACGCCGGCTACGGCGTGGCGCTGCCGCACAGCGCGCGGCTGCGCATGGTCCGGCACTTCGTGCGGATCCGCGCGCTGGAACTGGAGGACGGGCGCCGCGCGCAGGCGGCGGCGGTTCAGGGCGCCGGGCCGCCGCGGTAGTCCCGGTAGGACTTCTCCTCGACGTAGGCCGAGCCCAGCGCCAGGTTGATCTCCTTCTTCACCCGCGCGCGCTCGTCGTTCTCGAAGTACACGCTGCGCGCCAGGCGCACGAAATCCGCGTCGAACGCCTGCGCCTTCTCCTTGACCCGGACCTCGTCCTCGATGTCCCACAGGCGCTCGTTGACCGCCTTCAGCTGCGCGCGCAGCTGGGCGATGCCCGCCCCGGATCCCGATCCGGGGGCGCCGCCGGCGGCCGGGTGCTGCATCCAGGTGCGCTCCAGCGCCGACAGCTCCTTGCGCACGTTGGCCAGCTTGGCCGGATCGGTCATGCGCTCGGACTTGATCTGCAGGATCGCGATCTTGTCGAGCAGTTCGCCGAAGGAAACGGGCACCAGGATTTCGGACATGGCGGCATGCGCGTGCGGGAAGGCCGCCAGTCTACCGCCAACACTCGCCGCCGCCGGGCTCGGCCGGCTCCGCGAGTTTCGGCTTGGCGTGAAGCCGCCGCCTGCAGGGCAAAAGCATCGCTTCGGCCGGGGGCCGCCGTGCAGGCGTCGAACAGCGGGGGACGCTGCCTGTGCCGGCGGCGTCGGGTCGCCGGCTGAACCCGGCTCCTACAACAGCCGCGCCGTCACCGCTCTCTGTAGGAGCTGACTTCAGTCGGCGACACGGGCGTCGGAATCACGAGGGCGTCGCCCGTGCCGACGGCGTCGCGTCGCGGGCAAGCCCGGCTCCTGCACAAGAGCAGGTCCTCGGGCGACGAACGGAGCCGGACAGGCCGTTGGCGATGACGAAGCCACGACCCCAAAGCGCCCCGAAGACGTGGCAGGCCGGGTGTGTTGCGGCAGCGGCCAAGGATGGCCGCGTCGGCGAGTCGGCACACGGATGTGCCGCCGAGACGACCGCAACACACCCGGCCTGCCGCGGCTCAGACCGAAGCCGACCACCCCGAACGCTCTGGCCGTTGCCGTTGCCGTGCCGCTTCGCTTCCCGCGTCGTTGCGGTTGCGGTGCGGCCATCCCCCTCGGATCGGCGAAGACCATGAAAAAGGGGTTGTGCCCATGGGCACAACCCCTTGAATTCGTTGGCGGAGAGGGAGGGATTCGAACCCTCGAGGCGCTATAAACGCCTGCCTGATTTCGAGTCAGGTACATTCAACCGCTCTGCCACCTCTCCGCGGTCCCCGGCGCGGCCGGGGCCGTGAATGATACGGGGCCGGCCTTCGCCGGACAAGCCGGTGCACGGCTCCCCCTCGACTTCCCGTACGGCCTGCCGATACCGGCGATGAAGGCATCGCGGGCGTCGCCTTGCCGACTGTCCTGTCCGCCCGGATGATCGCGTATGCATCCTTGAGACCCTCCCGTTGGGACGACATGATCGAATTCGGACACCTGACCCATGTCGGCCTGCGCCGCCAGCTCAACGAGGACACCTACTACGGCGACGGCGAACTGGGATTGTGGCTGGTGGCCGACGGCATGGGCGGGCACGCCTGCGGCGAGGTGGCCAGCGCCCTGGCCCGCGAGACCATCGTCCGCGAGATCCGCAGCGGCACCCCGCTGACCCAGGCCATCCGTATCGCCGACGAGGAGATCATCCGGGTCTCGCGCCGGCGCAACGACGCCCTGCCGATGGGCACCACCGTGGTCGCCGCGCGGGTCCAGGGCCAGCGCTTCGAGGTGGCCTGGGTCGGCGACAGCCGCGCCTACCTGTGGCGCGACGGCAAGCTGGCCCAGCTCAGCCAGGACCACAGCTACGTGCAGGACCTGATCGCGCAGGGCACGCTGACCCCCGAGCAGGCCCGCTCGCACCCGCACCGCAACGTGGTCACCCAGGCGCTGGGCGTGACCGACCCGAACCACCTGAACGTATCGACCATGGCCGGCGAACTGCGCCCGGGGATGCAGCTGCTGCTGTGCAGCGACGGGCTGACCGAGGAGGTGGACGACCAGCGCATCGCCAACGCGCTGGGCGAGCAGGAGTGCAGCGCCCAGGAATGCGTGGACACGCTGGTCGCCGCGGCCCTGGACGGCGGCGGCTCGGACAACGTCACCGCGGTGCTGGTGCGCTGCCAGTAGCAGGCCGCACAGCGCAGCGGCGGACCACCGTTCAGCCGGCCAGGGCCGGCTCCGCGGCTGCCTCGGATTCGTCCCACAGCGCACGCCCGGCCTTCTTGCGCAGCGTCTCCATCCGCCGCAGGTGCGCCTCCCGTTCGGCCGGCGACGCGGCGATGCGCGGGCGCTCACCGGCCACCGGGGCGAAGCTTGCCACCGCGGCCGGCTGCGACGCGGCCTGCGCCTCGCCGAAGCCGATCTCCTCCTGGCCGGAGGTCAGGGCGACGTAGACGTCAGCCAGGATCTGCGCGTCGAGCAGCGCACCATGCAGTTGCCGGTGCGAGTTGTCCACGCCCAGCCGCTTGCACAGCGCGTCCAGCGAATTGCGCTGTCCCGGGAACCGCTCGCGCGCCAGTCGCAAGGTGTCGACCACGCTGGCCCGGTCGGCGATGCGCCCATAGCCGTCGCCCAGCCGCGACAGTTCGTAGTCCAGGAAGCCCAGATCGAAGGCAGCGTTGTGGATGATCAGCTCGGCGCCGTCGATGTAGGCGAGGAACTCGTCGACCACGTCCTCGAACGGCGGCTTGTCGGCGAGGAACTCCAGGGTCAGTCCGGTGACTTCCTGCGCGCCGGCCTCGAACTCGCAATCCGGTTTCAGGTAGCGGTGGAAGTTGCGCCCGCTCGGGCGCCGCTCCAGCAGTTCAACGCAGCCGATCTCGACCACGCGGTTGCCCTTCTTCCATTCCAGGCCGGTGGTTTCGGTATCGAGGATGATCTGGCGCATGCGCGGTCAGTTTACCGCGCTCGCGTCGCGTACCTGCTGGGCGGCGGCTCGCGCCAGCAGGTCCACACGCTCGTTGTCCGGATTGCCGGCATGGCCCTTGACCCAGTGCCACTCCACCCGGTGGCGGGCGGCGGCCGCATGCAGCCGCTCCCACAGGTCGCGGTTCTTCACCGGATCGCCGCCGGCGGTCTTCCAGCCGCGGCGCACCCAGCCCGGCATCCATTCGGTGATGCCCTGGCGCACGTACTGCGAATCGGTGTACAGCGCCACCACGCACGGCTCGCGCAGCGTCTCCAGGGCCATGATCGCGGCGGTCAGTTCCATGCGGTTGTTGGTGCTGTCCGCCTCGCCGCCAGCCAGTTCGCGCTCGTGGGCGTTGTAGCGCAGCAGCGCGGCCCAGCCGCCGGGGCCGGGATTGCCCAGGCAGGCGCCGTCGGTGTGGATCTCGATCGTCTTCATCCGTTCCTTCTGGTTTCGTTCTATGCCGCCGGCGCCGCGCCGCGCCGCCAGGCCACCGGCGCCGGCGCCACCGGCGCCAGCCCCCGCTTCTCGGCGACGACGACGCGGCAGGCGCGCAGCGGTGCGGTCAGTGCGTCTTCCGCGTCGGCGCGTTCGAGCATGCGCCAGCGCGGGCCGATGAACCGCGGCACGTCGACCTGCAGGCCCTGCGCGCGCAGGCGCTGTTCCCAATACCCACCGGCCGACGCGGGCAGGTCGCGCGGGCGACGCAACCGGTACGGGCTCCACGGGTTGACCAGGAACAGCCACAGGCGCCCACCGTCGATCAGCACGCGCACGCACTCCTCCAGCAGGTCGCCGGCGTGGTCGCGCGCCGGATGCTGCAGCACCACGTCGCCCAGGCATTCGTTGGGCAGCGGCAGCGGCAGGCCGCAGCGCACGGTCCCGGCGAAGCCGTCGCCGTTCTCCTGCAACAGCAGCCCGCGCGGCGGCGGCGTGTCCCAGTCCGGAGGCGATCCGGTGGGCGGCGCCAGCCACAGCCATGGGCGCGCCGGGCGGGACGCCATCCGCGCGGACAGCCACCGTCGCTCTTGCGCCAGCAGCCATCCCGCCTCCCGCCCGCTGAACCGGATCGAGGCGCCGGGTTGACGGCTGGACACGGCGGCGGGCATGGTCGCGATTCTATGCGACTGAGCGCTCTGCCCGCATTCGAGGACAACTACATCTGGGTCCTGCGGGACGCGCGGCGCGCGCTGCTGGTGGATCCAGGCGACGCGTCGCCGGTGCTGGCCGCCGCCCGAGACGGCCTGGAGCCGGCCGCGATCCTCCTCACCCACCACCACCCCGACCACTGCGCCGGCGTGCCCGCGCTGCTGGAACGCTGGCCCGGGTTGCCGGTGTACGCGCCGGACGACGCGCGGATCGAGCTGGCCAGCGAACGGGTCGGCGACGGTACCCGCTTGCAGCTGCTCGGTTGGCAGGCGCAGGTGCTCGCCGTGCCGGGGCATACGCGCAGCCACGTGGCCTACGTGGTGGAAGGCCACCTGTTCTGCGGCGACACGCTGTTCAGCCTGGGCTGCGGGCGCCTGTTCGAGGGCACGCCGGCGCAGATGCTCGGCTCGCTGCAGCGACTGGCGGCGTTGCCCGGCGACACCCGGGTCTGCTGCGGCCATGAGTACACGCTCGCCAACGCCGGATTCGCCTGCGAGGTCGAACCCGGCAATCCGGCACTGGCGGCGCGCCGCGCCGAGGCAGTGCAACAACGCGCCTCGGGCGTGCCGACCCTGCCGACGACGCTGGACGACGAACGCGCTTGCAATCCATTCCTGCGCTGCGCGGTGCCGGCGGTGCGCGAAGCCGCCGCACGCCACCTCGGCCGCGCACCGGCCGACGAGGTTGAGACCTTCGCCGTCCTTCGCGGCTGGAAGGACGGCTTCCGCGCATGAGTCCGGATCGCGGCCTGGCCTTGTGCTGCGCACTGGCGGTGGCGGCCTTGGTACTACCGGGCTGCACCGGCGCGCCGTCGCGGCCGGTCGCGCCGGATGCCGGCACGCCGGTGAGCGCGCCCGAGGCCGCGGCAGCGGATATCCAGCCGGAGGAATCGTCCCCGCCGGCCGCGGCGCAGGGCGATCACATCGTCTTGCCTCCGCCCCCGTCCACCGCGACCGGCCTGTCCATCTACGACGCGTTCCGCGGTGGCCTGGCCGAGCCGCAGTGCGGCAACGCCCAGCCGCGCTGGCACAAGCATTTCGCGCACGCGCCGCGGCGCCTGGGCGATCCCGGTTCGGACACGCTGGCGCTGTTCGGGCATGTCGTGGAAACGCTGCGCGAAGCGCGGCTGCCGACCGAGTTCGCCCTGATCCCGTTCATCGAGAGCGGCTACGCGCCGGGTGCACGCAGCAAGGCCGGCCCGGCCGGGCTGTGGCAATTCATCGGCGTCACCGCGCGCCACCATGGATTGCGCATCGAGCCCGGCTACGACGCACGGCTGTCGCCCGCCGAGTCCACCCGCGCAGCCGTGCAGTACCTGAAGACGCTGTACGACCGGTTCGACGGCAACTGGCGGCTCACCGCCATGGCCTACAACGCGGGCGAATACCGCGTGCTGCAGGCGCTGCGGCACAGCGGCGGCGACGCGGCGGGCGTCGCGCCCGGCAGCATCAGGGGCCTGCCGCCGGTGACCTATGCCTATGTCGAGAAGCTGCATGCGCTGGCCTGCCTGATCGAAGAGGCCGGCGAGCAGCCGCAATGGCGCGCGGGCCTCGATCACCCGGTGCCGCGACTGCAGGCCCGGGCGCTGGAGGACGCGCGGTCGCTGGATGCGTGGGCGGCCAGGCACGGCCAGGACCCGGCCACGCTGCGGCGCCTCAACCCTGCCCTGGCCGGACGCTGGCCCAGCCGCGACACGCCGTGGGCGCTGGTGCCGGAAACGGCAACGGCGTCCGGTGCCACGGCCGCCGCCACCGCCGCGGGTATGGCCGGCGCCGCAGCCGATCCGCAGGCCGCGACGCACACCGTGCGCAAGGGCGATTCGGCCTGGAGCATCGCGCGACGCTACGGCGTCAGTCCGCGCCACCTGCTCGAACTGAACGGATTGCGCGCCGACAGCGTGCTGCGTCCGGGAATGGTGCTGCGGGTGCAGTGACGCCGGAGCGGCCCACCGGGCACGCGGGCTTCCTGGTCACGCATGGGCGCTCGACCGCACCCGGCCGACGCACGCAGCGAAGCCGGGCCCAGGAAACACGAAGGGCGTGGAAGCGATGCCTCCACGCCCTTCGCTTTCGTCTCCCGTGCACGCGGTGCGCGGGGAACGCACGGCTTACAGCTGGCTTTCCTCGACCACCACCTGGAAGCCCTTGCGGAGCTCGCGGACGTAGGCCTCGGCTGCGGCGGCACCGTCGACCTGCTCGAACTGCCTGCGCACCATCTCGCGCTGCTCCGGCTGCAGTTCCTCCGGGTTGCCCGGATGCACACCGGTCACCGTGAACACCACGTAGCGACCGTCAGGCATCTCGAAGCGGCCCGCGGACGCCTGGCCCTCGGCAGGCGCGGGCGCGGCGAAGATCCCGCGGTTGGCCGCCGGCGACGGCACCGGCACGCCGCGCGGGAGGCCCGGCAGCGGCATCACATCGGCGTCGACCGACGCGGCCACGACGGACAGCGCCTCGCCCGCGCGCAGGCGCTCGACCAGCGCATCGGCAGCGGCGGCGGCGGCCTTGCCGGTGCGGTCGGCGCGGATCGCGGCGATCACCTGGTCGCGCACCTCGGCCAGCGGCCGAGGCTGCTCGGGCACATGCTCGATCACGCGGATCACGACACTGTGGTCCGGACCCAGCTCGATCGGATCACTGGCCGTGCCGTCCTCGATCAGGACTTCGGAGAAGGCAGCCCGCTTCACGTCCGGCGAAGCGCCGATGCCGATCGTGTCCTGGCGGGTGAACGGTCCCAGCGTCTGCACCTGCAGGCCGACCTGCTCAGCGGCCGGCGCCAGCGAGGACGGGTTCTGGTAGACCAGGTCGGTCAGGCGGCCGGTGAGCTCGCTGTAGGCACGCTCGCGGTCGACCTGGGCCTGTTCGCGCGCCAGGTCCTCGCGCACCTGCTCGAACTCGACCTGCGCGCCCTGCTTGAGCTCGCGCAGCTGCAGCACGTGGAAGCCGAAGTCGGTCTTCACCGGGCCGCGCACCTCGCCGGGCTGCATCGCGAACAGCGCCTCCTCGAACGGCCCCACCATCATGCCGCGCTCGACCCAGCCCAGCTCGCCGCCATCGTCGCGCGAACCCGGATCTTCCGAATGGGCACGGGCCAGCGCGGCGAAATCGGCGCCGGACGCGGCGGCCTCGTCGGCCAGGCGCCGGGCCTTGTCTTCGGCCGCCTTGAGCGTGGCCGCATCGGCATCGGGTTCGACCCGGATCAGGATGTGCGAGGCCAGTCGCTGCTCGGGCTCGACGAAGCGCGCCCTCTCTTCCTCGTAGCGCTTGCGCAGCGCGGCTTCGTCGGCCGGCGCGGCCACCTGCAGCCGGTTGCCGTCGACTTCCACGTATTCGATGGTGACCGCCTCCGGACGGGTGAAGTCGCCGGGATGCGCGTCGTACCAGGCCTGGATCTCGTCGTCGCCGACCGCCGCATCGTCCTCGACGGCCGCCGGCAGCAGCGCCAGCTCGACGTCGCGCTTCTCGCCGGACAGGCGCAGGATGCGGTCGAACTCGGCGTCGGTCACGAATGCCGAGGTGCCCACGGCCAGCGGCACCAGCGACTGCTGGAGCGATTCGCGCACCAGCTGCTCGAACTGCATCGGCGTGCGCGCCGGCACCTGCGAGGCCAGCGCCAGCTGATAGGTGTTCGCGTCGAACCTGCCGTCGACCTGGAACGCCGGGATCGTGGCGATGTACTCGCGCACCGCCGCGTCGCCGACCACCACGCCGGCACGCTCGGCGGCCAGCTGCAGGATCGTCTCGTCGATCAGCTGGTCCAGCACCTTGCGTTTGTTCTCCACCGTCTCGAACGCGCGCGGGTCGAAGTCGTCGCCCTGCTCCTGGCGCTGGCGCATGCGCTCCTGTTCGAAGCGCTGGCGGAATTCGTTCACGCCGACCTCGCGGTGCTCCCACAGCATCGACGCCGGCCACCACTTCGGTGCGCCTTCCCACCACGTCGGCGGCGCCTTGACCTGGGCCACGTTGTTGGCACCCATGCCGCCGAGATAACTCTGGTCGACGACGAAGAGGAACGGGATCATCAACAGGCCGATGATGATCGTGGCCACCCAGCCCGATGACCTGTCGCGGAGTTTCTGCAGCATTGTTGCCAGTCCAGTCGATAAACGGCGGAAGAATTAAGCGGGGCAGTTTAACCTGTCGCGGGCGACCCTGGCGCCGCCGGGGAACCCGGGCCGGGCGGCCGTTGGTCCGCTCATGGCAGCGCGCGGCGGAGCCATCGCGCGCCCGGATCCGGAAAAGAGAAAGGCCCCTGGTTTCCCAAGGGCCTTTCCGGATTGTGGCGGAGTGGACGGGACTCGAACCCGCGACCTCCGGCGTGACAGGCCAGCATTCTAACCGACTGAACTACCACTCCGCGTCGAGACAGCTATTGTACGCCGGTTTCCCGCATATGCGCTAGACCACCGTACAAATTTTCCTGCGCCGCACCAAAAGCTGGTGGGTGCTGAGGGTTTCGAACCCCCGACCCTCGCCTTGTAAGGGCGACGCTCTACCGCTGAGCTAAGCACCCGGGTGCATGCACCCTGCCCTTGGCGGCGGGCCGATTAGTTTACCGCGTCCTTCAGGGCCTTGCCAGCCTTGAACGCCGGGTTCTTCGAAGCCTTGATCTTGATGGTCTCGCCGGTCTTCGGGTTGCGGCCGGTGCGGGCGGCGCGCTTGCGCACCTGGAAGGTACCGAAGCCCACCAGCGTCACCGCGTCGCCCTTCTTCAGCGCCTTGGTGATGCTGTTGATGACCGCGTCCACCGCGCGGGCGGCCTCGGCCTTGGTGACTTCGGCTTCGCCGGAGACGGCGTCGATCAGATCGGTTTTGTTCATTCTTCTTTGCTCCCTGTGCGGCCGCGCCGCGAGATGAGTGACCGGGCCCGCGCCGTGTCGGGCGTGCCCGATGGTCCTGTGCCGCCACGCGACCTGGCCGCTGGCGGGTGCGCCCGTTATACAGGGCGCCGCCCCCCTGCCGCAAGCCGAAAATGCAGCAATGGCGCGGGTTTCTGCCGCCCGCGCCATCGCCTGCCGGTGCCTGTTCGCGGTCGCGTCAGTGCTTGACGCCGGCCTGGTCCTGCGCCGGCGAGCGGCGTCGGCCGCCGGCCTTGCCGCGGCCACCGGCCTTGTCCGCCGCCGGCCGCAACGGCCGCTCCAGGGCCAGGTCCAGGACCTCGTCGATCCAGCGCACCGGCACGATCTTCATCCCCTCGGTGACGTTGGCCGGGATGTCGGCCAGGTCCTTGCGGTTCTCCTCGGGAATCACCACGGTGCGGATGCCGCCGCGCAGCGCGGCCAGCAGCTTCTCCTTGAGCCCGCCGATCGCGGTGACCTTGCCGCGCAGGGTGATCTCGCCGGTCATGGCGATGTCGGCGCGCACCGGCACCTTGGTCAGGGTCGACACCAGCGAGGTGACCATCGCGATGCCTGCGCTGGGGCCGTCCTTGGGCGTGGCACCGTCGGGCACGTGCAGGTGCACGTCGTGCTTCTGCAGGAAATCGGTCTCGATCCCCAGCCGTTCGGCGCGCGCGCGCACCACCGACAGCGAGGCGGAGGCCGACTCCTTCATCACGTCGCCGAGCTGGCCGGTCAGGATCAGCTGGCCCTTGCCCGGCACCAGGGTGGCCTCGATCTGCAGCAGGTCGCCGCCGACCTCGGTCCAGGCCAGGCCGGTGACCAGGCCGATCTCGTTCTGCTCCTCGGCACGGCCGTAGTCGAAGCGGCGCACGCCCAGGTACTTGTCCAGGTTCTTCGAGGACACCTGCACCAGCGCGGCCTTGGCCTTGCGCGCGGATGCCTTCTTGGTGGCGGCCTTCTTCGCCGGCTGCGGGCCCTTCAGCGCGATCTCCTTGACCACCTTGCGGCAGATCTTGGCGATCTCGCGCTCGAGGTTGCGCACGCCCGACTCGCGCGTGTAGTAGCGCACGATGTCGCGGATCGCGTCCTCGGCGATCGCCAGTTCCTCCGGCTTCAGGCCGTTGGCCTTGAGCTGCTTGGGGACCAGGTAGCGCAGCGCGATGCTGAGCTTCTCGTCCTCGGTGTAGCCGGAGATGCGGATCACCTCCATGCGGTCCAGCAGCGGGCCGGGGATGTTCAGCGAGTTGGAGGTCGCCACGAACATCACCTCGGACAGGTCCAGGTCGACCTCCAGGTAATGGTCGTTGAACGAGTGGTTCTGTTCCGGGTCCAGCACCTCCAGCAACGCCGAGGACGGGTCGCCGCGGAAGTCCATCGACATCTTGTCGATCTCGTCGAGCACGAACAGCGGGTTCTTGGTGCCGACCTTGTTCAGGTTCTGCACGATCCGGCCCGGCATCGAACCGACGTAGGTGCGGCGGTGGCCGCGGATCTCGGCCTCGTCGCGCACCCCGCCCAGGGACATGCGCACGAACTTGCGGTTGGTGGCCTTGGCGATCGACTGCCCCAGCGAGGTCTTGCCCACGCCCGGCGGTCCGACCAGGCACAGGATCGGGCCCTTCATCTGCTTGACCCGCGTCTGCACCGCCAGGTACTCGAGGATCCGCTCCTTGACCTTCTCCAGGCCGTAGTGGTCGGCGTCCAGCGTGTCCTGCGCGGCCTTGAGGTCCTTGCGCACCTTGCTGCGCTTCTTCCACGGCACGCCCAGCAGCCAGTCCAGGTAGTTGCGCACCACCGCGGCCTCGGCCGACATCGGCGACATCTGCTTGAGCTTGTTCAACTCGGCGCGGGCCTTGGCCTCCACCGCCTTGGGCATGCCGGCCTCGGCGACGCGGCGCACCAGCTCCTCCATCTCGCCGGGCGAATCGTCCAGGTCGCCCAGTTCCTTCTGGATCGCCTTCATCTGCTCGTTGAGGTAGTACTCGCGCTGGCTGCGCTCCATCTGCGACTTGACCCGGCCGCGGATGCGCTTCTCCATCTGCTGCACGTCGATCTCGCCCTCGACCAAGCCGACCAGCAGTTCCAGCCGCTCGCCGACGTCGGCGCTTTCCAGCAGCCGCTGCTTGTCGGCCAGGCGCACGCCGATGTGCGCGGAGATGGTGTCGGCCAGGCGGCCGGGATCATCGATGCCCGACAGGGTCTGCAGCAGCTCCGGCGGCAGCTTGCGATTGGTCTTGACGTACTGCTCGAACAGCCCGGTCAGGGTCCGCGCCACGGCCTCGACCTCGCGCTCGCTGCGGCCGCTGCCGGCCTCGATCAGCTCGCCGCGGCCGTGCAGCGCGCCGTCGCGCTCGGCGATGCGGTCCACGTGCACGCGCGCGGTGCCCTCGACCAGCACCTTGATCGTGCCGTCGGGCAGCTTGAGCAGCTGCAGGACCTGGGCCAGGGTGCCGACCGCGTACAGGTCGCCAGCGTCGGGGTCGTCGGTCTCGGCCGACTTCTGCGCGACCAGCAGGATCTGCTTGTCGGCCTCCATCGCCTGTTCCAGCGCACGCATGGACTTGTCCCGGCCGACGAACAGCGAGATGACCATGTGCGGGAACACCACCACGTCCCGCAGCGGCAGGACGGGCAGGTCGAGGGCGTCGGATCGGTTGCGGGACATGAAGGCTCCGGGGGACGTGGGATGACGGCTGGCGCCGTCCTGGCCCCGTTATGGGGGCAAGCCGGGAGCGTTGCAAGAAGGGTCCGGAATATCCTTACGGATCAGCCAGATGCGGAAAGCCCCGGACGGGGCCGGGGCTTCTTCAACTTCCTGAATGCAAGTCCGGTGCGGACGCGCCGGCTCACTCCGCCGAGGCCACCTTCGGCGGGGCCGCCGGCGGGGTCTGGTAGATCAGGTACGGCTCGGTCTTGTGCTCGATCACCGACTCGTCCACCACCACCTTGCCGACGTTCTCCTGCGACGGCAGGTCGTACATGGTGTCCAGCAGCACCGACTCGACGATGGTGCGCAGGCCGCGCGCGCCGGTCTTGCGCTTGAGCGCCTTGCGCGCGATCGCCGCCAGCGCGTCGGGGCGGAACTCCAGCTCCACGCCCTCCATCTCGAACAGCTTCTTGAACTGCTTGGTGATGGCGTTCTTCGGCTCGGTCAGGATCTTGACCAGGGCGGCCTCGTCCAGTTCCTCCAGGGTCGCCACTACCGGCAGGCGGCCGACGAACTCGGGGATCAGGCCGAACTTGATCAGGTCCTCCGGCTCGACCTCGGCCAGCAGCTTGCCGGTGTCGGCCTTGCGCGCCTGGCTCTTCACCTTGGCGCCGAAACCAATGCCGCCGGCGTCGCTGCTGCGCTGCTGGATGATCTTGTCCAGCCCGGCGAACGCGCCGCCGACCACGAACAGGATGTTTTTGGTGTCCACCTGCAGGAATTCCTGCTGCGGGTGCTTGCGCCCGCCCTGCGGCGGCACGCTGGCCACGGTGCCCTCGATCAGCTTGAGCAGCGCCTGCTGCACGCCCTCGCCGGACACGTCGCGGGTGATCGACGGGTTCTCGCTCTTGCGCGAGATCTTGTCGATCTCGTCGATGTAGACGATGCCCTGCTGCGCCTTGTCGACGTCGTAGTCGCACTTCTGCAGCAGCTTCTGGATGATGTTCTCCACGTCCTCGCCGACGTAGCCGGCCTCGGTCAGCGTGGTCGCATCGGCGATCGTGAACGGCACGTTGAGCAGCCGTGCCAGGGTCTCGGCCAGCAGGGTCTTGCCCGATCCGGTCGGGCCGACCAGCAGGATGTTGGACTTGGCCAGCTCCACGTCCTCGTTGCGCTGGCGGCTCTCGATCCGCTTGTAGTGGTTGTACACCGCCACCGCGAGGGTCTTCTTCGCCCGCTGCTGGCCGATCACGTACTGGTCCAGGACCTCGAGGATCTCGCGCGGCTTGGGCAGCGAGCTGCGCGCGGACTGGGCCTTCTCCTCCAGCTCTTCACGGATGATGTCGTTGCAGAGCTCCACGCATTCATCGCAGATGAACACGCTCGGGCCGGCGATCAGCTTGCGTACCTCGTGCTGGCTCTTTCCGCAGAACGAGCAGTACAGGATCTTGTTGCTGTCGCCGGAACGGCCTTGGCGGTCTTCGCTCATGCTTGGTTCTATCCAGTGTTGCAGCCCGCTGGGGCGGACTTCGGGGCGAGAATAGCACAGGGCCGGAATCGCGCCAGAAGCGCGCCGGACCGGGCTTTCAGGGGCTTGCAAGCCCCGTACCGGACCGGTTTCACGGGCCGTACGGGGGCTGTCGCGGGCTGGGTTCAGCCGGCCTGGATCGACTCGTCCGAACGGCGCTCCAGCACCTCGTCGACCAGGCCGTAGACCCTGGCCTCGGCCGCGCTCTTGAAATTGTCGCGCTCGGTGTCGCGGGCGATGGTCTCGATGCTCTGGCCGGTGTGCTGGGCCAGGATCTCGTTCAGCCGGGCACGCATGCTCAGGATCTCGCGCGCGTGGATGTCGATGTCGGTAGCCTGGCCCTGGAAGCCGCCCAGCGGCTGGTGGATCATCACCCGCGAGTTGGGCAGTGCATAGCGCTTGCCGGCTGCGCCGGCCGCCAGCAGCACCGCGCCCATGCTCGCCGCCTGGCCGACGCAGATCGTGCTCACATCCGGCTTGATGTACTGCATGGTGTCGTAGATCGCCATGCCGGCCGTGACCAGGCCGCCGGGCGAGTTGATGTACAGGCTGATGTCCTTCTCGGGGTTCTCGGCCTCGAGGAACAGCATCTGGGCGATGATCACGTTGGCGACGTGGTCCTCGACCGGGCCGACCAGGAAGATCACCCGCTCCTTCAGCAGGCGCGAGTAGATGTCGTACGCGCGCTCGCCGCGGCTGGTCTGCTCGACCACCATCGGGACCAGGTTCAGGGCTTTGGTCGGAATCATGCTCATCGGTGCGTGCGCTCCAGGGAAGGGGTCGGCATCCGCCGGGGACGGATGCGCGGGACCAGCATAGCGGGGGCGGCGATCAGGCCGCACCCGCCCGCCGTCATACCCGGATCGCCTCCTGGAACGACAGCGGCGTTTCCGTGTGCTGGGCGCGCTCGGCGATCCAGTCGATCACCTGCTCCTCCATCACCCGGTTCTGCAGTCCCGACATGAGCTGGGGATCGTTGCGGTACATCTCAATGACCTGCTCCGGCTCCTCGTAGGTGGAGGCGATCAGGCGCAGGGTCTCGTTCAGGCGCTTGGGGTCCAGGCGCAGGTCGTGGCGGCGGGCGACCTCGCCGACGAGCAGGCCGGCCAGGACGCGCTTGCGCGCCGGCTCCAGGAACGCCTCGTGGGCGTTGGCCGGTACCTGGCCGGGATCGCGGCCGCCGCGGCGCACCTGCTCCAGCTGCTGGGCGAGCATGGCCCGGGCCTCGTTCTCGACCAGGCGCGGCGGCAGCTCGACGTGGGCCCAGGTCGCGGTCAGCTGCTCGCCGACCTCGCGGCGCAGGCGGTTCATCAGTGCGCCCTTCAGCTCGCGCTCCAGATTGCTGCGGATGTCCTCGCGGAACTTGTCGGTCTCGCCGCTGCGCACGCCGAAGCTCTTGATGAAGGCCGCGTCGACCTCCGGCAGCACCGGCTCGGACACCTGCGCCAGGGTGACGTGCACTTGGGCGGTCTTGCCGGCCAGCTGCGGCTGGCGCCAGCCCTCCGGGAAGGCGACGTCGATGATGGTTTCCACGCCCGGCTCCAGGCCGGCCAGCGCGTTCTCCAGCGCCGGCAGCAGCTGGCCCGAACCGATCAGGGTATTGAACTGCTCGGCGCCCTCGGCCGGCTGGCGGAAGTCCTCGACCTGGGTCCACAGCGCGCCGGCGACCAGGTCGCCCTCCTGCGCCGCGCGTTCGACCGGGTTCCAGGTGCGGCGCTGCAGGCGCAGGTTCTCGATCATCTGGTCGATGTCGGCCTCGGCCACCTCGGCGGCGTGACGCACGACGGTGAGCTTGGACACGTCGACGTCGCCGAAGTCCGGCACCACCTCGAAGGTGGCGACGAAGTCCAGCTCGCCCTCGCCGGAGCGGTCGATGCGCGGGTTGCCGGCCAGGCGCAGGTCGTGCTCGCGCACGGCCGAATCGAAGGTCTGGCGGACCAGGCCGCCCAGGATCTCGGCCTTGATCTGCTCGCCGTAGCGCTGCTCGATCACCTTGGCCGGCACCTTGCCGGGGCGGAAGCCCTTGATCCGCGCGGTGCGCGCGATTTCGCGCAGGCGGCCGCTGACGCTGGACTCCAGCTGCTCCGCCGGCAGGCTGAAGTTCATGCGGCGCTCGAGGTTGCCGGTGGATTCGACGGAAACTTGCATGGTGGTCTGGCTCCTGCGGCCGCGGCTCCTGCCGCAGCGGAAATCGACGGGTATGTTGGGGTTCGGCACCGGCTTTCCTGCCGGCCCGGCGGAACGCGCTAGTTTCGCCTATCGGCCGCGGGCGCGCCAGTCCGCGGCGGCGGCGGCATTGACAGCCCCGGCGCGCTTCCCGAACAATAGCCGGCCTTCCAGGGGCCTCCGGGCACCCGGGAGCCGGGCCCGGCGGGCCGAAGCTCGAGGCGATGCCGGACCGACCCAGCACACCGGGGTATAGCGCAGTCTGGTAGCGCGCCTGCTTTGGGAGCAGGATGTCGGGGGTTCGAATCCCTCTACCCCGACCATCTTCCCGTCAGGCAGGCGGTTCGACGCCGAGTTGTGCGCCCGTAGCTCAACCGGATAGAGCACCGGCCTTCTAAGCCGGCGGTTGCAGGTTCGATTCCTGCCGGGCGCGCCATCCAGGGCGCCGGCGGATGCGGTTTCAGGTCTTGTTTTTTCGGTGGTGGCTGTAGCTCAGTTGGTTAGAGTACTGGATTGTGATTCCAGTGGTCGGGGGTTCGAATCCCCTCAGCCACCCCACTTGTTCCATCGCGGCGCAGGCCGCGGAGTTTGCCAGGAAAGCGGAATCCGCTAGAATGCGCGACTCGGTTGTACCTGTTGCATCGGGCCGTTAGCTCAGTTGGTAGAGCAGCTGACTCTTAATCAGTAGGTCCAAGGTTCGAATCCTTGACGGCCCACCACCGATACAGCGACTTGGCCCCGCCCCGGCGGGGCTTTTTCGTTTTCCGGCACCGCACCCGACGGCGGCCGGGCGGTTAGAATGCCGGCGGCCTCGCGAAAGTGGCGGAACTGGTAGACGCACTGGATTTAGGTTCCAGCGGGTAACCCCCGTGCGGGTTCGAGTCCCGCCTTTCGCACCACGCCGGGAATGCACCGAAGCGCAGGCGCCGGATGAACGAGCCGTCGCGAGTTGCGCCCTGCAAGCGCATGGGCTTTGCCTTGAAAGATGAAAGTCTCTAGGTTCCCGCCTACGCGGGAATGACGAGCAAAAACCGAGCCGTTCGGACCGTCCCTAGAGCCCCTCCCCAGCCCTCCCCCTGCGCACCTCACGCGCAGGGAGGGAGCCTGCACGCCATCCGTGTATCCTTCCCCCATCCACGCCACACACGGAGTCAGTCCCGATGCGCAGCGGCAACCCCGCCCTCCAGGAATCCACCTTCCTCGACCTCGGCACCGGCACGGTGGTCTCCCGCGACGGCGGGACGATGACCCTGACCGGCACCAGCAACAAGACCGGCCTGCTCCTGCTGCTGGCGGTGCTCACCGGCACCTGGTCCTGGAGCCAGGCGTTCGGCGCCGACGGCACGGTCAACCCGGCCATCGGCGTCTACCTGTGGGGCGGCCTGCTCACCGGCTTCGCGCTGGCCCTGGTCACCATCTTCAAGAAGACCTGGGCGCCGGTCACCGCGCCGCTGTACGCGCTGGCCCAGGGCGTGTTCCTCGGCGCGATCTCGGCCATGTACGACGCGCGCTTCAACGGCATCGTCATGCAGGCAGTGCTGCTGACCATGGGCACGCTGTTCGCGATGCTGTTCGCCTACCGCAGCGGGCTGATCAAGGCCACCGAGAACTTCAAGCTCGGCGTGGTCGCCGCCACTGGCGGCATCGCCCTGGTCTACCTGGCGACGATCGTGCTGGGCTTCTTCAACATCCAGATCCCGCTGATCCACGAGTCGGGGATCATCGGCATCGGCTTCAGCCTGTTCGTGGTGGTGATCGCGGCGATGAACCTGGTGCTGGACTTCGACTTCATCGAGACCGGCGTCGAGCGGGGCGCGCCGAAGTACATGGAGTGGTACGGCGCCTTCGGCCTGATGGTCACCCTGGTGTGGCTGTACCTGGAATTCCTGCGCCTGCTGTCGAAGCTGCAGTCGCGCTAATCCCGGCAGCCAGCTGTCGGATACGGAAACGGGGCGCTCTGGCGCCCCGTTTTCTTTTGACGATACCCGGCCTTTCGGGCCCGCGGATCAGTCTGCCGCGGCCGGCACCGATGCGGGGGGCTTGCTCCGCTGCGGCCACAGCATGAACGCCACCGCCGACAGCGCCAGCAGCCAGCAGTAGTGCACGCTGCCGGCCAGCGCCAGCGGCGACACCGCCGCCAGCGAGGCGGCCAGCAGGATCTGCGCGCCGTACGGCAGCACGCCCTGGACCACGCAGGCGAAGATGTCGAGCACGCTGGCCGACCGGCGCGGGCTGATGCCGTGGCGCTGGGCGATGTCCTTGGCCAGGCTGCCGGTCACCAGGATCGCCACGGTGTTGTTCGCGGTCAGCGCGTCGGCGCCTGCGGACAGCGCGGCGATGCTGAACTCGCCCGAGCGGCGGCCGGTATGGCCGCGGGCGAACCGGGCGATGACCTGCGCCAGCCAGTCCAGCCCGCCGGTGACCTTGATCAGCGCGGCCAGGCCGCCGATCAGGATCGACAGCAGGGTGATCTCGACCATGCTCTCGAAGCCGAGGTAGATGTCGCCGGCGAACTCGACCGCGCCGTAGCCCGGCGCCAGCACCAGGCCGAACACGCCCGACGCCAGCAGGCCGATGCCCAGCACCAGCACCACGTCCAGGCCCGCCAGGGCCAGCACCAGCACCAGCACGTACGGCAGCACCAGCCACGGCGAGGCGGCTTCGGCCTCCAGCACCGGCGCGCTGTCGCCCAGCGTGGCCAGCAGCAGCGCGGTGGCGATCGCGGCCGGCGCGGCGATCTTGAAGTTCTCGCGGAACTTGTCGCGCATCTCCGCGCCCTGGCTGCGGGTGGCGGCGATGGTGGTGTCGGAGATGATCGACAGGTTGTCGCCGAACATCGCCCCGCCCACCACCGCACCGGTCACCAGCACCCGGTCCAGGCCGGAGGCGTCGGCCACGCCCAGCGCGATCGGGGTCACCGCCGCGACCGTGCCCATCGAGGTGCCGATCGACAGCGAGACGAACGAGGCGACCAGGAACAACCCCGGCAGGATCAGCGCCGGCGGCAGCGTGCCCAGGCCCAGCGCGACCACCGCGTCGACCGCGCCGATGGCCTTGGACACCATCGCGAACGCGCCGGCCAGCAGGAAGATCAGGCACATCAGCATCACGTTGGCGTCGCCCATGCCGGCCAGCAGGGTCGGCTGCCCGGGGACGCCGCGGCGGTACGCCAGCCACAGGCCCAGGGCCAGTGCCGGCAGGATCGCGACCGGCGCGCGCAGCTGGTAGAAGCCCATCGGCTCGCCCTGCGCCGTGTAGTACAGCCCGGCGCCGAAGAACAGGGCCAGGAACAGCAGCAGCGGGGTCAGCGCCAGTGCGCTGGGGCGGACGGACATGGCGGGAGGACCTTGGGACGCAGGCCGCGGATTGTGCATTGCATCATCGCCACGACCAACGCCATGGATGGCACAGCCGCCAACAAAAACGGGACGCTGCGCGTCCCGTTTCCGTGGTCCCGGTTGTCGCCCCGCTCAGACGCGGCTGGCGATCGCCTGGGCGAAGGACATGGTGTTGCCGGTGCCGCCCAGGTCGGGGGTCAGCGAGTCCTTGGCCTCCAGGGTGGCGACGATCGCCTTGCGCAGGCGCTCGGCGTTCTGCGGCTGGCCGATGTGGTCCAGCATCTGCGCCGCGCCCAGCAGCAGCGCGCAGGGGTTGGCGATGCCCTTGCCGGCGATGTCCGGGGCCGAGCCGTGCACCGCCTCGAAGATCGCCGCGTCCTTGCCGATGTTGGCGCCGGGGGCCAGGCCCAGGCCGCCGACCAGGCCGGCGCACAGGTCGGAGATGATGTCGCCGAACAGGTTGGTGGTGACGATGATGTCGAACTGCTCCGGACGCATCACCAGCTGCATGCAGGTGTTGTCCACGATCATCTCGTTGCACTCGATCTCCGGGTACAGCGCGGCGACCTCGCGCGCCACCTTCAGGAACAGGCCCGAGGTGGTCTTGAGGATGTTGGCCTTGTGCACCACGGTGACCTTCTTGCGGCCGGTGGCGCGGGCCAGCTCGAAGGCGTAGCGGACGATGCGCTCGGAGCCCTTGCGGGTGATCTTCTGGGTCAGCAGCGCGGTCTCGCCGTCCTCGGAGATGGACTGGCCCTCGCCGATGTAGGCGCCCTCGGTGTTCTCGCGCACCGTGATCAGGTCCACGCCGGTCGGGAAGCGCGACTTGGTGTTGGGGAACGACTTGGCCGGACGCACGTTGGCGTACAGGTCGAAATGGCGGCGCAGGGCCACGTTGATCGAGCTGAAGCCCTCGCCCACCGGGGTGGTCAGCGGGCTCTTCAGGGCGATGCCGTTGCGCTTGATCGAATCCAGGGTCGCCTGCGGCAGCAGCTCGCCGTGCTTCTCCAGCGCGACCAGGCCGGCATCGGCCTCCTCGTAGGCCAGGCCGGCGCCCAGCACCTCGAGCACGTGCAGGGTCGCGTCCATGATCTCCGGGCCGATGCCATCGCCGCGGATGACCGTGATCTTCTGGGTCATGGGTAGTGTGTTCCGGGAACAGGCGCACGGGCCCGGAAGGCGGGCGCGGCGCGTGGGGGGAGGGGAAAGTTTGTGGTGAAATTATGCCCGATCCGCGGTGAACGCCCCAGATCGACCTTGGGAGGGGCCCGCCGGACGGGCGGGCCGGCGCGCTCAGCCGTGGTCGTGGGCCTGCACTGCGGTGCCCTCGCCCGTCTCCAGCCGGTCCAGGAAATCCACCGCACGGCGCAGGTGCGGGATCACGATCGAGCCGCCCACCACCAGCCCGACCGAGAACGCCTCGAAGAACTCGTCGCGGTTCACCCCGGCTTCCCGGCACTGGGCCACGTGGTAGCTGATGCAGTCGTCGCAGCGCAGAACCAGCGAGGCGACCAGGCCCAGCAGTTCCTTGGTCTTCACGTCCAGCGCGCCGGCCTGGTAGGTCTGGGTGTCGAGGGCGAAGAAGCGGCGCACCACCTGGTTGGGCTCGGCCAGGATGCGCTGGTTCATGCGCTGGCGGAACTCGGTGAACTCGCGGACGCGGTCGGCACCCGGATCCCCGGCGGAATCCTGGCCGGCGCTCATGCGGAGGCCTCCGGCGCCTTGCCGTCCAGCAGCGGCAGCAGCCGGCCGGCGCGGTGCAGGGCCATCATGTCGTCGTAGCCGCCGACGTGGACGTCGCCGACGAAGATCTGCGGCACGCTGGTGCGGCGGGCCAGGCTCAGCATCTTCTCGCGCTCGGCCAGGTCCAGGTCGATGCGGACTTCGGTCCACTCCCGGCCCTGGCTCTTCAGGAAGTTCTTGGCGGCCACGCAGTACGGGCAGATGGCGGTGGAATAGATCGTGATCGGGGGCGCAGACAGCGACACGGGAAACTCCGCGGGACGGATGGGGTCAATACCGATATGGTAGCGGCGCCGTCCCGGGCAGCCTCCACGGATGGAACACATCGGGTTAACCGCCGATTCACCCGGATCCGCGGCGCCGCCCCCATCCTCCCGCCGATCCACGGAGAACCCGATTGCGCATCCTGCTGCTGGCCGCCGCCCTGTCGCTGACCCTGGCCCCCCTGCGCGCCCCGGCGCAGGACGAGCCACGCCTGCCCGACATCGGATCGTCCGCCGGCGAGCTGCTGACCCCGGCCAAGCAGGCCGAGTACGGCGCAATGCTGCTGCGCGAGCTGCGCAACTACGGCTACCTGCTGGAGGATCCGCTGCTGGACGACTGGCTGCAGTCGATGGGCAACCGCCTCGGCGCCAACAGCGACCGGCCGGAGCAGCCGTACACCTTCTTCATGCTCAAGGACCGGCAGATCAACGCCTTCGCCACCCTGGGCGGCTACATCGGCATGAACGCCGGCCTGGTGCTGACCGCCGAGCGCGAGGACGAGGTCGCCGCGGTGCTGGCGCACGAGGTCGCCCACGTCACCCAGCAGCACGTGCTGCGCGGGGTCGAGCGCGCCCAGCGCGACCAGGTGCCGATCCTGCTGGGCATGCTGGCGGCGATCGTGGCCGCGCAGGCCGCCGGCGGCAGTTCCTCCGGCGACGCCACCCAGGCGGCAATCGCCAGCGCGATGGCGCTGATCCACCAGAACCAGATCAACTACACCCGCTCCAACGAATCGGAAGCCGACCGGCTCGGCATCCGCACCCTGTCGCGCAGCGGCTACGACGTCGACGCGATGGCCGGGTTCTTCGAGCGCATGTCGTTTGCCATGCGCGGCAACGAGGGCGGCTACAGCGTCCCGGATTACCTGCGCACGCACCCGGTCAACACCACCCGCATCGGCGAGGCCAAGCAGCGCGCCGAGCAGCTCAAGCGCGGCACGGTCACCGCCACCACCTCGGTGCCCGGCGGCGGCGAGCGGGTCGAGCGCCTGGACCCGACGCGGATCCAGGCGCCACCGCCGGCCGCCGGCAACCCGCTGCTGCCGGCCGGCTTCCGCATCGAGGCCTTCGATCCGGTTGCCGAAGTCGCCGGCAGCCAGTTCGGCTGGGCGCAGGAGCGGCTGCGCGCGCTGACTGCCAACACGCCCGATGCGGCGATCCGCGAGTACGAGGCGCTGCGCCGGGCCTCTCCCAAGGGCCTGTCCGACGCCCAGCAATACGGTCTGGCGCTGGCGCAGATGGCGCGGCAGCCCGCAGCCGCGGCCGGCGAGCTGGCCGCGCTGCTGGAGGAGCATCCCGACAACCTCTGGGTCGTCCTGGCCCTGGCCGAGGCCGAATCGCGCTCCGGCCACGCCGCCGAGGCCAACCGCCGCTTCGACGAACTGCTGCGGCGGATGCCAGGCAGCCGGCCGGTGGCGCTGACCTACGCCCGCGTGCTGGTCGAACAGGGCGGCGCCGCTGCCGGGCGCCGTGCCCAGGAAGTGCTGCGCCCGCTGCTGGCCCGCTCCGGCGCCGACCCGGTGTTCCAGCAGACCTACGCCCGCGCCAGCGAACAGGCCGGCGACACCCACCGCGCCGCGGAAGCCTTTGCCGAGGCCGCCTTCCTCAACGGCCGGCCCGAGCAGGCGCTGATCCAGCTGGAGACCCTGAAGAAGCGCGGCGACCTGGACTACGTGACTCGCGCCCGGGTCGATGCCCGCATCGCGGCGATCACGCCCACCGTGCTGGAACTGCGCCGCCAGGGCATCCGTGACCCGGACATGCAACGCCGCTGACACGCCGCTGCCCCGCGCGGCCGTCGCTGTCACAATTCGGTCATCGGACGGTAGTCTAATCCCGCCGTCACCCCCAACCTGTCGGGTATGCCGTGCAGAAGCAGATCCTGATCGTCGATGACGAGCCCGCGATCCGGGACATGGTCGCCTTCGCCCTGCGCAAGGGCGACTACGCGCCCGTGCACGCCGGCGACGCGCGCGAGGCCCAGGCCGCCATCGCCGACCGCGTGCCGGACCTGATCCTGCTGGACTGGATGCTGCCGGGCACCAGCGGCCTGGAACTGGCCCGGCGCTGGCGCCGCGAGGCGCTGACCCGCGAGGTGCCGATCATCATGCTCACCGCCCGCGGCGAGGAGAACGACCGGGTCGGCGGCCTGGAGGCCGGGGTCGACGACTACGTGGTCAAGCCGTTCTCCGCGCGCGAGCTGCTGGCGCGGATCCGCGCGGTGATGCGCCGCGCGCGCGAGGACGACGAGGACGGCAGCGTCGCGGTCGGCACGCTGCGGATCGACGGCGCCGCGCACCGCGTGTTCGCCGGCGAGGCGGCGGTGCCGATCGGCCCGACCGAGTACCGGCTGCTGCACTTCTTCATGACCCACCCCGAGCGGGTCTACAGCCGCGCGCAGTTGCTCGACCACGTCTGGGGCGGCAGCGTGTACGTGGAGGAACGCACGATCGACGTGCACATCCGCCGCCTGCGCAAGACGCTCGAGCCGTTTGGCGCCGACAACATGGTGCAGACCGTGCGCGGCGCCGGCTACCGCTTCTCGACCGCCACCTGAGGGCGCAGGATGCGCCGGACCGGATGAACGACCCCCACGCCACGCCGCCACCGCGCATCCGGGACAAGGCCACGAACATCGAGCGGATGCCGCCGCACCTGCGCGCGGCCTGGCGGCGCACGCTCGCGGTGCTGGCCGCGCTGCTGGCCGGTGCGGTGCTGGCGGGGCTGCTGGTCGGCCAGGTCGGCTGGGTGCTGGCCGCCACCGCGCTGGGCGTACTGGCCTGGCACTACTGGCGCCTGCGCCGGGTGCTGCTCGGGCTGACCGCGCGCCGCCGCTGGGAGCCGGCCCACGGCACCGGCGCCTGGAACGAGCTGGACCACCTGCTGCACCGCAGCCAGAGCGAGATGCGCGCGCGCAAGCGCCGCCTGCTGGACATGCTGCGCGCCTACCGCGCCGCCGCCGCCGCGCTGCCGGACGCGGTGGTGGTGGTCGACCGCAACACCCAGCGCACGATCTGGTTCAACCGCGCGGCCACCGACCTGCTCGGCCTGCGCCACCCGCGCGACCTGGGCGCCTCGGTGGTCGACCGGCTGCAGCCGCTGCCGCTGGCGCGCTGGCTGGCCTCCGGGCGCAACGCCGAGCCCATGCTCGACGCGCCGTCGCCGGTGGACGACCGCGTGCGCCTGAACCTGCGCCTGATCCCCTACTCGGACGACTACTGGCTGCTGGTGGCGCGCGACGTCAGCAAGCTGCTGCGGCTGGAGCAGATGCGCCGCGACTTCGTCGCCAACGTCTCGCACGAGCTGCGCACGCCGCTGACCGTGGTCCATGGTTACCTGGACATGCTCGACCCGACCGACTTCCCGCAGTGGCAGCCGATGCTGGCCGAGATGCAGAAGCAGTCGCAACGCATGACCCGGCTGGTCGAGGACCTGCTGACCCTGTCGCGGCTGGAATCGCGAGACAGCCTGCCGGAGGAGACCGTGGCGATGGCGCCGATGCTGGCCACGCTGCGCCGCGAGGCCGAGGCCTACAGCCAGGGCCGGCACGCGGTCGAAGTGCACGACCACGCCGGCTGCGACCTGCTCGGCTCGACCCAGGAACTGCACAGCGCCTTCTCCAACCTGGTGACCAACGCGATCCGCTACACCCCCGCCGGCGGCCGGGTGGACGTCGAGTTCTCGCGCACGCCCGACGGGGGTGCGATGCTGGCGGTGCGCGACACCGGCTACGGCATCCCCGAGACCCACATCCCGCGCCTGACCGAGCGCTTCTACCGGGTCTCCAGCAGCCGATCGCGCGAGAGCGGCGGCACCGGCCTGGGCCTGTCGATCGTCAAGCACGTGCTCGGCCTGCACCAGGCGCGGCTGTCGATCGAGAGCACGGTCGGCCAGGGCAGCGTGTTCGCCGTCCACTTCGGCCCTGAGCGCGTGCAGGTCCGCGAAGCGGATCCCCTCGCCCTTCCGGTGGCCGGCGGCACCGGCCACTGACTTCCCGTTCCCAGGCCCCGTCATGGACACCGACACCCCCCTGCCCGACTCCCGACCCGCGATCCACGAGCACGACGCGCACGGCGACGCCCTGCGCGACCCGGCGCTGTACCTCAACCGCGAGCTGTCGCAGCTGGACTTCAACTTCCGCGTGCTGGCGCAGGCCCAGGATCCGCAGGTGCCGCTGCTGGAGCGGCTGCGCTTCCTGTGCATTTCCTGCACCAACCTCGACGAGTTCTTCGAGATCCGCGCCGCCACCGTGCGCCACGCGGTCGACCTCGGCCTGCCGGCGCAGTCCGACGGCATCGCCCCGGCGCAGCTGCTGGACCTGATCCACGACCGCGCCGCCAAGCTGGTCGACGCGCAGTACCACTGCTGGAACGAGGTGATCCGGCCGGCGCTGGCCGAGGCCGGGGTCGGCGTGCTCGGCCGCAACAGCTGGAACGCGCGCCAGCGGCGCTGGCTGCGCGCCTATTTCCGCAACAA
The DNA here is from genome assembly GCF_000972865.1 of Pseudoxanthomonas suwonensis. NCBI lineage: Bacteria > Pseudomonadati > Pseudomonadota > Gammaproteobacteria > Lysobacterales > Lysobacteraceae > Pseudoxanthomonas > Pseudoxanthomonas suwonensis. The sequence goes on from NZ_CP011144.1 coordinate 518,775, forward strand.
GGTGATGCCGGTGCTGTCGCCGTTGGGGCTGGACCCCTCGCATCCGTTCCCGCGCATCCTCAACAAGTCGCTGAACGTGGTGGTGGTGCTGGAGGGGATGGACGCGTTCGGGCGCCCCAGCCACCTGGCCATCGTCCGCGCGCCGCGCTCGCTCAGCCGCATCGTCGCACTGCCGCCGAGCCTGGCCGGCAAGGGCAAGCAGGCGTTCGTGCTGCTGTCGTCGATGCTGGCCGCGTTCGTCGACGAACTGTTCCCGGGCATGACCGTGCGCGGCGCCTACCAGTTCCGGGTGACCCGCAACTCCGAACTGGTGGTGGACGAGGACGAGGTCGAGAACCTGGCCTCGGCGCTGCGCAGCGAACTGGTCGGCCGCGGCTACCGCCCGGCGGTGCGGCTGGAGATCGCCCACGACTGCCCCAGGCCGATCGTGCGCACCCTGCTGCAGAACTTCGAACTGGGCGAGAACGCGGTCTACTACATCGACGGCCCGGTCAACCTCAACCGGGTGATCCAGGTCCACGACCTGGTCCAGCGCCCGGAACTGAAATACCCGCCGTTCACGTCGCGCAAGCGGCTGGAGGACGAGGCAATCTTCCGCAGGATCGCGCGCGGCGACGTGCTCCTGCACCATCCGTTCGACTCCTTCGCCGGCGTGCTCGAACTGCTCAGCCAGGCCGCCACCGACCCGGACGTGCTGGCGATCAAGCAGACCCTGTACCGCACCGGCAAGGACTCGGCGATCGTCGACGCGCTGGTCCAGGCCGCGCGCAACGGCAAGGACGTGACCGTGGTGGTCGAACTGCGCGCGCGCTTCGACGAGGACGCCAACCTCGGCGTGGCCGACCGCCTGCAGGAGGCCGGGGTGCAGGTGGTGTACGGCGTGGTCGGGTTCAAGACCCACGCCAAGATGCTGCTGATCGTGCGCCGCGAGGGCCGCCGCCTGCGCCGCTACGCGCACCTGGGCACCGGCAACTACCACTCCGGCACCGCGCGCGCCTACACCGACCTGAGCCTGCTCACCGCCGACGCGGACATCGGCAACGACGTGCACATGCTGTTCCAGCAGCTGTCCGGGCTGGCGCCCTCGATCCGGCTCAAGCGCCTGCTGCAGTCGCCGTTCACCCTGCACAGCGGGATCCTGCAGCGGATCGAACGCGAGGCGCGGCTGGCCGCCGCCGGGCGGCCCGGGCGGATCATCGCCAAGATGAACGCGCTCAACGAACCGCAGGTGGTGCGCGCGCTGTACGCGGCCTCGCAGGCCGGGGTGAAGATCGACCTGATCGTGCGCGGCGCCTGCACCCTGCGCCCGGGCATCCCGGGCGTGTCGGACAACATCAAGGTGCGCTCGATCGTCGGCCGCTTCCTCGAGCACAGCCGGGTCTACTGGTTCGGCAACGACGGCAAGCCGGACCTGTACGGCGCCAGCGCCGACTGGCTGGAGCGCAACCTGCTGCGGCGGGTCGAGACCTGCTTCCCGATCCTCGAGCCGGCGCTGGCCGAACGGGTGCAGCGCGAGGCGCTGCAGAACTACCTGGCCGACAACCTCAACGCCTGGGAACTGGGCGCCGACGGCCGCTACCACAAGTGCGCGCCCGGCGAGGGCGAGGCCCCCTACTCGGCGCAGCAGGCCCTGCTGGAGGCGCTGTAGCGTGGACGCGGAGGCGCCGGCCCGGCCATCCGCTAAGATTCGCGCCATGCCCGGCTCCCTGCAGACACGCGCCTCTTCCCGTCCCCAGGTCCAGGACGGCGACGCGCTGGCCGCGATCGACCTGGGCTCCAACAGCTTCCACATGGTCCTGGCCCAGCACATGCTGGGCCAGCTGCGCGTGGTCGACCGTCTGCGCGAGACCGTGCGCCTGGCCGACGGCCTGGACGGCGAGGGCGGGTTGTCCGCGCCGGCGCGGCAGCGCGCGCTGGACTGCCTGGCCCGCTTCGGCCAGCGCATGCGCGGCGTGCGCCGCCTGCACGTGCGCGCGCTGGCCACCAACACCGTGCGCCAGCTGCGCCAACCGCAGTCGTTCCTGGCACCGGCCGAGGCGGCGCTGGGCTATCCGATCGAGGTGGTGTCCGGCCGCGAGGAGGCGCGCCTGATCTACCTGGGCGTGGCCCACGCACAGCCGCCCAAGCCCGGCCAGCTGCGCCTGGTGATCGACATCGGCGGCGGTTCGACCGAGTTCATCATCGGCCACGGCTTCGAGCCGGTGGAGCGCGAGAGCCTGCAGGCCGGCTGCATCGCCAGCACCCGCCGCTTCTTCCCCAACGGCCGGCTGTCGAAGAAGAAGTGGAAGGACGCGCTGACCGAGATCAGCGCCGAGTTCCAGCAGTTCGCCGGGCTGTACCGCGCGCTGGGCTGGCAGGAGGCGCTGGGCTCCTCGGGCACGCACAAGTCGATCGGCGAGATCTGCGCGGCGATGAAGCTGACCAAGGGCGCGATCACCGCCGAGGCGCTGCCGCAGGTGCGCGAGCGCCTGCTGCAGGCCGACAGCATCGACGAGATCGACCTGCCCGGCCTGTCCGGCGACCGCCGCCCGATCATCGCCGGCGGCGTGCTGGTGCTGGAGGCCGCATTCCAGGCCCTGGGCCTGCAGAAACTACTGGTGAGCAAGGCGGCCATGCGCGAAGGCATCCTCTACGACATGCTCGGCCGCGGCGGCGCCGCCGACCCGCGCGACGCCTCGGTGCAGGCGCTGACCCGGCGCTACGGCATCGACGAGATCCAGGCCGCGCGCGTGGAAGGCACCGCGATGCGCCTGTTCGAACAGGTCGCCAGCGACTGGGCGCTGGACGATGACGACGCGCGCATGCTCGGCTGGGCCGCGCGCCTGCACGAGCTGGGCCTGGCCATCGCCCACAGCCAGTACCACGTGCACGGCGCCTACGTGCTCGAGCACTCGGACATCGCCGGCTTCTCGCGGCAGGAACAGCAGGTCCTGGCCGCGCTGGTCCGCACCCACCGTCGCGGCGTGCCGAAGAGCGCCTTCGACGCCCTGCCCGACCGCCTGCTGCTGTCGGCCCGGCGCAAGGCCGCGCTGCTGCGCCTGGCGGTGTTGCTGCACCGCTCGCACGATGGCGACGACATCGCCATGCTGGCCGCATCGGTCGGCGGCAACCGCCTGCAGCTGGTGCTGGACCGGGACTGGATCGAGACCCGCCCGCTGCTGCGCGCCGACCTGCTGGCGGAGAAGGAAGGCATGCCCGGGCTGGGCATCGAATTCCAGCCGATGGTCGCCTGACGCCCGGCGGTGCCGGCGGCCGGGACGAGGACGCAACCTGCACGAGGAGACCGCGATGACCGAGCCCGCCAAGACCTCCAACGAACTGGCCGCCGAGCGCACCAGCCTGGCGGACCTGCGTTCGCACCTGGCCAACGAGCGCACCCACCTGGCCTACCTGCGCACCACGGTGTCGCTGATCGGCTTCGGCATCACCCTCAACCGCTTCAGCATCTACCTGCAGCAGAACGACCAGATCGCCGAGGCGCCCTCGCGCATGCTGCGCGACACCGGCAACATCGGCCTGGGCATGGTGGTGATCGGCCTGGGCCTGCTGCTGTGGTCGCTGTGGCGGTTCTGGCGGGTCAGCCGCGACATCGAGCAGGACCGCTTCGTCCCGCACTACCGGGCCGTGTTCGCGATCAGCCTGGGCCTGCTGTTCGCCGGCGGCCTCAGCGCGGTGTGGCTGTTCCTCGGCTAGCCCGGGACCGCATCGCCGGGGTTTAACCCCGCCGCCGCGGCTGGCGCGTTCGATCTCCCGTCCAACCCGGGAGTACCGACATGCGCAACGCCCCGCCGTCCCCATTGTTCCAGGCCGCCGCCAGCGGCGGCATCCTGCTGCTGGCCCTGGCCCTGTCCGCCTGCCGCTCCGGCCCCTCCACCGCGCGCACCGAAGCGGCCGAGGCCGACGCCGCCGCGGCAACGGCGAAGGAAATCGCCGGGCCGCGGCCGACCGACACCTACGCCGCCGCGCCTCCACCGTCCCCGCCCGCCCCCGCCGCGTTGATGGACATGCAGCGGCGGCAGGCGGCCATCGCGCCGGCCACGGCTTACCTCCAGGTCCCCATCGCCCCACCGGCCAACACCGAACGCTATGCGGCGCGCGACGACAATCCGGTGCAGCGCACTGGCGAGCAGCCGCTGTCGACCTTTTCCATCGACGTGGACACCGGCAGCTACGCCAACGTGCGGCGGATGCTGCGCCAGGGCGTGCGCCCGCCGGCCGACGCGGTGCGGGTCGAGGAGTTCCTCAACTACTTCGGCTACGGGCATCCGGCGCCGGCCACCCGCGAGGTGCCGTTCCGGGTGACCACCGAACTGGCGCCCTCGCCCTGGAACCCGAAGCGGCAGCTGCTGATGGTCGGGATCAAGAGCTACGACGTGGCCAAGGCGCAGCTGCCGCCGGCCAACCTGGTGTTCCTGATCGACACCTCCGGCTCGATGCACTCGCCGGACAAGCTGCCGCTGCTCAAGCAGGCCTTCGCCCAACTGGTGCCGCAGCTGCGCGCGCAGGACCGGGTCTCGATCGTGGTCTACGCCGGTTCGGCAGGTCTGGTGCTGCCGCCCACGCCCGGCGACCGCCACGCCGAGATCCTGGCCGCGCTGGAACGGCTGCAGGCCGGCGGCAGCACCAACGGCGGCGACGGCATCCGCCTGGCCTACGCGGTGGCGCGCCAGGGCTTCGTCGAAGGCGGCGTGAACCGGATCCTGCTGGCCACCGACGGCGACTTCAACGTCGGCACCGTCGACCGCGGCACGCTGGAGACCTGGGTCGCCGACCAGCGCAGGTCCGGGATCGCCCTGTCCACCCTCGGCTTCGGCCAGGGCAACTACCACGACGCGATGGCCGAGCGCCTGGCCGACGCCGGCGACGGCAACCACGCCTATATCGACACGCCCGAGGAGGCGCGCAAGGTACTGGTCGAACAGATGCAGGCCACGCTGCTGACCATCGCCAACGACGTCAAGATCCAGATCGAGTTCAACCCGGCGCAGGTGGCCGAGTACCGCCTGGTCGGCTACGAGAACCGGCTGCTGGCCCGCGAGGACTTCGCCAACGACCGGGTCGACGCCGGCGACATCGGTGCCGGCCACGAGGTCACCGCGCTGTACGAGATCGCGCTGGTCGGCTCCGGTGGCGAACGTCTGCCGCCGCTGCGCTACGGCAGCGCCACGACGGGTGACGCCAAGGGCGGCGAACTGGCCCACCTGCGCCTGCGCTACAAGCTGCCCGGGCAGGAGCGCAGCCGGCTGGTCGAAACCCCGGTGCTGCGCTCCTCGCTGCGCGCGCAGCCGAGCGAATCGCTGCACTTCGCCGCCGCGGTCGCCGGCTACGCCGACCTGCTGCGCGGCGGCACCAATGTCGAGGGCTGGACCTGGGACGACGTGGCCACCAGCGCCCGCGGCGCCGTCGGCGAGGACCGCTGGGGCCTGCGCCGCGAGTTCGTCGACCTGGTCGAGTCGGCGCGGCAGATCACCGCCGCCGACTCCACCGGTGCAGCAGCGGCGATCGCGGCCGACTGATGCGCATGGCGCGGTCATCCACGCGATATTGAAGTGACCGACCGCGCCAGCAGCAGCCGTGCTCTTCTCCCTCCCTTTCGCCGCAGGTGAAGGGGAGGACCGGGGAGGGGTGCTTTGCTTTTTTGCTCCAGATCACAAGCCTCGGCCCCGGATCGGGCCGCGTGTGTCTGGTAGCTGGAGAAAAAGCGCTGGCTTCGGAAGGGGTCGCCGCGCCCAGGGGGTATGGCGCATCGCTCCGCTCCGGCGTCCTGCCTCCAAGTCGCGACCGCAGCGCATCCATGTGCTGCTTGCGCCAGACCCCCTCGGCACGACGGCCTCGGGAGCTTTGGGGGTGTGGCTTCGATTGGACGAACAAAGGCAAAGGCACCCTTCGGCCCTCCCCTTCGTCTGCGGCGAAAGGGAGGGGGGCGAATCCGCGACAGCGCCGCTTTTTGTAGGAGCGGGCATGACCGCGACACGGGCGTCGGAATCACGGGGGCGTCGCCTGCGCCGACGGCGTCGGGTCGCGGTCATGCCCGCTCCTACAAAAAGCCGTGCGCGGCTCATCGCCTGTGAACGGAGCCACGACCCAAAAGCTCCCGAAGACGTGGCGGGCCGGGGGTATTGCGGCAGTGGCCATGGATGGCCACGTCGGCGAGTCGGCACAGGGATGTGCCGTCGAGACGACCGCAATACCCCCGGCCTGCCACGGCTCAGCCCGAAGCCGACCACACCCGGCGCTTTTGATTGTGCGGTTGCGGTTGCGGTTGCGGTTACCACCGTCGCGGTTGCCATCGCAGGCACCCGCCCTACCCGGCGTCAGCCGAGCAGATGCTCCAGCACCGCCATGCGCACGGCCACGCCATTGGCAACCTGGCGCAGCACCCACGACTGCGGACCGTCCGCGACCTCGTCGGTGATCTCCACCCCGCGGTTGATCGGGCCCGGATGCAGCACCGCCGCCTCGGGCGCCGCACGCCCGAGCCGCTCGACGGTCAGGCCGTAGCGCGCGTGGTAGTCCTCCAGCGACGGCACCAGCCCCTCCTCCATCCGCTCGCGCTGCAGGCGCAGCATCATCACCGCGTCCACGCCCTCGAGCATCGCGTCGAAGTCCGTGCCGACCACGCAACCGGCGGTGATGTCCGCCTCCGGCAGCAACGCCGCCGGGCCGCAGACGCGGACCTCCCCGGCGCCGAGCGCACGCAACGCGTGCAGGTCCGAACGCGCCACCCGCGAATGCTTCACGTCGCCGACGATCAGCACCTTCAGCTTCGCGAAGTCGCCACCCCTGGCCTGGCGCAGAGTCAGCATGTCGAGCAGGCCCTGGGTCGGGTGCGCACTGCGGCCGTCGCCGGCGTTGACCAGCGCGGTGCCCTCGCCGGCCACGTCGGCCAGCGCCTGCACCGCGCCGTCGTCCGGGTGGCGCACGACGAAGCCGCGCACGCCCATCGCCTCCAGGTTCTTCAGCGTGTCGCGCGCGGTCTCGCCCTTGCGCGTGGACGAGGTCGAGGCGTCGAAGTTGAGCACGTCCGCGCCCAGCCGCTGCGCGGCCAGCTGGAACGAACTGCGCGTGCGCGTGGACGGCTCGAAGAACAGCGTGCACACCGCGGTGCCGGCCAGCACGGTGCGCTTGCCGACCCGGCCGACGGCCGCGTCGCGGATCTGCCCGGCGCGGTCGAGCAGCTGCAGCATGGTGCTGCGCGGCAGTCCCTCCAGGGTCAGCAGGTGGCGGAGGCGGCCATCGGAATCGAGTTGGGGCGTCATGGCGTCGTTCGGGTTCTGTGTGTAGGAGCCGGGCTTGCCCGCGACACGGGTGCTTCCGGTTGCGGGGTGCTGGACGGACAAGGGTCAGGACTTCATGGGCAAGCTGTGTACAAGAGGTGGCGAGTCGCCGGCAAGCCCGGCTCCTACACCGGCGTGGCGTCCTCCGGCGCGGCGAGCCAGCGCTCGACGATCACCGCGGCGGCTGCCGCGTCCAGCGCGGCCGCGTCGCGGCGGCGGCAGTTGCCGGCCGCACGGTCGCGGGCGAAGCGCTGCGCGGCCTCGACCGAGCTGGAGCGCTCGTCGACCATCGCCACCGGCAGCCGGAAACGCGCCTTGAGCTCGCCGGCGAAGGCACGGGCGCGGCGCCGGATCGGCTGGTCGCCGCCGTCCAGGGTCATCGGATCGCCGACCACCAGCCCGCGCGGGCGCCACTCGCCGTGCAGGCGCTCGATCGCCTTCCAGTCCGGCCCGGACTCGCGCACGTCGACCACCGCGACCGCGCGCGCGCCGCCCAGGGCACTGCCCACGGCGACCCCGATGCGCCGCGCGCCGACGTCGAAGCCCAGCACGATCGCGTCGGCCGGCGGCATCGCGGCGGCGGCCGGCGACGGGTCAGGCATGCCCGCTGTAGTCGGCCAGGCGGAACAGGTCGTCCACGCCGATGCGCCCGGCGGCGGTCTGCCAGCGGCGCTCCAGCGGCAGGTCGAACAGCACCTCGGCGTCGACCGGCGCGGTCAACCAGGTGTTCTCGCCCAGCTCATATTCCAGCTGCCCGGCGCCCCAGCCGGCGCAGCCCAGGGCCACGATCGCGTGCGCCGGGCCCTCGCCGGCGGCCATCGCCTCGAGGATGTCGCGCGAGGTGGTCAGGTACAGGCCCTCGCCCACCTGCAGGCTCGAATCCCATTCCCGGCCGCCGTCGTGCAGGACGAAACCGCGTTCCTGGTGCACCGGCCCGCCGTGCAGCACGGTGCGCGCGCACAGCGCCTCGTCGTCGCTGCCGATGCCCATCTGCGACAGCACCTGGCCCAGCGTGTACTCGGAGGCGCGGTTGACCACCACGCCCATCGCGCCCTGCTCGTCGTGCTGGCAGATCAGGGCCACGGTGCGGGCGAAATTGGGGTCGGCCAGGGCCGGCAGCGCGATCAGCAGCTGGTTGGCCAGGTTGTCGTTCGGCACGGACATGCCGACATTCTAGCGCCGCGGCGTCCCGCGCGCGGCGGGCGGTTCGGCCACGAGCGGCGCGCCCCGCCCTACACGCCCATGTAGCGGTGCGGGCGGTGGTTGAACATCAGCACCAGGCTCAGCACCAGCGAGCCGATCGCCGAGTAAAGCACCTTCGACGGCGCCAGCACGAACAACGCCGAGGCCATCAGCACCGAGTCGAACGCCAGCTGCACCTTGCCGGCGCTGATCCCGCGTTCGCGCTGCAGGTACACCGCCAGGATGCCGATGCCGCCCAGGCTGGCACGGTGGCGGATGAAGAACAGGATGCCCAGCCCACACAGAGCCCCGCCGACCAGCGCCGAATACAGGCCGGTCATCTGCGACCAGGACGCCCAGCGCGGCAGCAGGTCGGTGAGCAGGCCGCAGGCGCCGACCGCGGCGAAGGTCTTGAGGGTGAACTCCCAGCCCATCCGCCGCACCGCGATCCAGTAGAACGGCAGGTTCACCAGCACGAAAACCAGGCCGAAGTTCCAGCCCAGCGCGTAGTGCAGCAGGAACGAGACCCCGGCCATGCCGCCGATCATGATCCCGCCCTGGGCGAACACGGTCAGGCCCAGCGAGGCCACCAGCGTGGCCAGGACCATGCCCTGGACGTCCTCGGCCACCGAATGGTGAAAAGCACGGTCGCCCGCCTCGGTTCCTGCGGAATCGGGGGGCGGGGTCAGCGGGCCGGCGGTGACGACGGCGCCGTCTTCGGGCAGGGTTTCCTGCCCGGGCCGGAGGTCCGGATCGGGGGGATTCACGTTTGCGGTACCGCGTTGGGGGCGCGTATTAGACACCAGCCGGCTCCTGGCCGCATGCGGTCCCGCGCCTCCTCCGCCGAAAACGGCGAGGCCGCCCGAAGGCGGCCTCGATGGTACTGACCGACGGTGCGGCGCCCGAGCCGCAACTAGTAGGAAGTATCGGGAAGCATCAGGCCCAGGAGCAGCAGCAGCAGGACGCCGCCGCCGAACACGATCGCCAACCAGTTCCAGACCGAATACTCATCGGCGACCGGGTCGCCGATGCGCTCGGCCTGGTTGTAGGCCCGCGCCAGGGAATTGACCGGCAGCAGCGGCACGAAGATCAGGAAGCTGAGCACCCAGTACGGATCGGGCAGGCGCGAGGCCAGGTTGAGCAGGAAATAGCTGATCGCCAGCGCGCCGGGCGAGAAGCCGAGGGAGCGGCGGCGACCTTCGGCGATGCCCGCCATCGCCTTGAAGCAGCTGTAGGCCCAGATCGGCGAGAACAGCGCGCGCCAGAATGGCATGACGTCCGGGCGGTCGATCAGCTTGATCGCCTTCCAGTTGCAGTAGAACCAGTACAGCACGTACAGGCCGAAGGTGCAGGACGACATCACCACCAGCTTGAGGGCGGGTGGCGCGAACAGCGCGGTGGTGTCGACCGCCGCGGCCTCCAGGCGGGGCGGCAGGCCCTGAGGTGCGGCGATGGCGGCAGGCGCCTGGTACGGATTCGGAACGTCCGACTGCATGGATTCCCCCTGTGATGGCGACCCCCTGTGGAACCGGCCATACCGTCGCCCGCGCACGACCGGCCGGGCGCCGCAGGACGGCGCCCGCTGCATCTGCATCCGTTACCGCACTTCTGCGATCTCGACGCCGTCCAGCCCCTGCGCCAGGGTGCGTGCGTCGCCGCCCTGGGACAGCTTGATGCGCAGGCGCACCTCGTTCTGCGAGTCGGCGTAGCGCAGCGCGTCCTCGTAGCTGATCTCGCCGGCCTGGTACAGCTCGAACAGGCTCTGGTCGAAGGTCTTCATGCCCAGGTTGGTGGACTCCTTCATCACTTCCTTGAGCTTGTGGATCTCGCCGTCGCGGATGTAGTCCTGGACCAGCGGCGTGCCCAGCAGGATCTCCATCGCCACCCGGCGGCCCTTGCCGTCCGGGGTCGGTATCAGCTGCTGGGCGACCACGCCCTTGAGGTTCAGCGACAGGTCCATCAACAGCTGGCCGCGCCGGTCCTCGGGGAAGAAGTTGATGATGCGGTCCATCGCCTGGTTGGCGTTGTTGGCGTGCAGGGTGCACAGGACCAGGTGGCCGGTCTCGGCGAAGGCGACGGCGTGGTCCATGCCCTCGCGGGTGCGGACCTCGCCGATCATGATCACGTCCGGCGCCTGGCGCAGGGTGTTCTTCAGCGCGTTCTCCCAGGTGTCGGTGTCGATGCCGACCTCGCGCTGGGTGATGATGCAGCCCTCGTGCTTGTGCACGAACTCGATCGGGTCCTCGATGGTGATGATGTGGCCGGTCGAGTTCTGGTTGCGGTAGCCGATCATCGCCGCCAGCGAGGTCGACTTGCCGGTGCCGGTGGCGCCGACGAACAGGATGATGCCGCGCTTGGTCATCGCCAGCGTCTTGATGATCGGCGGCAGGTTCAGCTCCTCCACCGTCGGGATCTTGGTCTCGATCCGGCGCAGGACCATGCCCACCTGGTTGCGCTGGTAGAAGCAGCTGACGCGGAAGCGGCCGACGCCTGCCACGCCGATCGCGAAGTTGCACTCGTGGGTCTTCTCGAACTCCTCGCGCTGCGCCGGCGTCATCACGTTCAGCACCAGGTCGCGGCTCTGCTGCGGCGTGAGCGGGGTCTGCGTGATCGGGCTGATCTTGCCGTGGACCTTCATCGACGGCGGCATGCCCGCGGTGATGAACAGGTCCGACGCCTTCTGGTGCGCCATCAGCTTGAGGAACGAGGTGAAGTCGATGCTGCTCATGGCGGTGCTCCGGAAGTGCGTGGGTGTCGGGCCGGGCTATGCCGCGGCCGTCACTCGAACAGACGCTTGTCCTTGGCGTATTCCTTGGCCTGGTGGCGGGTGACCAGGCCACGCTTGACCAGGTCCTGCAGGTGCTGGTCCAGGGTCATCATGCCGTACTGCTGGCCGGTCTGGATCGCCGAGTACATCTGCGCGACCTTGTCCTCGCGGATCAGGTTGCGGATGGCCGGGGTGCCGACCATGATTTCCCAGGCCGCGGTGCGGCCGCCGCCGACCTTCTTCAGCAGCGCCTGCGAGATCACCGCGCGCAGCGACTCGGACAGCATCGAGCGGACCATCGGCTTCTCGCCGGCGGGGAACACGTCGATGATGCGGTCGATGGTCTTGGCCGCGCTGGAGGTGTGCAGGGTGCCGAACACCAGGTGGCCGGTCTCGGCGGCGGTCAGCGCCAGGCGGATGGTCTCCAGGTCGCGCATTTCGCCGACCAGGATGTAGTCCGGGTCCTCGCGCAGCGCCGAGCGCAGGGCCTCGTTGAAGCCGTGGGTGTCGCGGTGCACCTCGCGCTGGTTGATCAGGCACTTCTGCGAGGTGTGGACGAACTCGATCGGGTCCTCGACGGTGAGGATGTGCCCGTACTCGTCCTTGTTGATGTGGTCGATCATCGCCGCCAGCGTGGTCGACTTGCCCGAGCCGGTCGGGCCGGTGACCAGGATCAGGCCCTGCGGCTGGTTGATCAGTTCGCGGAAGATCGGCGGGCAGCCCAGGTCCTCCAGGGTCAGCACGTCGGAGGGGATGGTGCGGAACACTGCGCCGGCGCCGCGGTTCTGGTTGAACGCGTTGACGCGGAAGCGGGCCAGCGAGGGGATCTCGAACGAGAAGTCGACCTCGAGGAACTCCTCGTAGTCGCGCCGCTGCTTGTCCGACATGATGTCGTAGACCAGCGCGTGCACCTGCTTGTGGTCCAGGGCCGGGATGTTGATCCGGCGGACGTCGCCGTCGACCCGGATCATCGGCGGCAGGCCGGCCGACAGGTGGAGGTCGGAAGCCTTGTTCTTGACCGAGAAGGCCAGCAGTTCGGCGATATCCATGCGCGTGTTCCCCCTTGATCCACCAGTAGCCTGCGCATCGGCGCAGGCTGGAACGATACATCCCCGCGGGGCAGTATAGCGCTCCCATCGCTGCCGCCAATGGTCCGTCCATCCATGCCCGCCGACCGCCTGCGAACCGTGTTGCAGCGCATTGTGAACGCGGCCGACGCGGCGGGCCGGCCACCCCCTGCCCTGCTGGCGGTGTCCAAGACCCATCCGCCCGAGGCGGTCGCGGCACTGGCCGCGGCCGGCCAGCGGTCCTTCGGCGAGAACTACGTGCAGGAGGCCGCGGCCAAGCGCCGGGCCCTGGGCGAGGCACATCCGTCCCTGCAATGGCACCTGATCGGCTACCTGCAGTCGAACAAGGCGGCGCTGGCCGCGGAGGTGTTCGACTGGGTGCAGAGCGTGGACCGGCCGAGCGTGGCAGCCGCCCTGGCCCGCCACCGCGACCCGGCGCGCAGTCCGCTGAACGTGCTCATCCAGGTGAACGTGGAGGACGAGGCCGGCAAGTCCGGGTGCCGACCCGACGAGCTGCCGGCACTGGCCGAACGGGTCGCCGACGAGCCGCGGCTGGCGCTGCGCGGGTTGATGTCACTCCCGGTGCCGCACCCGGATCCCGAGCAGCGGCGCCCGGCGTTCCGGCGCATGCGCGTGCTGTTCGACGAACTGGCCGCCCGCCACGCCGGGGTCGATACCCTGTCGATGGGCATGAGCGACGACTTCGCCGTCGCCATCGCCGAGGGCTCCACCCTGGTGCGGATCGGCACTGCCCTGTTCGGGCCGCGGCCCGGGTGAGCGGCCGGGCGCATTCCCGCCCCCCTTCTTCAGAGAATCCCCTGCGATGACCGAACCGACCCGCGAACACGACAGCCTCGCCTTCATCGGCGGCGGCAACATGGCCCGCAGCCTGATCGGCGGCCTGGCCCGGCGCGGCGCCGACACCCGCCGGATCCGCGTCGCCGAACCGGTGGCGGCGGCGCGCGAGGCGCTGGTGGCCGATTTCGGCGTGCAGGCGTTCGAGCGCGGCGAGGCGGCGGTCGCCGGCGCCGGCCTGTGGCTGCTGGCGGTCAAGCCGCAGATGATGCGCGCGGCCTGCGAGCCGCTGGCCGCGGCGGCGCAGGCGCAGCGGCCGCTGGTGGTGTCGATCGCCGCCGGCATCCCGGTGGCCCGGCTGCAGCAGTGGCTCGGCGGCGGGCTGCCGGTGGTGCGCTGCATGCCCAACACCCCCGCCCTGCTCGGCGCCGGCGTGACCGGCCTGTACGCCGGCAACGGCGTCGATGCGGCGCAGCGCAACCGCGCCGACGAGCTGCTGTCCAGCGCCGGCGCCACGGTCTGGGTCGAGCGCGAGGAGCTGGTCGACGCGGTGACCGCGGTCTCCGGCAGCGGCCCGGCCTATGCCTTCCTGCTGGCCGAAGCGATGGAGGCGGCGGCGGTGGCCGAGGGCCTGCCGGCCGCCGACGCGCGCACCCTGGTGGTGCAGACCCTGCTCGGCGCCGGGCGCATGCTCGACGAGGCCGGCGAGGCGCCGGCCGAACTGCGCCGGCGGGTCACCTCGCCCGGCGGCACCACCCAGGCGGCGATCGAGGCCTTCCAGGCCGGCGGCTTCGAGGCGCTGGTCGCGCGCGCCGTGCATGCCGCCCGCGAGCGGGGCGCCGCGCTGGCCGCGGCGGGCGATCCGTGAGCCGCGCCCGCTTCCGGCTGGCGGCCCTGGGAGTGGTCCTGGCCCTGGCCGCCTGCGGCGGGCCGGCGCCGGAGCCGGCCCGCTTCGTCCCGCCCGCGCCCAGCGCCACCGACCTGCAGGGCCCGCTGCGCGCCCGCTACAACCTGCTGCCCACCCTGGCGCTGGGCGAGGCGGTGGCGCGCGAGTACGGCGTGGTCCGGGCGCCCGATTCGGCCCTGCTGGTGGTGGCGTTGCGCCGCCCGACCGGCGACGGCGACGAGACCGCGGCCGACGGCGAGGTCACCGCCGAGGTGGTCGACCTGGCCGGGCGCCGCCAGGCGGTGGCCCTGCGCAAGGTCGCCACCGGCGACTACATCGACCACGTCGGCATCGTCCGGATCAGCCCGCGCGACACGCTGCGGACCCGGGTCACCGTGGTCGCCGACGGCCGCCGCCAGGAATTCGACTTCCAGCGCAGTTTCTGAGGCCGGCGTTTGCATCGTCCCGGCAGGCTGGTTAAGTTCGGGCCGAGGGAGGCCGGCCTGCGCGAACATGCGACGGACGGCCTCGGGGGAGGAAGCAACGTGCGGGCGCAGCGGATCGCGCCGGCTCCGGCATGCACCGCCCACGCCACGCGGCTGCGCCGCCCGCACGCGATCCGGGGAACATGGGCCTGCACGCAGGCCGGGGGAACGCGTCATGAACAAGCTTCGCTTGCTGGCACTGCTCGCCGCCGCCTGGGCGGTGCCCGCCGCTGCGCAGGAGGCCGCCTGCCCGGCCCTGCCCGCCGGCTCCCACCTGCACTGGCAGCAGCAGGCCGGCGACGGCTTCACCGTCTGCCGGGCGCTGGACGGCGAGCGGCAGGTGCTCGGGGTGATGCTGACCAGCCAGCCGACCGTCACCCTGCGCCGCCGCTACCGCGAGGAGCAAGGCGCGATCGGCCTGCACGAGGTGCACTGGTACCAGCCGGAAATCGTCGCACCGACCAGCGAGCGCAAACGGGTCACGGTGGTGGAACTGGGCAAGAAGCGCTACGCCCAGGTCTGGGTCGACGCGGCCAGCGACGACGAACTGCAGCAGCTGCTGTCGCTGGCGCGGGGTATCGCCCTGTACTGACGCCGCGGACCTTCCGCGCCGGCGCCGGGCCGGCCGGCGCGGCGCGCGTTCGTCAGAAGCGGCCTTCCTGGAAGTCGACGAAGGCCTGCATCAGCTCCTGGCGGGTGTTCATCACGAACGGCCCGTGCCGCGCCACCGGCTCGCGCAGCGGCGTGCCGGCGACCAGGATCAGGCGCGCGCCGCCACTGCCGGCGCGCAGCGCCAGCGCGCCGCCGCCGCCGAGCACGCCCATCTCATGGTTCTCCAGCGGGCGCGCGTCCTCGCCCTCGCCCACCGCCAGCGCGCCCTCGAACACGTAGGCGAAGGCGTTGTGGCCCGCGGGCAGCGCGTACTGCCAGGCCACGCCCGGTTCCAGCGCGATGTCCAGATACAGCGGATCGGTGGCCGGCTGCGCGATCGGGCCGACGGTGTCGCCGACCCGGCCGGCGATCACCTTCACCTCCACCCCCGGCGCCGGCCGCGCGACCGGGATCCGGTCGGGGGCGAACTCCTGGTAGCGCGGGTCGGTCATCTTCTCGCGCGCCGGCAGGTTCACCCACAGCTGGAAGCCGCGCATGCGCCCGGACTCCTGCTCGGGCATCTCCGAATGGACCAGGCCGCGGCCGGCGGTCATCCATTGCACGCTGCCCGGGGTCAGCAGGCCCTCGTTGCCGTGGTTGTCCTGGTGCCGCATGCGCCCGTCGAGCATGTAGGTGACCGTCTCGAAGCCGCGGTGCGGATGGCTGGGGAAGCCGGCGATGTAGTCCTCGGCCTTGTCGGTGCCGAACTCGTCCAGCAGCAGGAACGGGTCCAGTTCCGGCAGGTCCGGCCCACCGATCACCCGGGTCAGCTTGACCCCGGCGCCGTCGGAAGTGGCGCGGCCGCGGATCGTGCGGACGATGCGGGCGGGGGTGGTGTCGAGCGACGCGTTCATGGCATGGGTCTCCAGTTCCGGCATGGGCATGACCGGCAAGATGGCGGCGTACCGGCCGCCGCGGAACCGGCAACCGCGTAACCGTCCGTTCCATCGCCGTCGCCGATCCGCGCCAAGCAGCGGCGGCACGCTCAGGCGCGTGGCGGCTCCGGCATCCGCCGCCAGCGCTCCGGAACGGCGCTGGCCGCCAGCATGGCGCGCGCCCGCGGCGAGCGCACGAACCACTCCGCCAGCAGCAGGTTCGGCACCCAGCACAGCCAGGCGATGGCCGGATACGCGACCGTGAACGAGATGCCGGCCAGCTGGCTCGATCCCAGGTAGATCCGCAGCGTCACCGCCGCCAGGGTCAGCGCGTAGCTGCGCACCATCCAGTCGCGGTGCGCGGCCAGGCGGCGACCGCGGATCGCCCGCACCGCCAGCGCGGTGGTCGCCAGCCAGCACAGGCCCAGCAGCGCGAAGCCGGTCGCGGCCACCGCCCCGGTCAGCGCGTGCGGGGCCAGTACCAGCGCCGACAGTCCGCCGACGCCCACGGCCGCCGCATACACGCGGCCGAGCCAGCGGTGCAGGCCCAGCCAGCGGTTGCGCAGTCGGGTGTTCAACTGGAACGCACCGGCCGCCAACGCCACGCCGCCGCCCAGGAGATGGCCCCAGGCCGCCAGCGGCCGCTGCCCGAACAGGTCGCGCACCAGTGGCGGACGCCACTCCGGTGTGAGCGCGACGGCAAAGGCGTACGCCGCCACCGCCAACGCCAGCACGGCCATCGCCACCCAGCCAAGGCGGTTCCAGCGCATCGCCCCCTCCCTATCCCCGTGCAGCATGCGCCCGCGCGCGCAACTCAGGCAACGTAGACGGACTTGATGTTCATGAATTCGTGGATGCCGTGCTCGGCCAGTTCGCGGCCAAAGCCCGAACGCTTGGTCCCGCCGAACGGCAGGCGCACGTCGCTGCGGACGATGGCGTTGACGAAGGCCGCGCCGACCTGCAGCTGCCGTGCGACCCGCTCGCCACGCTCCGGATCGCCGCTCCAGACGCTGCCGCCGAGGCCGAAGGTCGTGTCGTTGGCCACCCGCACGGCCTCGGCCTCGTCCTTGACCCGCAGGATGCTGGCGACCGGGCCGAACAACTCCTCCTCGTAGGCCGGCATGCCCGGTGCGACCGCGTCGAGGATCGATGCCGGGTAGCCGGCGTAGGACGCATCGGGCTCGCAGCCCAGCAGCGGCCTGGCGCCCTTGGCGATGCTGTCGCGCACCTGCTTGTGCAGTTCGTCGCGCAGGTCCTGGCGCGCCAGCGGCGCCAGGGTGGTGGCCGCGTCGTCCGGATCGCCCAGGCGCAGCTTCGCCGCGGCCTCGGCGAACCGCTCCACGAACCGGTCGGCGATGGCTTCCACCACGATGAAGCGCTTGGCCGCGATGCAGGTCTGTCCCGAGTTGCCGAAACGCGAGGCCACAGCACCGGCCACGGCCTGGTCCAGGTCGGCGTCCTCCAGCACCACGAAGGCGTCGCTGCCGCCCAGTTCCATCACGCACTTCTTCAGTTGCTGGCCGGCGGTGCCGGCCACCGAGCGGCCGGCGCGCTCGCTGCCGGTCAGGGTCACCGCGACCACGCGCGGGTCGCGCAGGACCGCGGCGGCCTGCTCGTTGTCGATGTGCAGCACACCGAACACGCCCGGCGGCAATCCGGCCTCCTCCAGCGCCTGCGCGATCAGGTCGGCGCAGCGCGGCACGTTGCTGGCGTGCTTGAGCACGGCGACATTGCCGGCCATCAGCGCCGGGGCAAGGAAGCGGAATACCTGCCAGACCGGGAAGTTCCAGGGCATCACCGCCAGCACGCAGCCCAGTGGTTCGTAGCGCACGTAGCTGCGCCGGCCGTCGGTGGCGATGGCCTGGTCCTGCAGGTAGCCGGCGGCGTGCGCGGCGTAGTAGTCGCAGGCATCAGCGCACTTGTCGACCTCGGCCAGCGCCTCCTTGCGCAGCTTGCCCATCTCGGCGGTCATGGTTTGCTGCAGGTCGCCACGACGGCTACGCAGCGCGGCGGCGATCGCGCGCAGCACCTCTCCTCGCGATTCCAGGCTGCGCTGCGACCAGCCGGGGAACGCCGCCTGCGCGGCGGCCAGCACCGCGTCGACCTGCGCCGGCGCCATCAGCTCGTGGCGGTATTCGACCTGGCCGGTCGCGGGGTTGATGGTCTCGACGGTCATCGCGTTATCGCCTGCCCTCGGCTTATGCACGGAACGGAAGTGTCGCGTCCGTGGCGTTAGGAAGGTCTGAATAGTGGGGCCATCCCCACGGAGACTTGGATCCACTGACTTTGCTTTCAGGGTACCTACTTTTCCGGCAGTTCGTAGCCGAATACCAGGTGACTTGCTACTGAGCCCAGCTCTACCTTCGACATCATAGTCTGTCACTCCAGATGTCTATACCTAGAAGTTCACACGCCCTACCGTCAGCTCTACTTGTCATATCAGTGAACTGCTCCTCCGTAAGCACCCTCTCACCCATGTGAATGCCATCGTCGTAATCCAAGAATGGAATTCGATTGCTAACAAACGTCGGACCAGACTTTCCGTCTCTCAAGAATAGAATTCTTGCTTTTCCGTCCCTTGTCCTGTGTCCGGGTTCATGAGGGTCGTCTCGCCTGACAAGCAGCTTAAAGGAGGAGACAGGATTCCCCTTGTATTGGCGGAGCACATCGATATCAGTCACATAAACCGTGCCTCCCAAGTCTGACAACACTTCGCTGTCCGTAACTCGATCTTGGGCTAGAACCACTGTATCGGCTCCGAAAACTACGCATCGAACAACCTCTTCGAGCTGCTCGGATCTGGAGGAGTCCCTCTCATATGTGGCGGGAACCTGCTCAGGCGCAGGCGCCTCCTGCGCACAGGCTGCCTGCAGTAAAAAAAGGAGCGCGGCAACAAATCGCGTACGCATGTGGTCACCAAGGGAGCTGGCAGTGCCGGGTTCCCGCCTATGCGGGAACGACGAGCAAGAACTGAGTCGGTCCATCGCCGTATTCGCGCCGCCTCACCCGTTCTCCTGCAGCGCCAGCTGCATGTCGCGCTGGCGGCGCCTGTCCTCGCGGAACATCAGCCACCAGCCGATCACCGCGGCGATCGACACGAACATGATCATCAGCGTCGCCAGGGCATTGATCTTCGGACTCACCCCCAGCCGCACCGAGGAGAAGATCTTGATCGGCAGCGTGGTCGAGTCCGGCCCGGCGACGAAGCTGGCGATCACCACGTCGTCCAGCGACAGGGTGAAGGCCAGCAGCCAGCCGCTGACCAGGGCAGGAGCAATTATCGGCAGGGTGATCAGGAAAAACACCTTGAGCCGGTTGGCGCCCAGGTCCATCGCCGCCTCCTCCAGCGACTTGTCCAGGTCCTGCAGGCGCGAGGACACCACCACGGTGACGAAGGACACGGTCAGGGTCACGTGCGCGATCCAGATCGCGACCATGCCCTTGGACGGGATGCCCATCGACGCACCGACCGAGACCAGCATCAGCAGGATCGACAGGCCGATGATCACCTCCGGCATCACCAGCGGCGCGGTGATCAGCGCGCCGAACACGGTCTTGCCGGGGAAGCGGCGGAAGCGGGTCATCACCATCGCACCGAGGGTACCGATGACCGTAGCCGCGGTCGCGGTCCAGAAGGCGATGCGCAGGCTGACCCAGGCCGCCTCCAGGATCTGGCGGTCGCGCAGCAGTTCGCCGTACCACTTGACCGAGAACCCGGCCCAGACCGTGGCCAGGCGCGAGGAATTGAACGAGTACACGATCAGCAGCACGATCGGCAGGTACAGGAAGGCGAAGCCCAGCGCCAGCACCGACCAGCGCAGCAGGCGTTGTCCGAAGGTCGGGTTCATGTCAGCCGGCCCTCCATTTCCTTCTGCTGGAAGCGGTTGAAGATCAGGATCGGCACCAGCAGCAGCAACAGCATCACGATCGCCACCGCCGAGGCCGCCGGCCAGTCGCGGTTGTTGAAGAACTCGCCCCACAGCACCCGGCCGATCATCAGCGTGTCCGGCCCGCCCAGCATCTCCGGGATCACGAACTCGCCCACCGCCGGGATCATCACCAGCATGCAGCCGGCGATGATCCCCGAGCGCGACAGCGGCACGGTGATGCGCAGGAACGCCTGCCAGGGCTTGGCGCCCAGGTCGTAGGCCGCCTCCAGCAGGCGCAGGTCCAGCTTGACCAGGTTGGCGTACAGCGGCAGCACCATGAACGGCAGGTAGCAGTAGACGATGCCGATGTAGGCGGCCAGCGGGGTGTAGAGGATGCGCAGCGGCGTGTCGATCACGCCCAGCGACAGCAGCGTGCGGTTGAGGATGCCGTTGGCGTCGAGGATGCCGACCCAGGCGTAGACCCGCAGCAGGAACGAGATCCACGACGGCAGCACCACCGCCATCAGCGCGATGTTGCGGGTCGACGGTTTCATCCGCGCGATGAAGTAGGCCATCGGGTAGCCGATGGCCAGGCACAGCAGGGTCGACACCGCCGCGATCTTGATCGAGCTCAGGTAGGCCAGCACGTACTGGGCGTCGGTAAACAGGGCCACGTAGTTGCCCAGGTTCAGGCGCAGGGTCAGCGCCTTGTCCACGTACTCCAGCACCGGCGTGTACGGCGGCATCGCGATGGCCAGCCGCGAGAACGAGATCTTCAGCACGATCAGGAACGGGATCGCGAAGAATACTAATAGCCACAGGAACGGCACCGCGATCACCGCCCAGCGGCCGCCCGGCACGAACCGCTTCAGCGCGCGCGCGTTCATGAGGTCAGCACCACGCCGTCGTTGTCGCCCCACCACAGCCACACCTGGTCGCCCCAGGTCATGCCCTCGCTGGCCCAGCGCTGCTGGTTGGTGAAGTTGGCCATCAGCCTGACCCCGCTGGGCAGGCGCACGTGGTAGACCGAATGGCTTCCGAAGTAGGCGATGTCCTCGATGGTGCCGCGCGCCTTGTTGTAGGGCTGGCCCGGCTCGTCCTTGCCGATGCCCAGCTTCTCCGGGCGCAGCGCGAACGACACCTGCTGGCCCTCGAAGCCGGTGATGCCGTGGCCGATGTGGATGGTCCCGTCGAACGCCGGGGTGCGCAGGGTCACGTAGTCCGGTTCGTCCTGGTCGATGGTGGCGTCGACCAGGTTGACCGAGCCGATGAACTCGGCGGCGAAGCGGTTGGCCGGCTGCTCGTAGATCTCGTCCGGGGTGCCGACCTGCTGGATCCAGCCCTGGTCCATCAGCGCGATCCGGGTGGCCATGGTCATCGCCTCCTCCTGGTCGTGGGTGACCATCACGCAGGTCACCCCGGAGCCCTCGATGATGTTGACCAGCTCCAGCTGCATGCGCGAGCGCAGCTTCTTGTCCAGCGCGCCCATCGGCTCGTCGAGCAGGAGCAGCTTGGGCCCCTTGGCCAGCGAGCGTGCCAGCGCCACGCGCTGCTGCTGGCCGCCGGAGAGCTGGTGCGGCTTGCGCTTGGCCAGCTTGCCCAGCTGCACCAGCTCCAGCATCTCGGCCACGCGCTTCCTGATCGCGTCCTTGCCCAGCCCGTCCTGCTTGAGGCCGAAGGCGATGTTCTGCTCCACGGTCATGTGCGGGAACAGCGCGTAGGACTGGAACATCATGTTGATCGGCCGCTCGTACGGCGGCAGCTCGTTCATGACCTCGCCGTCGAGCACGATCTTGCCCTTGGTCGGCTTCTCGAAGCCCCCCAGGCAGCGCAGCAGGGTCGACTTGCCGCTGCCCGAGCCGCCCAGCAGGGCGAAGATTTCGCCCTTGCGGATGTCCAGGCTGACGTCGTCGACGGCGACGAAGCCGTCGAACTCCTTGCGCACGCCCTCGATCCGCAGGTAGCGCTCGCTGCCGGCTTCGGCCGGGAATCCGTTGCCGCGTTCGTTGTTCGCCACCATGGCCGCTCCAGGAGGTGGGAAGGCGGGCGGACCGGTGGACCGGCCCGCGCCGCTGCGATCAGCCTAGCGGCCGGTCTTCAGTTCGGTCCACAGCCGGGTGTACTGGCGGTCGACCTCCGGCGGCAGCACCGCCAGGGTGAACAGCTTGGCCGCGGTCTCGTCCGGCGGGTAGATGGTCGGATCGTCGCGGATCGCCTCGTCCACCAGCGGCAGCGACGGCGCCACCGGGTTGGGGAAGCTGACGTAGTTGGTGTTGGCCGCCGCCACCTCCGGGCGCAGCAGGTAGTCGATGAACGCGTAGGCGTTGTCGAGGTTCTTCGCATCCGCCGGGATGGCGAGCATGTCGAAGAACAGCGACGTGCCCTCCTTCGGGATCGAGTAGGCCACGTTGACGCCGTTGCCGGACTCCGCGGCGCGGTCGCGCGCCTGCAGCACGTCGCCGGACCAGCCGAACACCAGGCAGGCGCTGCCGTTGGCCAGCGCGTCGATGTACTGGCTGGAGTGGAAGGTCTGCACGTACGGGCGCACCCGCTTGAGCAGCGCAGTGGCCTTGTCGATCACCGCCGGGTCGGTGCTGTTGGGGTCCTCGCCCAGGTAGTTGAGGACGACCGGCACCACCTCGGACGGGGTGTCGAGGAAAATCACCCCGCAGTCCTTCATCCTGGCGATGTTCTCCGGCTTGAACACCAGGTCCCAGCTGTCGGCGATCTCGGTGCCGCCGAAGGCCGCGGTCAGCTTGTCGACGTTGTAGCCGATGCCGGTGGTGCCCCACAGGTACGGGACCGAGTACTGGTTGCCCGGGTCCTGCACCGCGATGCTCTCCAGCAGTGCCGGATCGAGGTTGCCGTAGTTCTTGAGCCTGGACTTGTCGATCGGCTGGAACACGCCGGCCTGGATCTGCCGGCCGAGGAAGTTCAGCGAGGGCACCACCACGTCGAAGCCCGACCCGCCGGCCAGCAGCTTGGCCTCCAGCACCTCGTTGCTGTCGAACACGCCGTAGTTGACCCGGGTGCCGTACTCGCGCTCGAAGTCCGGCACGGTGTCCTCGGCGATGTAGTCGGACCAGTTATAGACGTTCAGCACGCCCGCCGCGTTCGCCGCCGCATTCCCCGCGGCCGGTTCCTGCCTGCCGCACCCGGCAAGCGCCAGTATCGCGATGCCCGCGGCCAGTCCCGTCAGCCGCCAATCCACTTTGCTCATGCCCATCGTCGTATCCCCATCGCCCCGCAGGGCCTGTCGGTTGTCCACGACGCCACCATGCGGCGGGCGTCCCCGGGTTCCCCTCCCTTCGACCCTCCCCCACACCTGCCTTGCACTCCACCGCGACGCGACCGTGTCCACCGCCGCTCCCGCCCCCCGATCGGCCGCGGTCGCGGCCGGCCGGGTTCACGCCGCCGGCGTCAGCGGCCGGTCTTGATCTCCGTCCACAGCCGCGTGTACAGCTTGTCGGTCTCCGGCGAATTGATCGCGTAGGTGAACAGCTTGGCCTTCACGTCGTCCGGCGGATAGATCGTCGGGTCGTCGCGGATCGCCTCGTCCACCAGCGGCGTGGCGGTGAGCACCGGGTTGGCGTACTGGATGTAGTTGGTGTTGTTGGCCGCCACCTGCGGTTCCAGCAGGTAGTTGATGAACGCGTAGGCGTTGTCCGGGTGCCGGGCGTCGGCCGGGATCGCCAGCATGTCGAACCACTGCGGCGCCCCTTCCTGCGGGATCGAGAAGCCGACGTTGACGCCGTTGCCGGCCTCCTCGGCGCGGTCGCGCGCCTGGATGATGTCGCCCGACCAGCCCACCACCAGGCAGGTGGTGCCGTTGGCCAGCGAACTGACGTACTGGCTGGAGTGGAAGTTCTGCACGTAGGGGCGGATGCCCTTGATCAGCTCGGCCGCCTTCTGGATCGTCGCCGGATCGCTGCTGTGCGGGTCTTCGCCCAGGTAGTGCAGCGCGATCGGGATCATGTCCGACGGAGTGTCGAGCAGGGTCACGCCGCAGTCCTTGAGCTTGCTGAGCTTGGCCGGATCGAACACCAGGCTCCAGCTGTCGGTCACGTCGGTGCTGCCGAACACCGCTTCGATCTTGTCGACGTTGAAGCCGATGCCGGTGGTGCCGGTCATGTACGGCACGCCGTACTGGTTGCCCGGGTCCTGCGAGGCGATGCGTTCCATCATCGCCGGGTCCAGGTTGGCCAGGTTCGGGATCTTGCTCTTGTCCAGCGGCTTGAACACGCCGGCCTGGATCTGGCGGCCAAAGAAGTTCAGGGTCGGCACCACGATGTCGTAGCCGCTGGAACCGGCCAGCAGCTTGGTCTCCAGCACCTCGTCGCTGTCGTAGACGTCGTAGGTGACGCGGATTCCGGTCTGCTGCTCGAAGTCGGGGATGGTTTCCTCGGCGATGTAGTCCGAGTAGTTGTAGACGTTGAGCACCTTCTCCGCGCCGGCGGCGGATCCGCCGTCCTTGCCGCCGCAGGCGGCTAGCAGCGTGGCGGCGATGCCGGCCGTCAGCAGGCTCGTGGTCAGCAGGCGCAGCTTCATGAGGGTGCTCCTTGTCACGGTTTCGGGGGGTCGGGGCAGCGTACCGCCGCCATGGTCATTTGCCCAGTTCGGCGGCGGTCTCGTCCAGCGCCTTCCAGGCCTTGTCGAACAGCTCGTCCACCTGCGCGCGGGTGATCACCAGCGGCGGCGACAGCAGCATCGAATCCCAGGTCGCGCGCAGGATCAGGCCGTGGCGCAGGGCGATGTCCCGGCACAGCGCGCCGACCTTGCCGCGCTCCTCGAAGAACGCGCGCCGGCCGCGGTCGGGGACCAGCTCCAGCGCGCCCATCAGCCCGGCGATCCGCGCCTGCCCGACCAGGCGGTGCTCGCCCAGTTCAGCCCAGCGCTGCGCCAGGTAGGGGGCGATCTGGTCGCGGACGTGCTCGACGATGCGTTCCTGCTCCAGGATGCGCAGGTTCTCCAGCGCCACCGCCGCGCACACCGGGTGGCCCGAATAGGTCGCGCCATGCGCCAGTTCGCCGCCGGCGTCCTTGAGCACGCCGGCGACGCGGTCGTTGAACAGCGCCGCGCCCAGCGGGATGTAGCCCGAGGTGATCCCCTTGGCCACCGGCATGATGTCCGGCTGGAAGCCGAAGTACTGCGCACCGAACCACTGCCCGGTGCGGCCGAAGCCGCAGATCACCTCGTCGGACACCAGCAGTACGTCGTAGCGGCGGCAGATCCGTTCTATCTCCGGCCAGTAGCTGCGCGGCGGGATGTAGACGCCGATCGCGCCCATGATCGGTTCGCCGATGAACGCGGCCACCCGCTCCGGGCCAAGTTCCAGGATCTTGTCCTCCAGCCGGCGCGCGGCGAGCAGGCCGTACTCGTCCTCGTCCAGGTCGCCGCCGTCGGCGAACCAGAACGGCGGCTCGATATGGTGGATGTCCGGGATCGGCAGCCCGCCCTGCCCGTGCATCGCCTTCATCCCGCCCAGGCTGGCACCGGCCATGGTGGTGCCGTGGTAGCCGTTGTGGCGGCCGATGAAGATGTTCTTGCGCGGCTGGTCCTGCACCGCCCAGAAGTGGCGGACCAGGCGCAGGATGGTGTCGTTGGCCTCCGAGCCGGAGTTGACGAAGAAGGCGTGGTTGATGTCGCCCGGCGCCAGCTCGGCCAGCTTGGCGGCCAGGCGGATGGTCGGCTCGGTGGTGCACTGGAAGAAGCTGTTGTAGTAGGCCAGCTGGGTCATCTGCTTCGAGGCGGCCGCGCCCAGCTCCGGACGGCCGTAGCCGATGTTCACGCACCACAGGCCGGCGAAGGCGTCCAGCAGCTTGTTGCCGTCGGCGTCCCAGACGTAGCAGCCCTCGCCGCAGGTCAGCACCCGGGTGCCCCGCTTCGCCAGCGCCGCGTTGTCGTTGAACGGGTGCAGGTGGTGGGCGGCGTCGAGCCGTTGCAGTTCGCGGATGTCCATCGTCATCGTGGGCGGCTTTTCCCTGGGATCCGTGTCCAAGTCCGATAGTGCCGTCGTCTCGGGAATACCGACGACGTCCAAACCTTCGAGAGCGAAAGTCACTGGGTCCCCGCCTGCGCGGGGATGACGAGCAAGAACAACAGCGCCAACTCAAACGTTCAACAGCAGGAACTCCCGCTCCCACGAACTGATAACGCGGAAGAAGGTCTCGTATTCCTTGCGCTTGACCGAGACGTAGGCGCGCACGAAGCGCGGGCCGAGCAGCTCCTGCAGCTCGGCGCAGCCTTCCAGCCCGTCCAGCGCCTGGTTCAACGAGCGCGGCAGGGCGAAGCCGGCGTCCTGGGCGCTGCTGTCCATCGCCGGCATCGGCTTGAGCTTCTCGCGGATGCCGAGCAGGCCGCAGGCCAGGGTGCCGGCCATGGCCAGGTAGGGATTGGCGTCGGAGCCGGCGAAGCGGCTTTCCACCCGGGTGTTCTCCGGCGTGTCCATCGGCACGCGCAGGCCGCAGGTGCGGTTGTCGTAGCCCCAGTGCACGTTGATCGGCGCCACCTGGCCCAGGGCCAGGCGCCGGTAGGAATTCACGTTCGGGGCGAAGAACGCCATCGCCATCGGCACGTACTTCTGCAGGCCGCCCAGGTAATGCCTGAACACGGTGCTGTGCTCGCCGGCCTTCTTGCCCGCGAACACGTTGGTTCCGCGCCTGACGTCCACCAGGCTTTGGTGGATGTGCATGGCACTGCCCGGTTCGTTCTCCATCGGCTTGGCCAGGAAGGTGGCGTAGATGCCGTGGCGCAGCGCCGCCTCGCGCATGGTGCGCTTGAACAGGAACACGTGGTCGGCGCGCGAGAGCGCGTCGGCGTGGGTGAAGTTGACCTCCAGCTGGGCGGCGCCGGACTCGTGGATCAGCGTGTCCACGTCCAGCTCCATCGCCTCGCAGTAGTCGTACATCAGGTCCAGGATCGGGTCGAACTCGTTGACCGCATCGATCGAGTACGACTGCCGTGCCGTTTCCGGGCGGCCGTTGCGGCCGGCCGGCGGCAGCAGCGGGAAGTCCGGGTCGGTGTTCTTCTGCACCAGGAAGAATTCCAGCTCCGGCGCCACCACCGGCTGCAGGCCCAGTTCCTCGTAGGCGGCCAGCACCCGGCGCAGCACGTTGCGCGGGGCCAGCTCGTGCGGCTGGCCATCCTTGGTCTGGCAGTCGTGGATGACCTGCGCGGTCGGGTCGGTGGCCCACGGCACCATGCGCACGGTGTCCGGGTCCGGGCGCAGGATCATGTCCGAGTCCGACGGCGAGGTCAGTTCGTAGTAGTCGTCCGGGTACTCGCCGGTGACGGTGGTGGCGAAGATCCCCTCGGGCAGGCGCGTACCGTAGTCATGGCTGAACTTGTCGGCCGGGATGATCTTGCCGCGGGCATTGCCGGTGATGTCCGGGACCAGGCACTCGACCTCGGTGATGCGGCGCTCCTTGAGCCAGCGCCGCAGCGAGCTTTCCTGCTGCGCGGTGCTGGCCGGCTTGCGGCGGGCGGGCCGGACGCTCATGCCGGCTCCGGGACGCCCGGGCGCGCGGCGGTGCGGCGCACGGCATAGGCGCGGCAGGCATCGCCGAAGGCGCGGAAGATGCCCAGGTAGAAGGGGTTCTGCGTGACCTGCCATTCCGGGTGCCACTGCACCCCGAGCAGGAAGCCGCCGCCGTCGCGGCGGAATGCCTCGATCGCCCCGTCCGGCGCGATCGCCTCGACCACCAGGCCGTCGCCGAGCCGGGCCACGCCCTGCCCGTGCAGCGAGTTGACCCGCACCCGGGTGGCGCCGGCGATCGCCGCCAGCCGCCCGCCATCGGCCAGGCGGATCTCGTGCGCGGGGGCGTATTGCAGCTCCAGCGGATCGTCCGGGTCCTCGCGATGGTTGGCGAAGCCGGTGGCCTCGTGCAGCTTCTGGAACAGGCTGCCGCCGAAGGCCACGTTGACCTCCTGGAAGCCGCGACAGATCGCCAGGATCGGCAGGCCCATCGCCACCGCGCGGGGGATCAGGCCCAGGGTGGTGGCGTCGCGCGCCGGATCGTGCAGGTTGCCTTCCCAGCTGGGCTCGTCGCCGTAGTGGTGCGGCTCGATGTTGCTGACCGCGCCGGTCAACAGCAGGCCGTCCAGCCGTCCCAGCCATTCGTCCGCGGCCACCGGCGGCTCCAGTGCCGGCAGCAGCACCGGGGTGGCACCGGCCCCGTCGACCACCGCGCGCACGTACTTCTCGCCGACCGCGAGGAACGGATGCGGGCCGATCTGTTTGCGGTCGGAAGGCAGGCCGACCAAGGGCGGCAGGGCCATGCGCGGAAGGGTCCGGTGGCGTCCGGGCAACTTACCCCGGCCGTTTTATTTTTACAACACGAGGACGCCCGGCGAGGCCAATGCCCCGCTTTGGTGCACAGATTCGGCCCGGGCGGCCGGGAATCCGTTGAGTATTCTTGACGAGGCGCCCGCCTGCTACTCTCGTCCGGCCACCCGCGAGGCTTCCGATGAACCGCGAATCCGCCCCGTCCGCGCTGCCGCCGGAGGACCTGGCCACGCTGCGCGCGCTGCCCGGCCACGACGCCGCGCACGTGGACCTGCTGCTGCCGGACTGCAACGGCCTGCTGCGCGGCAAGCGGGTCCCCGCCGACGCACTGGAAAAGGTCTACGCCGGTGGCGTGTGCCTGCCGATGTCGCTGGTCGCCGCCGACATCACCGGCAACACGGTGGAGGAAACCGGCCTGGGCTACGCCATCGGCGACGAGGACCGGATCTGCCGGCCGGTCCCCGGCAGCCTGCGCCCGGTGCCGTGGTCGCCGCGGCCAGCGCTGCAGCTGTTGTTGGCGATGGAGGACGGCGCCGGCGGCTGGTTCGAGGCGCACCCGCGCCGGGTGCTGGAACGCGTGCTCGAGCGCTACCGCGCGCTCGGCCTGGTCCCGGTGATGGCGGTGGAACTGGAGTTCTACCTGTTCGACCGCCTGCCCGGCGCCGATGGCCGGCCGCAGCCCACCCTCAATGCCAGCGACGGCGCGCGCAACGCCAGTACCCAGGTCTATTCGATCGACGACCTGGACGAGAACGCCGGCTTCATCGACGCGGTGGCCCGCGCCTGCCGCGCCCAGGGGATTCCGGCCGACACTGCGGTGGCCGAGTACGCGCCGGGCCAGTTCGAGATCAACCTCAAGCACCGCGCCGACGCGCTGGCCGCCTGCGACGACGCGGTGCTGCTCAAGCGCGCGATCAAGGCGATCGCGCAGCAGCAGGGCGCGCTGGCCAGCTTCATGGCCAAGCCGCTGGCCGGCCAGGCCGGCAGCGGCCTGCACCTGCACGTGAGCCTGCTCGACGGCGGCGGCCGCAACCTGTTCGCCGGCGATCGCACCGATGCGCCGGCCGACGCGTTGCGCCACGCGGTCGGCGGCCTGCAGGCCAGCGCGCGCGACAACCTGCTGCTGTTCGCGCCGCACGCCAACAGCTACCGCCGCTTCGTGGCCAACGCCTTCGTCCCGCTCAACGACAGCTGGGGCCACAACAACCGCACCGTGGCCATGCGCATCCCGCACGGCGGCGCGGCCGACACCCGGATCGAGCACCGCATCGCCGGCGCCGACGCCAACCCCTACCTGGTCGCCGCGGCGGTGCTGGCCGGCATGCTCGACGGGATCGAGCAGCAGCTGGATCCGGGCCCGCCGACGACCGGGAATGCCTATGAGCAATACCCGGTGCAGACGCCGTACTGGCGCGACGCGATCGACGACTTCCTCGGCAGCGGGTTCGCCGCGCGCTGGTACGGCGAATCCTTCCGGCACATCTACGGGCAGCAGAAGCTCAAGGAGATGCGCGATTTCCATGCCCTGGTCCCGGACCTGGACTATGCCTGGTACCTGCGCACGGTGTGAGCGGCGGGACATGCCTGCCCACCG
The DNA here is from genome assembly GCF_000972865.1 of Pseudoxanthomonas suwonensis. Taxonomy (NCBI): domain Bacteria; kingdom Pseudomonadati; phylum Pseudomonadota; class Gammaproteobacteria; order Lysobacterales; family Lysobacteraceae; genus Pseudoxanthomonas; species Pseudoxanthomonas suwonensis. The sequence goes on from NZ_CP011144.1 coordinate 548,507, forward strand.
CAGCCGCTCGCTTGTAAGAACGGGCATGACCGCGACACGTCATGTCGGTGCAGGCGACTCCTCCATGGTTCCGACGCCCGTGTCGCGGTCATGCCCGCTCCTACAAAAAGCAGGCACGCCGGTGTCTCCGACGAACCCATGAACGCCGCGTCCACCTATCCACCCAGCTGGTACGCCGACAGCGCCGCGCCGCTGCAGGAACAGCCGGCGCTGCGCGGCAGCATTGACGACGCGGACGTGTGCATCCTCGGCGCCGGCTACACCGGGCTGTCGGCGGCGCTGGAACTGGCCGAGGCCGGCTACCGGGTGGTGGTGCTGGAAGCCGAGCGCATCGGCTGGGGCGCTTCCGGCCGCAACGGCGGCCAAGCCATCGTCGGCTACGGCTGCGAGCAGTCGACGCTGGAGGACCTGCTCGGCCACGACGCCGCACGCACGCTGTTCGGCCTCTCGCGCGAAGGCATGGACCTGCTGCGCGCGCGCATCGCCCGCCACCGCATCGAATGCGACTGGCGCGACGGCCATGCCCACGTGCCGGTCAAGCCGCGCCAGGAGCGCGCACTGCGCGCCGGCATCGTCGAGATGGCGCAGAAGTACGACTACCCTCTGCGGTGGTGGGACCGCCGCCGCCTGCGCGACGAACTGGAGAGCGACCGCTACCTGGGCGCGGTGTACGACCCGGCCAGCGGCCACTTGCACCCGCTGGAATACGCCTTCGGCCTGGCCCGTGCGGCGCTGGCCGCCGGCGTGCGCATCTTCGAGCGCTCGCCGGTGGTCGAACTGGTACGAGGGGCCCGGCCGCGGCTGCGCACCCCGCAGGGCGAGGTCGCCGCCGACTTCGCGGTGCTCGCCGGCAACGCCTGGCTGCGCGGCGTGGCGCCGGAGCTGGAATCGCGGGTGATGCCGGTCGGCACCTACATCGCCGCCACCGCACCGCTGGGCGTCGAACGCGCGCGCGCTCTGATCCGCAACGACATGGCCGTGGCCGACGTGAACTGGGCGCTGGACTACTTCCGCCTCAGTCGCGACCACCGCCTGCTGTTCGGCGGGCGCGCCAGCTACTCCAGCTGGCCGCCGCCGAACCTGCGCGGAGTGATGCGCCGGCGCATCCACAACGTGTTCCCGCAGTTGGACGACATGCCCATCGAGTACCTGTGGGGCGGCTACGTCGACATCTCGCTCAACCGCGCCCCGCACTGGGGCCGGCTGGCGCCGAACGTGTATTTCGCGCAGGGCTTCTCCGGGCACGGCGTGGCCAGCACCGGCCTGGCCGGCCGGCTGATCGCCGAGGCCATCCGCGGCCAGTCCGAGCGCCTGGACCTGTTCGCGAAGATCCCGCACGCGCCCTTCCCCGGCGGCCGCGCCCTGCGCACGCCGCTGCTGGTGCTGGCGATGGCCTGGTACAAGCTGCGCGACGCGCTGTGGTGAGCGCCTGAAATGGGGTCAGGTTCATTTTCCAGGGAAAATGAACCTGACCCCATTTCAGGTGCCGTCGGCACGGGCGACGCCTTCATGGTTCCGACGCCCGTGTCGCCGGCTGAAGCCGGCTCCTGCAGTGAGAGCTCGAAGCGAAGGAAGATTGATCGCGATCAAGGCGATCCGCAGCGACCGCCACTAGCCTGCGTACACCCCCCGCAATCCCCCTGACCGCGCATGGCACTCCTGCTCTGGCAAGACGACCTCGACACCGGCATCGAGGTGATCGACGACCAGCACCGCCGGATCGTCTCGATGGTCAACCAGCTGCATCAGGCGCGGACCGGCGCCTCGCCGTGGGTGGTGGGCGAGGTGATCGACGAACTGGTCGACTACACCCTGTCCCACTTCGCCTTCGAGGAGGAACTGATGGAGGAGGCCGGCTACCCGTTCTGCGCCGCGCACAGGCGCGCGCACGAGGTGTTCACCAGGCGCGTGGGCGAGTACCGGTTGCGCTACCAGGCCGGCGAGGACGTGGTCGACGAGCTCGAAAGCCTGCTCTCGCGCTGGCTGTTCAACCACATCCGCAACGATGACCGCGCCTATTCCAGGCAGGTGCGCCGGCACCTGGACCGCTTCGCGCGCGAGCATGAGCAGGGCGGCTGGCTGGCGCGGACGGTGAGGCGGCTGTTCCATTGAGTTGAGTGGTACGGCGGGCCGCGCGGGACGGACCGACGTCTCCTGTAGGAGCCGGGTTCAGCCGGCGACACGGGCGTCGGGAATGCGAGGGTGTGGCCTGTGCCGAGGTGGCGTGTCGCCGGCTGAACCCGGCTCCTACACAAAAAACGGAGTGCGGCGGCTCAGTTGGTATCGCGGCGGACCAGCAGCAAGGCCAGCAGGGTCAGCACCGCCATCCCGCTCAGGTACCAGCCGACCGCGCCGATGCCGTGGCTGCCGGCCAGGCGGGTGGCGATGTACGGCGCCGGCGAGGCGCCGAGGATGCCGGCCAGGTTGAACGCTAGCGAGGCGCCGGTGTAGCGCACCGGCGTGGGGAACATCTCGGCCAGGATCGTGCCGCAAGGCCCGTAGGTCAGGCCCATCAAGCCCAGGCCCAGGCACAGGAACAGCAGCACGCTCCAGACGCTGCCGGCGGCAAACAGCGGCTCGAACAGCATGCCGAAGCCGATGATCGCCAGCGTGGCCAGGATCATCGCGCGGCGCCGGCCGCTGCGGTCGGCGTATATCGCCGACAGCGGGATGGTCGCGGCGAAGCACAGTACGCCCACCATCTGCAGCAGCAGGAATTCCTGGCGACCGTAGCCCAGCGCCGACGTGCCCCAGCTCAGCGCGAATACCGTCATGAGGTAGAACAGGACGAAGGTCGCCATCAGCGACAGCATGCCGACCGCCAGCGTGCCCGCATGCTTGGTCAGCACGGTGGCCATCGGCAGCCGCTCGCGCTCGTCGCGGTCCAGGGTCTTCTGGAACGCCGGGGTCTCGGTGATCCGCAGCCGCACCCACAGCCCGACCAGCACCAGCACCGCGCTGGCGAGGAACGGGATGCGCCAGCCCCAGGCCATGAACTGGCCTTCGTCGAGGAAGTGCGCCAGCAGCAGGAACACGCCGGTCGAGCACAGGAATCCCAGCGGCGCGCCCAGCTGCGGGAACATGCCGTACCAGGCGCGCTTGCCCGGTGGCGCGTTCTCGGTGGCCAGCAGCACCGCCCCGCCCCACTCGCCGCCCAGGCCCAGACCCTGGCCGAAGCGGCACAGCGCCAGCAGCGCCGGCGCGGCCACCCCGATCTGCGCGTAGGTCGGCAACATGCCGATCACCACGGTGGAGATGCCCATGGTCAGCAGCGCCGCCACCAGGGTGGCCTTGCGCCCGACCCGGTCGCCGTAGTGGCCGAACAGGGCCGAGCCCAGCGGCCGGGCGAAGAACGCCAGGGCGAAGGTCGCCAGCGACTGCAGGGTCGACGCCGCCGGGTCGGCCGAGGGGAAGAACAGGTGCGGGAACACCAGCACCGCGGCGGTGGCGTAGATGTAGAAATCGAAGAATTCGATCGTCGTACCGATGAGGCTGGCGAACAGGATGCGGCGTGGCGAAGCGGGTGCACTCATCGGCGGGCAGTGAAGGTGGCGTGAAGTCGGGCCGATTCTGGCAGATAAACATCGGCCCGATTCCGGTCGCCGCGGCCGGATCGGCAACAGCCGCGCCATCGCCCTCACCTCCGCCACCCTCGGCCATGCGCACGGCTGCCGGAACCGATCTTCATTCCCGCAGGGCCTCCGCACCGACCTGGTGGTACGGCCTTCCGGCGCGAGCCCGGAACCGGCCACGGCCGTTGTCCACGGATTCGGTCCGGACGCAAGCGTTGCCCGACGCGCGCTTCGCCGGCAAAATCCGCCGTACCCCGCCGCATCGCGACCGCAGCCGGCAACGCCCGCCCCCCCCACGCGCGCCGCCCCGCACACGCAGTGACCGCCCAGGCCTCCGACGCTCGCGCGCCGAAGCGGCCTGCCCATCGCCCGACGCAGCAGCAGAACGGAATCACCATGGCCCCACGCAGCCCCTCCCCCAGTACCGCGCGCAAGCCCGCCTTCGCGCGCCGCATGACCCTGATGCTGATCGGCGTCGCCGTGGCCTTCGGCGGCGTGTTCGCGGTCAAGGCGGTCATGAGCCGCATGACCAACGAGTTCTTCGACAACATGCCGCAGCCGCCGGTGGAGGTCAGCACCTTCGAGGCGCGCGCCGAGCACTGGAGCAGCACCGCCGAGGCGGTGGGCACGCTGGTGGCCGACAACGGCACCGACGTCACCACCGAGGCCGGCGGCGTGGTCCGGCAGATCGCGTTCGAGTCCGGCCAGGCCGTGCGCCAGGGCGACCTGCTGATCCAGCTGAACACCGCCAACGAGGAGGCGCAGCTGAAGGCGCTGGACACTGCGGCGCGGCTGGCCGTCACCCAGCGCGACCGCTGGCGCGAGCTGGGCGAACAGAAGCTGGTCTCCCGTTCCGAAGTGGACGAGCGCATCGCCGATGCGGCCACCACCCAGGCCCAGGCCGATGCGCAGCGCGCACTGATCGCGCAGAAGACCATCCGTGCGCCGTTCTCCGGCGTGCTCGGCATCCGCAAGGTCAACGTCGGCCAGTACCTCAACCCCGGCGACCCGATCGTCGGCCTGCAGGCGCTGGACCCGGTCCACATCGACTTCACCCTGCCCGAGCAACGCATGAACCAGGTCGCGATCGGCACGCCGGTGCGGCTGGACGTGGACGCCCTGCCCGGCCGCCAATTCGAGGCCAAGGTCACCGCGATCGAGCCGTCGGTCGACGCCAGCACCCGCAACTTCAAGGTCCGCGCGACCCTGCCCAACCCGGACGCGGTGCTGCGCCCTGGCACCTTCGGCCGGGTCGGCTTCGAACTGGGCCAGGCCAGCGACGTGGTGGTGGTGCCGCAGACCGCGGTCAGCTTCAACCCGTACGGCAATTCGGTCTACGTGGTGGTCGACGCGCCAAAGCCGGCTGGCGACGCCAAGCCCGTCGAAGGCATGCCGCAGGCCACCCACGTGGTCAAGCAGCGCTTCGTCACCACCGGCCCGGCGCGCGGCGACCTGGTCGGCATCACCCAGGGCCTGGAGCCCGGCGAGGTGGTGGTGACCAGCGGCCTGCTGCGCCTGCGCAACGACGCCGGCGTGACCATCAACAACAAGGTGCAGCCGGACGCACAGGACGCGCCGAAGCCCGAGAACCGCTGACGCACCCCGCGGCGCCGGCGACGGCGCCGCCCTTCCCTTTCCGGCCGGCTCCCGAGCGGAGCGGCGGAGGACCCGGATGAAATTCACCGACATCTTCATCAACAAGCCGGTGCTGGCGATGGTCGTCAGCCTGTTCATCCTGCTGCTCGGGCTGCGCTCGTTCAACGAACTGAACGTGCGCCAGTACCCGGAGCTGCAGAACGCGGTGGTCACGGTCAGCACCGCCTACTACGGCGCCGACGCGGACCTGATGCAGGGCTTCGTCACCACCCCGCTCGAGCGCGAGGTCGCCAGTGCCGAGGGCATCGACTACCTCACCTCGACTAGTGCGGCCGGCATCAGCTCCATCCAGGCCTACATCCGCCTGGACCACGATGCCAACGAGGCGCTCACCCAGATCGCGGCCAAGGTCAACAAGCTGCGCAGCCAGCTGCCGGCCGAGTCCGAGGACCCGGTGATCGACCTGCAGCAGGGCCAGCAGATCGCGGCGATGTACGTGTCCTTCGCCAGCGACCAGCTCGACAACAACCAGATCACCGACTACCTGATGCGCGCGGTGGAGCCGCGGATCGCCACCATCCCCGGGGTGCAGCGCGCCGACATCATGGGTGCCGGCACCTTCGCCATGCGCGTGTGGATGAAGCCCGACCGGATGGCGGCGCTGGGCGTGACCGCCAGCGACGTGCACGCCGCGCTGCAGGCCAACAACGTGCTCTCCGCGCTGGGCTCGACCAAGGGCCAGATGGTGTCGGTGGACCTGACCGCGCGTACCGACCTGCGCAGCGCCGAGGAGTTCCGCCGGCTGATCGTGCGCGAGCAGGACGGCGCGATCGTGCGCCTGGGCGAGATCGCCGACGTCGAGCTTGGCTCGGAGAACTACGGCACCTCGGTGCGGATCAACGGCGATGCCGCCACCTTCATGGGCATCTTCGTCTCCCCGGACGCCAACTCGCTGGACGTGATCGCCGAGGTCCGCCGGGTGTGGGACCAGGAGATCCTGCCGCAGCTGCCGGAAGGCATCGTCGCCACCATCCCCTACGACAGCACCGAATCGATCCAGGACGCGATCAACGAGGTGGTCAAGACCATCATCGAGGCGGTGGTGATCGTGATCGTGGTGATCTTCCTGTTCCTGGGCTCGCTGCGCAGCGTGATCATCCCGGCGGTGACGGTACCGCTGTCGCTGATCGGCGCGCTGTTCCTGATGCTGCTGATGGGCTTCACCATCAACCTGCTGACCCTGCTGGCGATGGTGCTGGCGATCGGTATCGTGGTCGACGATGCGATCATCGTGCTGGAGAACATCCACCGCCACATCGAGGAGGGCATGAGCCCGCACGACGCGGCGATCAAGGGCGCGCGCGAACTGGCCTGGCCGGTGGTGGCGATGACCACCACCCTGGTGGCGGTGTACCTGCCGATCGGCTTCCAGGGCGGGCTGACCGGCGTGCTGTTCACCGAGTTCGCCTTCACCCTGGCCGGCGCGGTGCTGCTGTCGGGCATCATCGCCCTGACCCTGTCGCCGATGATGTGCGCCAGGCTGCTCAAGCCGCACAGCGCGCACGGCAAGACCCGGCTGGAGGCGTGGCTGGACGCGCGCTTCGAATGGCTGCGCACCGGCTACGAGCGGCGCCTGCACGGCGCGCTGGACACGCGCGGGGTGATCGCGGTGTTCGGCGTGCTGGTGCTGGTGTCGTGCGCGCTGCTGTACATGATCGCGCCGAAGGAACCGGCACCGATCGAGGACGAGGGCTTCATCTTCGCCGTCGGCATGGCCGACGCCTACACCACCCTGGACTACGTGGAGCGCTACACCGAGGAGCTGGAGGCCGCGGTCAGGGACGTCCCCGAGATCAGCGACTTCTTCCTGTTCAACGGCGGCTTCGGCGGCGGTGGTGGCGCCAGCAACAGCGCCATGGGCGGCTTCGTGCTCAAGCCGTGGAGCGAGCGCGACCGCTCGACCAACCAGGTCCTGCAGCAGGACCTGCAGCCGAAGCTGGGCTCGATCACCGGCCTGAACACCTTCGCCATGGTCCCGCCCTCGCTGCCCAGCGCCGGCGGCGACGGCGGCGGCGAGTTCCTGGTACTGGGCATCGGCTCGCTGGAGCAGCTCAGCGAACTGTCCGACGCGATCCTGCAGAAGGCGATGGAGAGCCGCCGCTTCATCTTCCTGGACAAGGACCTGAAGATCGACAAGCCGCGCATCGAAGTGCAGATCGACCGCGAGAAGGCGGCCATGCTCGGCATCGACATGCGCACCCTGGCCGCGGACATGGCGGCGATGCTGTCGGGCGGCTACGTCAACCGCTTCGCCATGGAGAACCGCTCCTACCGGGTGATCCCGCAGGTGCAGCGCAGCGACCGCCTGAACGCGCAGCAGCTGGAGAACTACTACACCCGCACCCGCGACGGGCAGCTGGTGCCGCTGTCGACCCTGGTCACCCTGAAGGAGACCGCGCAGCCGCAGACGCTCAAGCGCTTCCAGCAGCTGAATGCCGTGGGCATCACCTTCGCCCCGCGCCCCGGCGTGTCCAAGGGCGAGGCGCTGCGGGTGCTGGAGCAGGCCGCAGCCGAGGTCCTGCCGCAGGGCTACAGCGTCGACTACGCCGGCGAGTCGCGCCAGTTCAAGCAGGAAGGCGCGGCGATGATGGTGACCCTGGCGTTCGCCCTGATCGCGATCTTCCTGGTTCTGGCCGCGCAGTTCGAGAGCTTCCGCGACGCGCTGATCATGCTGATCACCGTGCCGATGGCGATCTCCGGCGCGCTGCTGGTGCTCAACGCTCTGGCGCTGCTGTCCGGGGTGCTGCAGTTCGCCGGGATCGAGGCGTTCCCGGGCATGAGCATCAACATCTACACCCAGGTCGGCCTGGTCACCCTGATCGGCGTGATCGCCAAGCACGGCATCCTGATCGTGGAGTTCGCCAACAAGCTGCAGCAGCAGGGCCTGTCCAAGCGCGAGGCGATCGAGCAGGCCGCCGGCATCCGCCTGCGCCCGGTGCTGATGACCACCGCCGCGCTGGTGTTCGCCATGGTCCCGCTGCTGATCGCCGACGGCCCCGGCGCCGCGGCGCGCTTCTCGATGGGGATGACCATCGCCTCGGGCATGACCATCGGCACCGCGTTCACCCTGTTCGTGCTGCCGGCGGTGTACCTGTACCTGGCCCGCGACCATGGCCTGGACCGCGCCGACGCGACCGAGACCGAGACCGACGGCGCGCCGGGCGAGCCGGAGCCGCAGCCGCACTGAGCGCCGCAGGCGGTACCCGGCGACGGGCACCGCCACGGCTCCCACCCGGGACGGCCGGCCGGATCAGCGGATGGTCGTGAATCCGGCGCGCGCCAGGGAAGGGATCGGCTCGGGACAGCGCCGTGCCGCCACTGCGAAACAGGCGCGAAGCGTGAGATGCCATCCACCCTGCGCTATCCTCGGCACCGATACCGCCCTCCACGGACACCGGCGCGCGCATGTACGAAGTCGATCCCGAAGTCGTCGCGATGCTCGATGCGCTCGAGGCGAACCTGGTCCGCCTGGTCATGGACACGCCGCCGGACGACCTGATGCAGGTCTTCGCCGCCGAGGCCGAGGCCATCGCCGAAGCGGCCGGCCCGGAGCATGCCTCGTACGTGAGCGCACGGCTGCAGGCGATGGCCTCTTCGCTGCCGCTGGGCTAGCCGGCTCGCGATGCACGAACCGCCGCGCATCGCGTGCGTGGCTCTCGCGCCCCGGTGCCGGGGCACGTTCGGGTGCGGGATCAGCTGTCGCCGCTTTCGCGTATGCCCGCGCCCTGCGCGTCGCTGCGCACGTCGTCGGCGAATGAGCGCCCGCTGGCATCGCGGTCGCCGGGCTGTTCGTCGAGTTCGGGATCGAGCAGGTCGGCCTGGTCGTCCACGCCGATGTTGTCGATCGCCGCCTGCGCGCGCGGGTCCTTCAGCGCCGGTCCGCTGCCATCGGTCAACGGCACGCTGGCATCGCCGAGGCGGATCCCGTCTTCCGGCGCGTCGGGCACGCCGGGATTGGACTTGGCCATCTCGTTCTCCGGGGTCGGATGCTTGCAGCCAAGATGGATCCGGCCTGCGTAAGCAGGCGTCAAGGATCAGGCCTGCGCTTGCCATCCGACATCCGCAATAGCGGGAACGTTCAGGCGCGCAACCCATGACCGTGGTTCAACCCACCACCGGCACATGGCCGGCGCCGCGGCGCCGGCTATCCTGCAGCCGTCGCCCGATGGGGAACGTGCATGTCCGAAGTCTCGACCCTGCGCCTGCTCTTGCTGCGCGGCATGTATCTGCTCATCGCGGTGGGGCTGGGCCTGACCCTGTGGCCTTCGATCCTGTTCCCGACCGGCACCGCGGCCGACCCGCACTCGGTGATCCGCGCCCTGCTTGGCGGGCTGTCGCTGATGTGCCTGCTCGGCCTGCGCTACCCGCTGCGGATGCTGCCGCTGCTGCTGTTCGAGCTGGCCTGGAAGGTCATCTGGGTGGTCGCCACCGCGCTGCCGGCCTGGCGCGCGGGCACCCTGGACGCCTACGGCAGCGAGACCCTGTTCGCCTGCCTGATGGGCGTGGTGCTGGTGCCGCTGGCGCTGCCGTGGGGCTATGTGTGGCGGCACTACGTGCTTGCGCGCGGTGAGCCGTGGCGCGCCCGGGTCCGTCCCCTGCCCTGACCGGCCCCGGTCGTGCCGCGACTGCGCGCAGACCCGATCGTCAGAACCCCAGCACCTTGTAGCCGACCTCGATGCTCCAGTCGCCCGGACGCTCGGCGCCGGCGAACACCGTCGGCTTGGCGTAGAGCTGCCAGTTGCCGCCGAAGGCCTGGCCCAGCGTGCGTCCTAAAGTCACCGCCAAGCTGGCGAACTGCCGGTCGTTATGCCAGTCCGAGGTCAATGCCGGGTCCAGGGTCATGAAATTCCGCGGATCCTCGAACCTGGGCACGTAGTAGAAATCGAGCGTGGTGCTGTTCACCCCGGCGCGGTCGCTGTCGCCCCATACGTCGACGCTGTGCACGATCGCCGGCGCGAAGATGCCGCCGGGCAGGAACCGGGCATAGATGAAGGTCCCCTTGAACACGTTCTGGCCGGTGCCCAGTTCGTCGCGCGAGGCGGTGTCGAAGATCATCTCGCCCTGCACGACCATGCCGTGCTCGCGGGTCACGCCGAACACGTGGCCCAGCCGCACCGCGATGTCGCCGAGGCCGAAACCATCGTTGCCGGCGACATCGTTGCTGACCATCGGCAGCTGCACGCGGAGCTGGTAATCGCGCTTCCCGCCGAAGGGCTGGATGTACTCCAGCCTGGGCGCATGGCGCGACATCCCGGGGATCAGGTCGTTGTATTCGTAGATGGCCGCGGCCGTGGTGATGAACTTGGTCGGATCGGTGCCGTTGTTCGCCGCTTCGGGCTGCTCCTGCGCATGCGCCGGCCATGGAGCGGCGCCAAGGCACAAGGCCGCGATCCCGGCGAGACGGATCATTCCCATGGATGCATTCCTCCCTGGAGCATCGCCGCGGCCCGGATCATTCACGATCGATCCCCAGCCTGATGCCTTCGGCCGTGTTGCGGATCGTGACGACCTCGAAATCCGGCGCACCGCCACGGGCCTTGACCAGCACGTCCTCGCCGTCGTCGACTTCGACGTGGTAGACGTCGCCGAACGTGGCTTTCAGGCTGTCGCTGACCAGGCGGGCCGTGGCGTTCTCGCCGGACCTCGCCGGAACCACGACCACCACGGACGTCGCGATACCGCCCTGCGGCGTCACCGAAAGTTCGATCTCGCCGGCGACTTTCGACTTGCCAGCGAATTCCAGGCGCCATTTGTTGGAGGGCCTGGCGATCGCGGTCGCGGCGATCGCCACGATCGCCAGCAGGCCCGCCAGCTGCAGCAACGGACGGGAAACGGGTGCGGTTTTCATGGTGGAGGCCATCCTGTTCTGTGTCGGAATGAAGGTCAGAACCTGAATCCGTAGCCGATCGTCGGTCCGCTCATGGCGACTTCGGCCTGGGCGTTGTCCGTCTCCAGGTCCGCCTGGAGATGGCGGTAGCCGAACAGCCATGCGCCGCCGCCGGTGCGGTAGTGGGCGGTCAGACCGGCGTTCCAGGTCCCCTCGGTATCGCCGAGGGACCCATCGCCGCGCAACGTCAGCCCCCAGCGATCGGACAGGGCCCAGGTGTAGCGGGCGCCCAGCATGAGGTCGGTGAAACTGCGTCCCTCGTCCAGTACCCGGCCGACGAGCAGCGGATTGACCGGATCGAAGCCGACCTTCAGGTCGACATCGATATGGCGGACGCCGGCGAACAGTTCCAGTCCCTGCCCGCGCGCACTGCCCGTGCGCCAGGTGCTGGCGGCCTCGAACAGCCGCATGTCCAGGTCCGTACTCGTTTCGGCCACCCGGCCGGTCCTGTCGCTGGATATGCCCATGTAGGTGAAGTCGGCGAACAGGCCGGCGCGGTCGCCCTGGCCCTCGACGCGCAGCTGGAACACGCCGTCCAGCTTGTCCAGGATGTCCGGGAAGCGCAGCTCCCCCTCGCCTTCGATGGGAGGCGAACGCGTCTGCAGGTCCGTGCCGATGGTCGCCGCCCAGGCGTACGGCTCGATCATCCAGTTCCAGCCGGTGTCCCGGGCCTGGGATGCGCCCGCCACCGCAAGCAGCAGGAGAGGGACTGCCCTGCGGATGGCGGGACGCGTGGCGGGAACAACCGGCGCCGGGAGCGGACCTGCACCGGTGTGCTGGCCGTTCACTTCCATGTCCTGTTTCTCCTTACGGAACCCGCTTCAGTGCCGGCGGGAACCACTGGCCCTTCCTGACCGCCTCCTTGGGCACGTAGAGGCGCAGGGTCAACGAGAATCCCTTGCCGTCGGGGGCGGGCAGCCAGTTCGATTCCGGTGCGATCGCCTCGTCCGGCCTGGCCGAGACGAGGATCCTCAACGAACCGTCCGCCTGGTCCTTGAGCCCGGAATAGTTGTTGAAGTTGAACCGGTTCAGCGAATTCGGCACGACCCGGTAATCGGGCACGTCCACCAGGATGATCGACCAGTAGGCGTCCACCACCGTCTCCGGGCGGCTGTCGGCCGGGAACTCCAGGACGTAGCGGTTGGCGCCGTTCAGCGGCTTGCCGTCCGCATCCACGGTGCCCACGTAATACACGACCTCGGCGTTGGTGTTGCCCCACAGGCCCACCAGATTCACCGAGGTGCGCGTCCAGTAGTTGGACCCGTAGTTGCCCATACCCAGCGAACCGAGCCACTGGTTCTCGTAGACCGCGGACTTGGTGACCGCATAGTCGAGGAACTCCGGCACGACCTCCTTGCGGATCATTTCGTCCAGCGCCTTGCGCTGCACCGGGTCCTTGGCCAGTCTGGCGTAGTGGCGCGCGCGGGCCTGCATCTGCGCGGCGACAGGCGAGACGTCGTGCGCGCTGTCGATGATCGCGTCGGCGTGATCGAATATCTCCACGCCCATCAGGCTCTTGTTGTCGAACATCGGGATCGGCACCGCCGGCCGGATCTTCGGCGTGCCCAGCGGGGTCAGCCTGAACTGCTTCTGCAGGGCCATTGCCCCGTCCGGATCGTCCTTCAGTTCCACCCGGCCCAGCAGCTTGGCCTTGTAGGAGTTCAGCTCGATCCGTACCGCATCCGCGGGGATCTTCGCCTGCGAGCCGGGGGCGACCAAGGCGAACTTGCCGTAGGGATTGTGCGGGTAGTCGCGGCCGTGGATGTTGGTGATGACCTCGCCCCACTCGTCCAGGATCTGGGCGACGTAGTAGCGCCCCTCCACCTTCGGCACCTCCAGCAGCACGGGAGTGTCGTCGTCGACCGCAATCCACGCCTCCAGATAGGCCACGTCCAGGTTGGGGTTGACGAAATCCGCCGAACCGCGCGGGTTGTACTTGATGACGTTGTAGTCGACCCCGGGCTCCTTGAGGTCGGTATGCTCCTGCCGGATCGGGATGGCCCGTCCGAGCAGGTAGACGTAGGCATCGGCGACCGCCTTCTTGTCCAGCGGCTGCGCCGGCGCGTGGCCACTCACCGCGACCGAGGCGGTGATCAGGGGCGTGGCGACCAGCCCGAACCATGACTTCATGACGTTCCTCCTTGTTTGTCGGTCCGGAACGGACCCATCGCACGGGCTGCGCTCCGGGAACGTCCAGCGGCCGTCCGAGACGCGCCTGTGGCACATTCCTCCCGGCGGATGGGTGGACGCTACGCCTTCCATGGACCGCAGTTTGTCCCTGCAGGAACATTTCATCCGTTCCTGTTCCTATTCCGACTCGACCCGATCCGACCCGAAGGAGATCGATTGGACATCGAGACCGCCGGCACCCTCCTCACCCGCGTCGGCTGGCTGTCGCGGCAACCGGAAGCGTTCCAGGAAAAGGTGCTTTCCGGCCTCGTCCTGCGCCACTACGCCGCCGGCGAGACCGTCTACCGGCTGGGTGGACCGATCGGCGGCGTCTACGGACTGGTCTCCGGTTCGGTGATCGTGACCACGGCCCCGCCGCAGGCGTCGCCGCACCTGTTCCACTACGCGACCGCGGGCAGCTGGATCGGCGAGGGCCCGTTCCTTTCCCGCGAGCCGCGCCGCGTCGGCCTGGCCGCGGTGCTGGACACCTGGATGGCCTACCTGCCTCTGGAGACGATGGACCGGATCGCGGCCGAGGACCCTGCCGCCATCCGTCGCTTCGCCCAGATCCTGCTGATCAACACCGACATCCTCGTCCGTGCCTTCTGCGACATCCAGAACCCCGACGAGAACCGGCGCATCGCCGCCACCCTGTGCCGCATCGGCGGGGCCAACGACATCCCGATCCCGTTGACCCAGTCCGAGCTTGGCCTGATGTCCAACGCCTCGCGCAAGCAGGTCAACGGCGCGCTCAAGCGCTTCTCCGAGAAGGGCTGGATCAGCAAGAGCTACCGCACCGTCATCCTGCGCGACATCGCGGGGCTGCAGGCGTTCGCCAGCGGCGGGGAACGCGATTAGCGGGCCCGCAGGACCGGAAAAGAGATTGACCCGGATCCCGGCTACTGGATCTCTTCGGGTGTGACGAATATCCAGCCCTTGTCCGCCGTCACCGGCTGGCCGAGCGCCTGCTGCTGCCTGGCGTTGCCGGCAATCCACTTCTCGTCGAGCAGCTTGCGGGACTTTTCGCTCCGGCCGACCCAGATGCGGCCGCCCTTGGCCGTATCGGCGCCGTGCAGCAGCATGTAGCCGTCGCTGTCGGGCGAGTCGCCGGCGACGAGCGCGGCAGGGCGCCACTGGTCGATGTAGGCGAGGATCGCCGCCTGCTTCCCCTCCATCCAGGTGCCGGGCGTCCAGAGGTAAGGGCGGACAATGTAGTCCATGGTCGCCTTCCAGTCGTAGGTGCCTTCGGCGATCATCTTGCGTGCAGTCGTCAGTTCGCCCGTGGCCGGGTTCTCGAGCAGCGTGGAGACGCCGATGACGTTCTCCGGCTTCACGTTGTAGCCGTACTTCGGGTCCGAGACGATCATCCGCACCAGCTCCTCGTGGGCGGCGGTGACGACGTAGACTTCGATGCCGTGCTCCATCAGCCGGCTGTAGAGCTCGGTCATGCCGGCGAAGATCCTCGGCGGGGGGATCTCGATCGTCTCCACGACGTCGTTCTCGCCGTAGTAGGTCGTCTTGATCGGCTCCTCCCGGGCCATCAGCTCGTCGACATGACCCTTCAACTCCTTCAGGCTGAAGCCCGAGACGATCTGCGCGGCCCAAGGCATGCAGACCTTCTCGTCGATGGCGCAGAGCCGGGCGGCGTAGTTGGTCAGGCTTTCCTTGTTCCCGTCCACGTCCTTGAACGGGAGGAGCTTCAGCGACGGGTCCATCGTCTCGCGGGTCAGGACGCCCTTCATCTCGAGGAAGGGGATCAGCGCCTCCTCGAGGTCGTGGCGATAGCTGGTGTTGTCCATGTCGAACACCGCATATGCGCCAGAATCGGCGTTGGCCGCGATGATCCTGTCCAGCGCCTCCGCCGCCGGCGCGGGCCAGTGCTTGAGCTCGGTGGCTTCCGCCATGGCGTAGCAGCCGAGAAGAATCCCGACCGCTGCGATATCCCTGAAGCGCATCATTGCAACCTCCCTATTCCTTCACGGCCCGATCGGCTTTCAACGCGCCCTCACGACCGCCGGCGGCGTCCACTTGCCGCTGGTGATCGCTTCTTCCGGCCAGTACGACCGCACATAGAGCGAGAATTCGCCATCCTTCGGCGACGGCAGCCAGTTGGCGCGCTGGACCGGATCCTGCGGCTCGTCCGGCTGCACGTAGATCGTGAGCGACCCGTCCGCCGCCTTCTGCAGGTCCTTGTTCTTGGTGCCCACCGAGTAGCGCCCGATGTCGTTGGGCTCGAAGAAGTGGTGCCGGTTGTACATGGTGAGCGACCAGAAGCCCTTCACCGGCGGCAGCTCGCCGTCCGCGAAGGTGACGGTGTAGCGGTGGGCGCTGCTCAGCCGCTGCCCGTCAGCGTCCAGGTCCTGGTAGAAGTACTTGGTCTCCTGCGGCTTGTTGACCAGGATGTTCGACTTGGCGACGGCGGTGCGGGTGAAGTAGTCGGTGCCGAACGCCGCGCCGTTGTCGATCGTGGTCCAGTGGTGCGGCAACGGGACGCCGTAGTTGCGGAATTCGAACAGTGGCGCGACCAGGTCCTTGTCCGCCTTCTTCACCTCGTCGACCATCGCCGCCTTCAGCTTCGGGTCCCGCTCCGCCGCCGCGAGCAGTTCCCGCAGCGCGGCATAGCGCGGCTCCTCGCCCGGCAGCGGCGGCGCATCGTCCAGCAGCACCGCCAGCTGGTCGAGGAACGTCTCGGGGAAGACCCACTTCGTCTCGGCGCCGTCGCCTTCAGGCTGCGGGAACACCGGCAGCTTGGACCAGTCGCGCTTCTTCACTGTGCCGTCGAACTCGGCGAGCGGGTACGCGTCGATGAGGTTGATGACGTCCTGGATGGCGCGCTTGTCTTCCGGCGTGTCGTCCTGGTACGCACGCGGGGCGAAGAAGCCCGTGTTCGTCGGCGAGCGGAAGACCTTCTTGATGCCCGCCGGCACCTCGCCATCCCAATCCGGCCCGACCAGCAGGTAGAACCCCGGCTCGGTACCGTACATGGCGCCCATGTCCGCGAAGCTGTCGGTACGCAGGTCGACGATCTGGTAGACCCAGAAGCGGTCGCCGAAATCGGGGACTTGCAGTACGACCGGGCTCACGTCCAGCGCCAGCGGGCCGCCGCCATAGACGACGTCCTGGTTCGGGCAGGCGACAGCGCGTTCCGCCGGATCGATGTAGTCGGTGAGCATGGCCATGCGGTTGACCGGCGCGAAGGGCAGGACGCCACCGAGCAGCCCAGGTTCGGGCGCCTGGCCGAACCCCAAGCGCTTGTTGTAGATGTTGGCCATCGGCCAGCCCCACAGGTACGCGTCCCGCGCCAGCATCCGGGCATAGGCTTCGGTGATGCGGGTGCCTGGCACGGGCCCCGGAACCTGGGTCGTCGTGGCCTCCGTCGCGGGAGCCACCGAAGTTGCCGCCGGCATCTCCGCCTCCTGTTTCGACAAACACCCGGCGGCCATCAACACTGCCACCAGCACGAAGGCATGCCGTAATAGGGTCAGGTTCATTTTTCCGCTCCGTTCGTGCGCAGGAGGACAAACAGCCGCCGCCCCATGATTCGTACAGGGGGCGGCTCGGACCCTATCCGAAGGCAGGGCGGCACATTGTCCCCGGAGGAACAATTCCCCGGTCGGGACCGGAGCATGCGCTGCTGGATATCCCGGGGCGGCGGTCCGCCTCGCGGATCGCTGACCGGGCCGGATGGCCGCGCCCGGCAGCCGGACCGGGCCTTATGCGGGCAGCAGGCCCGCCTCGCGCAGCGCCGCCTCGACCCTGGCCTGGTTGCCCGGTTCCAGCTCGGTCAGTGGCAGGCGCAGCACGCCGCCGCACAGCCCCAGGCGCTGCACGGCCCACTTCACCGGGATCGGGTTGGCCTCCACGAACAGCTGCTTGTGCACCGGCAGCAGGCGCATCTGGATCGCCATCGCGGTGGCGACGTCGCCGGCCAGCGCTGCCGCGCACAGTTCGCGCATCAGGCGCGGGGCCACGTTGGCGGTGACGCTGACGTTGCCATGGCCACCGGCCAGGATCAGGAACACCGCGGTGGCGTCGTCGCCGGAATAGATGGCGAAGCCTTCCGGCGCCTCGCGTACCAGCCACTGCGCGCGCTCGATGTTGCCGGTGGCCTCCTTGATGCCGACGATGCCCGGCACCTGCGCCAGCCGCAGCACGGTGTCGTGCTGCAGGTCGGCGGCGGTGCGGCCGGGCACGTTGTAGAGCACGATCGGCAGTTCGCCGGTGGCCTCGGCGATCGCCTTGAAGTGGCGGTACTGCCCTTCCTGTCCCGGCTTGTTGTAATACGGCACCACCTGCAGCTGGCTGTCGGCGCCGACCTGGCGTGCGAACTGCGCCAACGCGATCGCCTCGCCGGTGGAGTTGCCGCCGCAGCCGGCCATCACCGGCACCCGCCCGGCAGCCTGCTCAACCGCGACCCGGATGATCTCGCAGTGCTCCTCCACGTCCACGGTCGGCGACTCACCGGTGGTGCCGACCACCCCGATACAGTCGGTGCCCTCGGCCACGTGCCAGTCGACCAACCGGCGCAGCGCGCCGTAGTCGACGCTGCCGTCCGGATGCATGGGGGTGACGAGCGCGACGATGCTGCCGCGGAGGGGGATAGAAGGAAGGGTCATGGGTATCGGCAGGCGCTGACTTGACGGAAGACGCCGATTCTAAGCGCCACGGCGAACCAGTGACCGGGGCATGCCCTCCTGACCACGCGATCGTTGTTCCGGAAACCGATAGGAAGGAAGGCAACCTCGCGAGACAGACTGGTCAACTACCTGCCAGGGAGTGAACCGCCGGCTGTCGGCCCGATGTGTCGCTCAGAAGCGGATCGGGGACACATCGAGGTTAGTCACCGTGCTTGATCCGGCGAGGTCCGCCGATGGATCCAGTCCGTCTTCCGGAATCGGCCAGCCTTCGTTCTCCGCACATGCCACTGCCTCGGCGGACTGCAGGACAGCCAGCAGGACAGGGAAGTCCTGCGTGACGACACGATGGAGTTTTGTGGTTCGCATGCGGATTCCCGGGTACCGTGCGGGCCGGCACGCTTCGGGCGCAGGAAATGCCGCTGCAACCGGATCGTGCACAGTCGCAAGCTAGCACTGAATCATACGCCGCACTCCATGCGAGACACGCCTCCGGAGGCCTCCCTCACGCGGCCGTCACCGTGAAGGGAACATGGTGCCCCGGCTACGGTGCAACACCGTATCGGCCCCTCTGCCGCGCAACCCATCCCATTTCCCGCATTGAGACCACGCCTGCCTCGACGAGGCAGGCCACGGCCTCGGCCGCTTGCTCGATTCGCGAAACGCCCATCGGACGCGATGCGGATCCTGAAATGAGATAGGAACATACCCCATGGAAACCCAACGGAAAGATTCCGGGCAGAACCCCTCCGGCACGCAGCAGGACATCCTGTCCACCTTCGCCCAGAAAGGCACCTTCAAGACGTTCTCCAGCGCCGTCGACAAGGCCGGGCTCAACGACATGTTCGCCGGCCCGGGC
Organism: Pseudoxanthomonas suwonensis; assembly: GCF_000972865.1. NCBI lineage: Bacteria > Pseudomonadati > Pseudomonadota > Gammaproteobacteria > Lysobacterales > Lysobacteraceae > Pseudoxanthomonas > Pseudoxanthomonas suwonensis. The sequence continues at coordinate 567,284 of NZ_CP011144.1, forward strand.
CCGATGACGGTGTTCGCACCCACTGACGAAGCGTTCGCCAAGCTTCCCGCCGGCAGGCTGGACGAGCTGTTCCAGCCTGGTAACAAGGAAGAACTGGCGGCGCTCGTCAACTACCACGTCGTCAAGGGCCGCCGGAACGCGGTGGACGTCGGCAAGTGGGAAGCGGCACGCACGGTCCACGGCCAGAACGCGCCGATCCAGCTGTCGCGCGGCAACCTCAGCATCGATGGCGCCAATGTGACCTCGCAGGACATCGAGTCCAGCAACGGCATGATCCACGGGATCGACAAGGTCAATATCCCGCAGGCCAGGAAGAACTGAGCGATCGAGTGTGAAACGGGCGGCGGGAAAGGATTCCCGCCGCCTTTCGCCGTGTCCGTCAGCCCTGCCCCGCCAGCGCAACGGCGTCGGCACCCGCCGGGAAGCGCAGCCGGCCCGCCGTATCGGTGGCCGCGTGCCAGACCGCATCGGCCACGTCGGACTCCTGCGTCACGGCAGCGACCCCGGCGAGCCCGGCGAAGATGCGCTGCGCGTACGGCGCGTACGCCTCGGGAATCAGGCCCTGCATCCGCTCCTCGCCGTTGGCGGTGAAGCGCGTGCTGGGCGCATAGCCCGGTTCGACCAGCTTCACCGCCACGCCGAACGCGCCGAGTTCGTGCGCGAGCGAGGCGGTGAATCCCTCGATCGCGGTCTTGCTGGCCGTGTAGGCGGCCACCAGCGGCATGGGCGCCAGGGTCGCGCTGGAAGTAACGTTGACGATCACCCCGTCCCGGCGCGCGCGCAACTGCGGTATCGCCGCCTGGGTCATCGCCATGACGCCGAAAGTGTTGGTCTCGAACACCTCGCGCACCGTCGCCATCGGCGTGGCCTCGAACGCGCCGAACAGCCCGATGCCGGCGTTGTTGACCAGGACGTCGATCGGGCCGCTGGCCTCCAGCGCGGCGTCGATGCTCTCGGGCCGGGTCACGTCCAGCGCCAGCACGCGCAGGCGGTCGTCGACGGGCAGCAGTTCGGGGCGCGGCGTGCGCATGGTGGCGATGACGCGCCAGCCGCGGGCATGGAAGTGGCGGGCGGTCTCCAGCCCGTAGCCGGAGGAGCAGCCGGTGATCAGCACGGTCTTCATGGGGGGGTTCCTATCGGGAGCAGTTGATCCGGGGCACACGATAGGGGAGCATCCCAGGACCATCTACGCGCCAAAGTCCATATTTAATTTGCCATCGTCCAGAGATGAGCGACCCCCTGACCGACGTCGTCCACCTGCTGCGGCCCCGCGCGGTGTTCTCCAAGGGCATCGGCGGCGCCGGCGCGTGGGCGGTGCGCTACTCGGAATTCGGCGAGCCGAGCTTCTGCGCGGTGCTGGAGGGGCGCTGCCGGCTGGCCGTCGACGGCCACGACGCGATCACGCTGGAGGCGGACGATTTCGTGCTGCTGCCGGCCACGCCGGGCTTCACCCTGTCGGGAGAGGAAGCGGACACGCCCACGCACATCGATCCGAAACAGGCGCCCGCGCCCACCGCCGAGGTGCGCCACGGCGTGCAGGACGGGCCGCCGGACGTACGGCTGCTCGGCGGCTGGTTCCTGTTCGACGCGGACGAACCCGGGCTGCTGGCGTCGCTGCTGCCGGCGCTGGTGCATGTCCGCGGCGTGGCGCGGCTGTCGCAGCTGGTGCGGATGCTGGGCGAGGAAGCCGGCGACGACCGGCCCGGGCGCGAGGTGGTGCTGACCCGGCTGGTGGAACTGCTGCTGGTGGAGGCGCTGCGCGCGGCGCCCGGACGCGATGCGCCGACGGGCCTGCTGGGCGGGCTGGCGGATGCGCGCCTGGCGCCGGCACTGCGGCAGCTGCACGCGCACCCCGCGCGCGCATGGACCGTGGCGCAGCTGGCGGACGCGGCGGCGCTGTCGCGCTCGGCGTTCTTCGACCGCTTCACGCGCACGCTGGGCGTGGCGCCGATGGAATACCTGCTGGCGTGGCGCATGGCGCTGGCCAAGGACCTGCTGCGCCGCCATGACCTGGGCATCGCCGAGACCGCCGAGCGCGTGGGCTACGCCTCGGCCAGTACCTTCAGCACGGCCTTCAGCCGGCATGTGGGGCGGTCGCCCGGTCGCTATGCGCGAGGGGGTTCGTGAGGCGCCGACTGATTGATGGCCGTCCGCTTCGAGTCGGGATCCACCCTCAACCGGGAGCTGCTTCCGCGGGAACGGACATCGGGAAGTCGGCGCGCCTCCGGTCCACTGCTTGCAGGCTTCGCTGGCGGTCCCCTGTCGGGGCAGCGACGGGTTGTCTTGCTTCCGTCAGCCGATGGCCTCCGCGATAGCCTTGGCAACACGCGGGTCACCCAGGTAGCCGGCGATGGAGTGCGGGTCGTCGTAGCCGTTCTCGAAGTCCGGGTAGTTCTCGATCCCTGGACCGAAGTTGCCCTGGGTCAGTTCGGCGCGCAGCGCAACGAAGTCTTCCGGATCGGAGCCGTTGATCCACCGCTGTACGTTGTCCGGCCGGGTCCGTGGCTTCGGGAAGCCCTTGCGGACGCTGTCGATGCCCAGCGGCGAGCCCAGGGTGATCAACAGCGGCGACTGCCGGGGGCGCCCGTTGCGGGCGAACTCCCGCAGCAGCGAATAGGCCACGATGGTGCCCAGCGAATGCGACACCACGATCACCGGCTCGTCGTCCTCGAAGATCGGCCGGACCAGCTTGTTGACCTCGTCGTGGACATGCTGGTTGCGTATGTAGGCATGCGCCTGCCCCAGGACGCGCAAGGCCAGCGTCCCGCGGAAGGGAGAAACGGTTTCGACGACGCGCGAAATCGCCTTGACCCACTTCTTGTGCAGTCCGGCGCCCTGGGGAACCGCCGTCACCGCAACCTCGGCCTGGATCTGTTCCTCGGTCGCGCCCATGCGCAACGCCATTTCCTTCAGCGCATCGACCGCGAATTCGTCGAAATCGGCAGGCGCGTCTTCCGCACCCAGTGCGATGGCCTGGCTGGTCACCCTGGCCGAACTCAGTTGCTCGAGCGTATCGCCATAGAACGCGGCGTCGATACGCGACAGCTTGCCCAGGGGATCGGGGCCATGCCTGGCGTAGGTGGCGCGCAGTGCGCCCAGCCAATCATCCTGGATCTTCTGGGCGCTTTTCCCTTGCTGGTTGATGCCGTGGACCAGGACCATGCGCATGGTTGTTCACTCCGCTAGCTATACGGACAGAAGTTGTCGGGCCTTCCGCTTGCCGGTCTTGATGCCCGCCAGCTTGACGAGCGCTTGTCGCCCGCCGGGCGCCACATTGGTGAATGCGCCGGGCGCCAGATGGGCCATCGCCGCCAGCGCCTGCTTGCGCCAGCCCTCTGCGCTCTTGTCGCAGTTGGCGGTCACGACCGCCCCCCAGGCCTGGCGCATCCAGGGTATCCGCCCGGCGATCGGATGCCGCTCGAAACCCGGCGTGGGATCGAAAGTGAAGCTCTGCCTCTGCTCTTCCGGGGTACGCGGCTTGCGCGCGGCCACCGCGGGGATGTCGGCGTACAGCCGTCCCTCCGATTCGCTGATGGTGCCGCCGCCGTAGAGGACGATGTCGAGCGGGACCGGCTGGGCGTGCGAGGCATAGAAACTCGCCATCGAACGCAGGCTGTCGACATCCCGGATAGTGTCGTAGAACTGCGCCGCGATGCAGCCCAGGGTGATGATCCGGTGCTTGCCGTGCCGGAGGAAGGCCGCCGTGCTGATGATCTCCTCCTGGCTCAGCAGGCCGGAATGCGCCTGTGCAAGCAGATCGATGGCCATCTGGCCTTCGTATGCGCCGGCTCCGATGGGACGATGGAACAGGCTGAGGAACCCATCGCCCATGACGTGCAGCGCGGCGACGAAACCCTGGACCACGCAGACCGAATAGATGCGCCCATCCGCCAGCGTGACCAGCGTGTCGCTCCACCCCAGGCTGTTGCTCTCGCCTCCCAGCCAGATGCGGAACCAGTTGGGTTGTCCATCCACGCGCGATTCCTCGCCGAACGAGGCCTCGACCTTGGCGACCTCGGCGCCGCTGACGCAGATGCCGCAACCGCTTTCGAAATGGTCGCGAACGGTGGCACTGCCCACCTCGTCGGCGAACGCCCGGCGCCGCGCCTCGCGCGCCTTGGCGATTGCATTGTTCCGGGCGGCCAGCGCAGGCGCCGGCGCCTTCGGCCTGGCCAGCGCGATCCTTTCCACCGCGCGAGACGCCTGCGTGGAGCCCTTGCCTGGGCGAGAGCCCCCCCTCCCGCTGCTGGCGCGCGGCGGGGCCGCAGCGCCGGCGGAACTGGACGCGTCATCCTCAAGCACGGCATCTGCAACGGAGTCGCCGATCTCGGGCTCCGGCCGGCCTTCGGTCGCCGGCGGCGGCACCTTCAGATAGGTGCGGTCGGTATAGAAGCCAGGCTTGGGACGCGGAATCATCCGCACGCCGTATTTCCCGGCCTCCTGCGCGACATTGCTGTCCAGGTAGCGGGCAAGCGACTGGCTGGTGACGACCCTGTCCTGGCCGATCTGCTCGAACGAGGCTTGCGCCGCATCGCCCTCCAGCGCATCGAGCAGCACCTCGGTGAACAGGCAGAAATCGTCCTGGCCGCCCGCGGCCTTGATCATGAAGGCCTGTTTCCCCACATCGACCGCGAAGAACTGGTCCAGCTCGTACGGACGCTGCTCCTCGTCGGGCATGTCCAGCACCGGGCTGCCGACGATGTCGAGGAAGCTGGCCGAGAACTCCTGGCACGCGTCGCCGATGATGGCGACCTGCCTGGGGCCGTAGTACTCCAGCATGCGCTGGAGCGAAGACACCTTGATGGCTTCGGTCGGGCGCTTCTTCCAGTGGGTCAGGATCCAGTACTGGTCGCCGACGGCCAGCGCCGCGCCATGCCCGGCAAAGAACACCACCAGGCGCTTGAGCTCGGTTTCATCGGTAACCCGCTTGATGGCCGCCGCGATCTTCTTGCGCAGCAGGTCGACGGTGATTTCCTTGTGCTTCCGGTCATGGACAAGGACCGTCGCATAGCCCTGGGCGGCCGCCCAGGCCGCCATTCTTTCCGCGGCCTTGATGGCCCCGGGCAGTTCGTCCAGTCCGCCCCCTGGCCTGGAGACGGCGATGGAAATGAAGATTCGTTCCGCCGCTTCTGCCACGTCCGGCTCTCCGTTCAGGACAGCAATGGCCAGGAACCGGCAAGGCCGGTCCTGGCTCATCAACGGAGCCAACGGGAAGGCGGGGAAACAACGGCCAAGCGCTTGGCCAAAAGGCGACGGAGGCCGAGGTTTCCCCGCATTCGTCTTGCGGGCGGGCGGCAGTCTGGCGACCTGCGCCCATCTTTGCGTTCGATGGGCCTCGTGCCCTGCGACGCAGGTTCGATTCGAACGATCAATTTTCGGGCATCCGGCCCAGCAGTTCGTTCGTGGTGCATATGATGTGCGCATGCGTCGGGCCGTTGATCGCATGCGCCGCGCGCATTGCCTCAGGGGGTGAACGCGGCCGTCGCGTCGGTCACCAGGGCCACGTGGTAGCCGAGTTCGGAGGCGAACCGCCCGGTCGTTTCGATGCAGGTGTTGGTGATCAATCCGATCAGGACGACATGGCCAATGCCATGCTGCCTCAGCAGGAAGTCCAGGTCCGTGTTCGCGAACTCGCTCCCGCCCCAGTGCTCCTTGGCGATCAGGTTGCCGTCCCGGGGGGCGAAATCCGGGTGTCATTCTCCGCCCCAGCTTCCCCGCGCGAACACCTGGACGCGCGCCGCGCCGGATTCGCGGGATAGACCGATGCGTCTTCGCTGTTCATGGTTGCACCTCGATGTCGTCGCGCCTGGAACTCCGGGATGCGGGGTCGATCCGCGGCCGGTCCGCATTGATCGCTCGCGGGCTGCCCGGCGTTCCTGCGGACGCGCCGTTGCGATCCAGTCCTTGGCCGGCTTCGGCGCCCGCGTCGCAGCGGCGACCCTGTTCCTCGCGCAGGATCCAGATGATCCTGGCGATGGCTTCCGGGTTCCGGTACAGGGTGTGGCCGGCGTCGACGACCAGGGTCGAATGCGCACCCGGAAGAAGCGAGCTCTCGAGCGGAACGACGCCGTCGCTGCCCTGCCCATCGAGATCGCCGGCGATGGTGTGGTAGCGGATGCCCGCCGCCGGCAGCAACGCCTCGCCCGCGCGGCGTACCGGTTGCATCGCCTGCAGGGTGGTGATGCTGTTGAGCCTGGCGAGGCGATAGCTGTCGAGCAGTTCCGGCCGGACCGATTCCGGATAGGCGTCCGCCACGCGCCGCAAAGCCTGGATCTCCGGGGCGCGCCTTCCGACCAGGAGGCGGGCGATTCTCCCGGTGAGACTCGTGGCCCTGGGACTTCCCTTGTGCGGCGCGGCCAGGAGGATCAACGCACAGGCCCCTGGATAGGGCTTGATCAGGAAGGTGGCGCGGATTCCCGCCACGTCCTCGGCCGAGCCCTCGAGCCGGTCGGGGGGCACCGTGAACGCGGCATCCCACAGCGTCGTCCCGCTGTCGACCGCAAGCAGCCTGGATACCACGCCACCCAGGCTGTGCCCGATCACGATCATCTTCCCACGCGCCGGATCGTCCTGCTCCGGATCCAGCAGCATCCACATCCGGTCCAGGTAGTGCTGGACCCGGAGCCTGGAGATCAGCAGCGGTGCATTGGTCTGGAAGACGACATGGATCACCTGGTAGGACTCCCGCAGCGCGGGATCGGCCCATATCGCACCGGACAGTTCGGACCAGATGATGGGGTTGCTGCCCAGCCCATGGATCATGACGACCGGAACCCGGTCCGGATCGTAGTCCTGGAGCAGGTAGACCCCTGCACGCGCGCCGATGCCCCTGCCGCCGATCAGGCCATAGACGCCCTGCCGCGGAAGGCGCGATGCGGAAGCGCCGAGCTGGTAGAACGACAACGCGTCGAAATACGGATGCACGCTGCGTCCGGCCACGACCACCGGATCGGACCGGGCCGGGTCGACGACATGCAGGACCGGCGATCCGTCTTCGCCATACTCGATCCAGGCGGTCGCCCACTGGTAGATGCCCTCGGCCGGATACAGCTCGCATCTCGGATCGTCCACGCAGCGGTCGGTCCTGAGCACCACCGGGAGCCCGAATCCGGGCTGCCTGAAGTTCCAGCCGGGAGGGAGCTCGACGTCCCACGCAGGCGTGATCGCGTAGGCGCCCCGGAACATCCGGCTCGTCCCGACGATCCGAACGTCGACGGTCCGTCCCGCGATGGTGGTCCTGCCGTCGCTCCATCCACGCGGGCGGCGGCGGAATTCGGAAAGCAGCGCCTGGTCCGAGCAGCGTCCAATCAGGTCCACGCCGACGTCGGAAGCGGATTCCGCTGCGGGAAGCGCGGCCTGGGCGATGCGGATGCAGTCCAGCAGCAAACGCGTCCGCGCAGGCGAATCCGGGAGCAGCTCGGCCCGCCGGGCCAGCTTCAGTGCCGCATCCACCGAACCGGGAGAAGCGTCTGCGCCCGCCGACGGGCCGGCATGCCCGGACGCATCCACCTCCACCGGCAGCGAGGTGCAGCCGGTGACGAGTACGGCTCCCAGCAGGCAAAGCCATGGCCACGGATTGCTTCGGGCCCGGTGCCGGCAACCGGGCCGGTGAGGATTTCTCTCGGCCCTCATGGCAGATCCCGACGGCCCGGAACTTCGACGTCGCCCGGCCCCGGATCGGGACTAGCGCGCCGCGACGCCCACCGGAATCCGGGACGATCGGCGTATCCGCAGGACCTGCCACGCGGCGCCGGCCAGATAGACGACGAACCCGACGCCCACCAGCGCCTTGAGCAACGGGTCTTCGGGGCTGCTGAACGCCGGGCTTCCCAAGGGCAGCCGCGTGCCGGTCTCGGTAAGCCCCGGAATCAGATGGAAGAAGAGCGTAAGCGAGTACCCCAGCACCGCAACGTAGCGGGCCAAGCCACCAGTGCGCCCCCGCTTCTCCGCGACATACGCGACCGCCAGGACCACCAGGGTGAGGATCGCCAGTGCATGCGGCGCGCCGAAGCCGCCGTGCCGGAAGATGAACAGGCCGGTGACCGACGTCGCCACGGTCAGCACGACGTAGGCAAGTCCGGACCGGGAAGCGGTGGCGATCTCGCCATGGCGCACCAGGGCGGCGATGCCGCACGCCACCGCAACCAGTGCGATCAGGGTATGGAACGCACCGAATGTCGAAAGAGTCAGCGTATCCAGCATGGCGGTTCTCCGTAGGGGGCACCGGGACCCGCGCCCGCGGCGCGGGCTTCAGGCACGGGCAAAGGCAAGCAGGTCCGCATTGAGCTGGTCCCGGCTCGTATCTCCCAGCGAGTGCGAGCCGCCCGCATAGACCTTGAGCGTGGCGCCAGGAACCAGTTTGGCGGACAGCCTGGCCGATGCATCGATCGGAACGATCTGGTCGTCATCGCCATGGATGATCAGGGTCGGGACGTCGAACTTCTTCAGGTCCTCGGTGAAGTCGGTCTCGGAGAACGCCTTGATGCAGTCGTAGGCGTTCTTGAATCCGGACTGCATGCCCTGCGTCCACCACGAGCGGATATTGCCTTCGGACACCTTGGCGCCAGGCCGGTTGTAGCCGAAGAACGGACCGCTGGCCACGTCGAGGAAGAACTGCGCACGGTCGGCCAGGTAGGCCTGGCGGAAACCGTCGAACACCGACAGCGGCAGCCCGCCCGGGTTGGCCGGCGTCTGCACCATGATCGGCGGCACCGCACCCATCAGCACCGCCTTGCCGACCCGGCCGGTGCCGTGCCGGCCGATATAGCGAGCCACTTCGCCGCCACCGGTCGAGTGGCCGACCATCATCACGTCCTTGACCCCGAGGTGCTCGAACAGCTGCTGCAGGTCGTCGGCGTAGGTGTCCATCTCGTTGCCGTGCCAGGGCTGGCTGGATCTCCCATGGCCGCGCCGGTCATGGGCAATGCAACGGAAGCCATGACTGGCCAGGTGGAACACCTGCGGATCCCAGGCGTCAGCCGACAGCGGCCAGCCGTGGCTGAAGGAGACGACGGGGCCACTGCCCCAGTCCTTGAAGTAGATCGTGGTGCCATCGCGGGTGGTGAAAGTGCCCATGCGTGCGTGCTCGTCTGGATGCTGCGGGGAAGGAGGCGCGGCCGTGGCCGGCCACGGCCACGCAGGCAAGACCATCGCCGCCGCGCCGGCGAGGATCACGCGGCGTCGCTCGGGATCACCGGGCTTGTCGGTCGGAACATTCATGCGGCGGCGAGCCTGTGAGGGTGCTGCGAGTGGCCTGAGCGTGCCTGCAGGCAACGCTTTGCTCTTGCATATCCGTGCGCTCCACCCCGCGCCGGAGCTGGCGGATCAGAGCTGGATGATTCCCCGCTTGATCGCGATGGTGACCGCGTGGGTACGGTCGTTTGCGTCGAGCTTGGACATGATGCTCTTCATGTGCGCCTTGACCGTCTCTTCCGAGATGCCCAGGCAGCGCGCCACGCGCTTGTTCGCGTTGCCATCGGCGACCTCACGCAGCACCTCGATCTCGCGCATGCTGAGCGAGTCCTCGCCCACATGCGCGGCCAACGCATCCGCGACCTCGTGCGGCACCCGTCGCCCGCCGGCGTGCACCGCGCGGATCGTGTCGACCAGTTCGCGCCGCAGCATGCTCTTGAGCAGGTAGCCCTGGGCACCCGCCCGCAGTGCCTGCAGGGCCTGCACGTCCCCGCGGTAGGTGGTCAGCACCACGATCCGCGCCGAAGGGTCCTGCGCGCGGATCGCGCCGATCGCGGTGATGCCGTCCATGCCCGGCATCTGCAGGTCCATCAGCACCACGTCGGGCCTGTGCAGGCGGTAGAGCGCGACCGCCTCCCCGCCCTCTTCGGCTTCGGCCTGCAGGAGCATGTCCGGCTGGGTGCCGAGCACCGCGGCGATGCCTTCGCGGAGCAGCGGATGGTCGTCCACGACCATGACCCGGATCGGGCCGGCGGCGGCGCACACGGGAGCGGGGACGGACAGCGGCGCCATGGGACGGGTATCAGGCGGGCTTGCCGCCGAAGATAGCGCGCAGCCAGGCCTGGCGCGAGGCCTGCAGGCACGGACGGTAGGCGCTGCCGGCCGGCATCCGCAGTTCGACCTCGGTGCCGGCACCGGGACGCGACCAGATCCGCAGCCGCGCGCCGATCCGGCTGGCGCGCTCGCGCATCCCGTGCAGGCCCCAGTGGCCGGGCCGGCCGCCACGCTGCAGCATGTCCGGATCGATCCCGCGGCCGTCGTCGAACACGCGCAACCGCAGCTCGCCGGGACCATAGTCCACCTCGACCCTGATGCGTCCGGCCTCGGCATGGCGGCAGGCGTTGAGCATGGCCTCGCGGCCGATGCGGTAGAGCTCGTCGCGGACGATCGGGTCCAGCGCCTCGGCCGTGCCCTGCACGCTCACGTCGAACCGCACGTCCGTCGCCTGCGCCAGCTCCTCGCCGAATGCGGCCAGCAGGTCCTCCAGGTCGCCGGCGTCGGGCGCGGTGGCGCGCAGGTCCAGTACGCGGTCGCGCCCCTCCACCAGCACTTCGTCCGCACGCTGCAGGGCCTGCTCCATCGCGCTGCGTGCCGGATCCAGCGGCGGCAGCGTCACCGACACGGCCTGGAAGCGCAGGATCAGGCCCTGGATGCTCTGCAGCAGCGTGTCGTGCAACTCGCGGGCGATGCGCTCGCGCTCGGCGTGGCGCTCCTGCAGGCGCCCGCGGATGTGCTGGCCCAGCTGCCGCAGCCGCATCAGGTAGGCCAGCCATAAGCCTCCGGCCACCAGCAGCAGGCACAGCAGCATGAACCACCAGGTCTGGTAGAACGCCGGCCGGATGCGCAGCACCTGCGTGACCGGTTCTGGGCTCCATACGCCGTCCTCGTTGGCGGCGAGCACCTCGAAGTGATATCTGCCGGGCGCAAGGTTCGTGTAGAACGCCTGCCGTCGGGTGCCGGCCTCCTGCCAGGTGTCGTCCACGCCCTTGAGGCGATAGCGGAAGGCGACGCGCTCGGGCATGCCCAGGCTGGTGGCCGTGTAATCGACCTGCAGGTTCCGGGTATGCGCCGGCAACTCCAGCGGCGGACCCGGCGGGTAATCCACGTCGCCCGCGGAAACCGAGCGCAGCAGGACCTGGGGCGGACGCGGGTTGCGCCCGATGCGCGTCGGGTCGATCCAGGCCACGCCCTGGTTGGTCGAGAACCATAGGCGCCCGTCGCCGCCCTGCACCAGCGTGGGAGTGGCATTGGACTGGACCGCCACGCCCAGCAGGCCATCGCGTTCGTCGAACAGGCGGTAGGCCGGGCGTGCGCCTGGCATGAACGCGGCGGCGGCCTGCGCCGGTTCGAACAGCACCACGCCACGCCCGCCATTGAGCCAGAGACGGCCGTCGCCTGCCTCGGCCATGCCGGTGACGGCGACCAGTTCGGCCACGCGCGTTTCGTCGAGGGTATGGAAGCGGCGGCCGTCGAAGCGCGCCAGTCCGCGTTCGCCTGCGACCAGGAAATGGCGCCTGCCCGGCAGCAGCGCGGTGATCGCGCCCACGTCCAGGCCGGTCGTCGGCAGGCGCCCGCGCTGGCCCGCGTGGTGCCAGAACACGCGGCCGGCCGCATCGCCGGTCCACAGGCGCCCGGCCGCGTCGAACGCCATGGCCCGCGGCTGCGACACGCTCGCCGGCATCTGCAACTGCCATCCGGTTGGCTCGTCCCGCCGGTACAACCCGGCGCCGAGCAGGCTCATCCACAACGCACCATCGGGCGCGGTCGCGATCGCCTGGACGTCGTAGGTGGTGACCGAGGCCGGCGACGGAAGCGGCACTTCCTGCAGAGCGCCTTCGCGCCAGTGCCACAGCGCCCGGCCCATGAGCCACAAGCCGCCGTCGCCGGCAGCGACCATCGAAAGCACCTCCGGGAATCCGTCGGCCGCGACCCAGTGGCCATCGTCCTCGCGCAACAGGCGGCCGCCGGTCGCTATCGCGATGCCCTGGGCCGTGCCTGCGATGCCGAGCCCGCGATGGGCCATGTCCAGGGTCGACGCCAGCATCATCGCGTCGCGCCGGCGGAAGCGGTTGAGCCCCAGATTGGTGCCGATCCAGATGTTGCCTTCCACGTCCTGCAGCACCGGCACCGCCATGTCCGAGCTGAGCCCGTCGCGGCGGCGGAAAGCCTGCGCCGCCGCACCGGCCTGGGCGGGGAATTCGAGCCGCAGTACGCCGCCGTTGCGGGCATCGGTCAACCACAGGCTGCCATCGGCGGCGAAGGCCATGCGCTTGGCCGGCACGTCGGCCAGTCCGGGCACCGGTTCGATCCGGACCGTGCCGCCCTCCGCGATCAGGCGACGGGTGCCATGCGCGGCGTCCGAAAGCCATAGTGTCCCGTCGGCGGACTCGGCCATCACCGCTTCCACGCCGATCGCGAACGGCAACGGGTCGAATCCCTCCTGACCGCGGCGCCTGCGCAGCAAGTGCGTACCCGCCGCCAGCCACAGGTCGCCATGCGTGTCGGCGTGCACCCAGAAGGCCGGACCCGGCGGCACGCCCAGCGCGCGATCCGCCTGCATCCATAGGCCATCGCGCCATCGCGCCAAGCCGCCGCTGGTCGCGGCCCAGACCTCGCCCGCATCGTCCTGGATCAAGCGGTAGACCGCGCCCGTGGGCAGCCCTGAGCCCGGCGGGTAATGATCGAGCCGGCCAGCGTGCAGCCGGCTCGCGCCGCCACCGAAGTAGCCGACCCAGACATCGTCCGGCGCGCGCACCAGCAGCGCGGTGACGTTGCCCGACAGCCAGCGGCTGCCCTTGGGCGCCGGCACCCGCGAGTAGCCGATGCCGTCGAACGTGTAGACGCCGCTGCCGGTGCCCAGCCACAGGTGGCCGTCCGCGGCCTGGGCCAGCACCCAGATGTCGGCCGGCGCACCATCGCGGGTGGTCCATGCCGTGTGCTGGAAGTCGGCCAGCCCCGGGCGCACCGGGGCCGGGACAGCCGCTGCCGCTGCCGCCACGCAGGCAGCCCAGGTCAGGGCGAGCCCGCATGCGAGCCGCCAGGGAGAGCATCCGGTCACCAGGATCCGTCGCCAGCCGCGCGGGGACATCCCCGCCCCCATCCTAACGACAGCAACGTCGATCGGCAGTCGCGACGGCCTACCCCGATCGGGGGACGCTCCGGCTACGCCGATTGGGGTGCCGCGCAGTGCCGGAGCGGCGCAGCCTGTGTCCCAGGGGAACTCCACATCGCGTGCGGCCGCGGACGCCGCCGGACCAACCGGTACCCGATCATGCAGGCTTGCCAGGATCTCCACCGCACCCTTGCCCGCGGCGCCCCCGGGCTCAACGACCGCGCCTTCCAGCGCGCCCATGCCTTCATCGTCCTGCACCTGGGCGAGCATTTCACCCTGGCCGAACTGGCCGCCGCTTCGTGCATCAGCCGCTTCCATTTCGCCCGCCTGTTCCGGGCGCGCACCGGCTGCAGCCCGATGGCCTACGTGATGCGGATGCGCCTGGAGCGGGCCAAGGAAATGCTGGCCCACGGCGACCGCTGCATCGCCGCCACCGCCGCCGAGCTTGGCTTCTTCGACCAGAGCCACTTCACCCGCACCTTCCGCCGCGCCACCGGCATCTCGCCGCGCGCGTTCTCGCGCCAGTGCCGGCACGGGGCGACGTCCGGCGCAGCCCGGCTGCACGGCGAACCCCATCCATCGCATGCCCCGGCATGCCCCTGAGGAGCGACGAACAATGGCCAAGGTCCTGGTGCTCTACTACTCCGCCTACGGGCACGTGGAGGCGATGGCGCGCGCGGTCGCCGAGGGTGCCGCCGGCGCCGGCGCGCAGGTCGACGTCAAGCGCGTGCCGGAACTGGTGCCGGCCGAGGTCGCGCGCGCGGCCCACTACAAGCTCGACCAGGCCGCCCCGGTGGCCACCGTGGCCGAACTGGCCGACTACGACGCCATCGTCATCGGCACTGGCACCCGCTTCGGCCGCATGGGTTCGCAGATGGCCAGCTTCCTCGACCAGGCCGGCGGCCTGTGGGCGCGTGGCGCGCTGCACGGCAAGGTCGGCGCGGCGTTCACCTCCACCGCCACCCAGCACGGCGGCCAGGAGACGACGCTGTTCTCGATCATCACCAACCTGCTGCACTTCGGCATGGTCATCGTCGGCCTGGACTACGGCCACGCCGGACAGATGACCCTGGACGAGATCACCGGCGGCTCGCCCTACGGGTCCAGCACGATCGCCGGGGGCGACGGCTCCCGCCAGCCGACCGACAACGAATTGCAGGGTGCGCGCTACCAGGGCCGCGTGGTCGCCGAAACCGCGATCCGGCTGCACGGCTGAGCCGCCTTTCCTTCCCGACCCCCGAGGAGTCCACCCATGGCCAAGGCCACCCCCGCAGCCGCCGCGAACCTGCTGACCCCCGACGACCACGTCCTGGTCCTGATCGACCACCAGTCGCAGATGGCTTTCCCGGTGCGCTCGATCGACGTCGCCCTGCTGCGCACCAATACCGGCCTGATCAGCAAGGCGGCGGACGGATTCGCCGTCCCGACCATCCTGACCTCGGTGGCCATGGCCAGCTTCTCCGGCCCGCTGTTCCCGGAAATCACCGAGGTGTTCCCGGACGCGCCGGTGATCGACCGCACCACCATGAACGCCTGGGAAGACGCCAGCTTCATCGCGCGCGTGAACGAGGTCGGCCGGCAGAAACTGGTGCTGGCCGGGCTGTGGACCAGCGTGTGCATCGTCGGCCCGGTGCTGTCGGCGCTGGAACAGGGCTTCCCCGTCTACGTGATCACCGATGCCTGCGGCGACGTCAGCGACGAGGCCCACGAGCGCGCCGTGCAGCGCATGCTCCAGGCCGGCGCGCAGGCATTGACCAGCCTGCAGTACCTGCTGGAGCTGCAGCGCGACTGGGCGCGCGGCGCGACCTACGACCTGGTGACCGGCATCGCCCGCAGCAACGCCGGCGGCTACGGCATCGGCATCCAGTACGCCAAGTCCATGTTCGGCGCGCAGGAAGGCCACTAGTGGCACCGAACCGACCTGCCGGCTGCCTTCGCCTCGCCGCTCCCTCCCCCGGCGCGAAAGCGATGGCAGCCGTGCAGGTCGCTCCCGCCGCGGCACCCCGGCCGATGCGGACCGCCGCCGGCCCCGGCGATGCATGACCCCGCGCGACGACGGCTGGTGCAGGGCCTGGTCGCCGCTGCGGCCGCCACGCCGCTTGCCTCATCCGCATGGAACCGGAGCGCCTCGATGGCCGACCTGATCGTGCGCAATGCCCGCATCGCCACCCTGGCGGGCGCCGCTGCGCCGACGCCCGCGCAGGCGCGCGCCGTGGCCGTGCGCGACGGCCGCGTGCTCGCCATCGGCGACGAGGCCGCGGTCATGGCCCACGCCGGCGCGCACACCCGCATGGTCGATGCCGGCGGCCGGCGCCTGATCCCCGGCCTCAACGACAGCCATACGCACCTGATCCGCGGTGGGCTGAACTACAACCTCGAGCTGCGCTGGGACGGCGTGTCCAGCCTGGCCGAGGCGATGGCGATGCTCAGGGCACAGGTGGACCGCACCCCGGCACCGCAGTGGGTGCGGGTGATCGGCGGCTTCAGCGAGCACCAGTTCGCCGAGAAGCGGTTGCCCACCCTGGCCGAACTCAATGCGATCGCGCCGGACACGCCGGTGTTCCTGCTGCACCTGTACGACCGCGCCCTGCTCAATCGCGCCGCGCTGCGCGCGGTGGGCTACGGACGTGACACGCCCGATCCGCCGGGCGGCCTGATCGAACGCGACAAGGCCGGCAACCCCACCGGCCTGCTGCTGGCGCGGCCGAACGCACTGATCCTCTACGCGACCCTGGCCAAGGGTCCGCGCCTGCCTGCGGAATACCAGGCCAACTCGACCCGGCAGTTCATGCGCGAGCTCAACCGCCTCGGCATCACCTCGGTGATCGATGCCGGAGGTGGCTTCCAGAACTACCCGGAAGACTACGAAGTGATCCAGGCCCTGCACGCAAGCGATCAGCTGAGCGTGCGCATCGCCTACAATCTGTTCACCCAGAACCGGGGCGGCGAGCTGGCCGACTTCGAGCGCTGGAGCGCGATGCTGCGGCCGCGGCAGGGCGATGCGCTGCTGCGCCACAACGGCGCCGGGGAGATGCTGGTGTTCTCCGCCGCCGACTTCGAGGACTTCCGCGAACCGCGCCCGGCGCTCGCGCCGAACATGGAGGCCGAGCTGGAGGCGGTGGTGCGCCTGCTGCTGCGCGAGCGCTGGCCGTTCCGGATCCACGCCACCTACGACGAGAGCATCGGCCGCATCCTCGACGTCTACGAGAAGGTCGACCGCGACCTGCCGTTCGACGGGCTGCGCTGGACCATCGACCATGCCGAGACCATTTCCGCGCGCAACATCGACCGCGTCCGCGCGCTCGGCGGCGGCATCGCCATCCAGCACCGGATGGCCTACCAGGGCGAGTACTTCGCGCAACGCTACGGCCTGCAGGCGCTGGCGCACACGCCGCCGGTGCGGCGCATGCTGCAGGCCGGCGTGCCGGTCGGCGCCGGCACCGACGCCACCCGCGTGGCCGGCTACAACCCGTGGGTGGCGCTGTACTGGCTGGTCAGCGGCCGCAGCGTCGGCGGCCTGCGCATGTACGGCGAGGACAACGTGCTGGACCGCGAACAGGCGCTGCGGCTGTGGACCGGCGGCAGCGCCTGGTTCTCCGGCGAGGAGGCGGACAAGGGCAGCCTGGAGCCCGGCCGCTACGCCGACTTCGCGCTGCTGTCGGCCGACTACTTCGCGGTGGCCGAGGATTCCATCCCCGACATCGAGAGCGAGCTGACCGTGGTCGGCGGGCGCATCGTGCACGGCAGCGGCGGGTTCGCCGGACTGGCGCCGCCGCTGCCGCGGCCGATGCCGGACTGGTCGCCGGCGAACCTGCCGCGGCCGCCGCCGGCGCATGTACATCGGCAGCACTCGCGCGCCTGCTGCGTGCACGACCACGGCCGCATGCCCGCCGCGGCGCCCCCGGTGGACGATGTGCGCGCCTTCTGGGGCGCGTTCGGCTGCAACTGCTTCGCCTTCTGACATGGGCGCTCCCGCCGCAGACGTGCCGGTGCCGCCAGCGGGCCCCTGGTCGCCGCTGCGGCAGCCGCTGTTCCGCGCCCTCTGGCTGGCGATCCTGGTCGGCAACGTCGGCACCTGGATGCACGACGTCGCCGCCGCCTGGGTCATGGCCGAGCGCACCGGTTCGCCGCTGTGGGTGTCGGCGGTACAGGCCGCCACCACCCTGCCGGTGGTGCTGCTGGCGCTGATCGCCGGCACCCTGGCCGACATCGTCGACCGGCGCCGCTACCTGCTGCTCACGCAGTGCTGGATGTTCGCGGTGGCCACCGTGCTGGCGTTGCTCGCCGGCAGCGACCGCCTGCAGCCGGCCTGGTTGCTGGCGCTGACCTTCGCCCTGGGCTGCGGCGCGGCGATGGCCATGCCGGCACAGGCGGCGGTCATCCCGGAACTGGTCGCGCGGCCGATGCTGGCGCCGGCGGTCGCGCTCAACTCGCTGGGGATGAACATCGCCCGTTCGCTCGGGCCGGCGCTGGGCGGCGTGGTCGTGGCGCGCTGGGGCGCGCAATGGGCTTTCGCCATCAACGCGGTCACTTTCCTCGGCGTGGCCATCGTGCTGCTGCGCTGGAAGCGCCGGGTGCCGGCCCCGGAACTGCCGCCGGAACGGTTCTTCGGCGGCCTGCGCGCAGGCCTGCGCTTCGCCGCGCACGCGCCGGCGTTGCAGGCGGTGCTGGCCAAGGCCGCCGGCTTCTTCGTCTTCGCCGGCGCGCTGCCGGCGCTGCTGCCGATCGTGGTCCGCGTTCGCCTGGACGCCGGTCCCGGCGCCTTCGGCCTGCTGCTGGGCTGCATCGGGATCGGGGCCATCGCCGGGGCGCTGCTGCTGCCGCGGCTGCGTGCGCGGCTGGGTACCGACAGGCTCGTGCTGGTCGCCTCGCTGCTGTGCGCGGCGACCTTGTTCGGCGTGGCCTGGTCGAGCGCGGTCGGCGCCCTGGTGCCGGTGATGCTGCTCAACGGCATCGCGTGGATCTGCGTCCTCTCCTCGCTGCAGGTCGGCGCCCAGGTCGCGGTCCCCGCCTGGGTGCGGGCGCGCGCGCTTTCGCTGTACATCCTCGTGTTCGCCTCCGGCATGGCTGCCGGGAGCCTGCTGTGGGGCGCCGTCGCCCAGCGCTGGGGCACGCCGCTGGCGCTGTCGCTGGCCGGCGGCGGCCTGCTGCTGGCCGCCCTGGCCATGTCGCGGCTGCGTCTGGCCGCGGGCGAGACGCTGGACCTGATGCCGTCGGCGCACTGGCCGCAGCCGGTGCTGGCGCTGGCCGACCCCGGCGAACGCGGACCGGTGCTGGTCACCGTGGAGTACCACATCGACGCCGGCGACCGCGACGCCTTCCAGGAATGCATGCGCCTGCTCGGCCGCAGCCGCCGCCGCGACGGCGCGCTGCGCTGGGGCGTGCTGGAAGACGCGGCCGGACCGGGGGTGTTCCTGGAGTACTTCCTGGTCGGCTCCTGGCTGGAGCACCTGCGCCAGCACCAGCGCGTGACCGGCGAGGAACGCGCATTGCAGGACAGGCTGCGGCGGCTGCATCGCGGCGAATCGTTGCCACGGGTACGCCACTTCATCGGCGGCGCATTCGCTCCGCCTGCGGGGGGTACCGCACCATGAACTGGCGCCTGGCGACCGCAGTCGTGCTCGGGCTGGGGATCGGTTTCGCCTGCGGCGCGACCGGCATCCCGGCGCCGGCGCCGCCAGTGCTGGCCGGTGCGCTGCTGGTGGTGGCGATGACCCTGGGCTACCAGGCTGCCGATGCATGGCTGGCTCAGCGCGATGCACGACAGCGACCGCACTGCGGCGGACCGAGCGGCGAAAGCCGCCGGCAGCCACCATGATCCTGTTCCTCGTCGGCCTGGCGACCGCGCTGCTGATCGGCGTCGGCTGCCGCCTGCTCGACCTGCCGTTGCCGGCGCCGCCACGCTGGCAGGGCGCGCTGCTGGTGGTGGCGATGACCCTCGGCTTCCTCGCCGGAAGCCGTGTCCTGGCGGCTGAACGGATCAGCGGGCACGGCACCGTCGACGGTCCGGCGAGCCCATCCGGCACCGGCGCGGCGGCTGGACCATCGGCATCGCCGATGACTGCTTCGGGTCCAGCGACAGGTCCAGCGAGGAGAGTCCCTTCCCCAGCCCTGAAGGAGAAACCGTGATGGCCGCATCCACGCATATCGCCGCATTGCTGCTTGCCATGCTGACCACGGTGCTGCCCGCGCCACAAGTCCGCGCACGCGAAGCCGCCGCCATCGATGCGCCCACCCTGGAGGTGGCGGTCGGAGAAGATCGGGTCGCCTACCGGCGGCTTGGCGCCGGCCCTCCGCTCCTGCTGGCCAACCGCTTCCGCGGCACGCTCGATACCTGGGATCCCCAGTTCCTGGATGCTCTGGCGCAAGGCCACACGCTCATCCTGTTCGACTTCCCCGGGGTCGGGTACTCGGAGGGACAGATACCGGAAAGCATGGAAGAAGCATCCGCCTTCATCGACCGCTTCGCCGACGCGCTGGGCATCGACCGCTTCGCCCTGCTCGGCTGGTCATGGGGCGGACTGGCGACCCAGGCCTACCTGCTCGACCATGGGGAACGGTTGACGCATGCGGTCCTGCTAGCGACCAATCCGCCGGGACAGCTGCAGATACAACTACAACCGGGGTTCCTCGAGCGCGCACTCAAGCCGGTCAACGACCTGGACGACGAATACGTCCTGTTCTTCGTCCCGGATTCGGCGCGGAGCACGCAGCTGGCGAAGGCCTCGCATGCGCGCATCAACGCCAGGCCCGGGGTGGTCGATCGCATACCCGCGTCCGCCGAGCAGTTCCAGCGTTACTTCAAGGCCGCCAAGGGCTTCCACGTGGACGCGGCGGGCAGGCGCGAGCGCCTGGGCCGGACCGGGCTCCCCATCCTGGTCCTGTGCGGCGACCACGACACCAGCACCGCCGGCGGAAACTGGTTCCCCCTGATCGGCAGCATGCGCAATGCCCGGTTCGTCTACTTCTCCGAAACGGGCCATGCGCCGCACCACCAGCATCCGGCCGTGGTCGCGGCGGCCGTACGGGATTTCCTGGGGGAGCCGCAGTAGCCGCGCAGCATCGACTGTCGAGGCGGGCTGCCCGGCGAAACGGGAAAGTCCGATGCCGTCGACGCTGACGACCCTGTCCAGCCGGACAGGTTCGCCAGTTTCAAGCCCAAGGCGACGCCGCGCCCGGCAATGGCGGCTTGCTGCGCCAGATGGAAGCTGGCGAAGACTGGGGCGCGGCCCGCATCGCTCCCGCGCCTGACCTTGCTAGAAGACGGAAACCAGCGAAGCCCTCAGGCGACGCTGGTCGAGCAGGTCGCGGAGCCGTTGCTCGACCTGCGGCTGGGTGGCGATATCCAGGGGTGCATACAGGGAATAGACCGACTTGTCGGCACCTCGAGTGTCCTCGACGCGCCCGACACTCACGTTCGACGCCTGGCAAGCATCCATCCACATGGCCTTCAGGTCGGCGGGACCAATGCTTTGCCCGCTGCCTAGGGTGAATCTAAAGATTGCGATCTGGTTCTTCATGGATTTCCTGGCAGGCAGTCGATAGGTTGAGCCCAGGGCGGGTACCGGTTGACGTACCACGGCGACGCAGACTCGCCCCTACTGTGGCACGGAACACATGGCAAGAACCGCCGGACCCGTGCGCCGGCACGCTCGACGACCCACCACCGCCCACGGGTGTTGGCCTGTCATGAATCCAACAGCCCCGCCTCACACAGCGCCGCCAGGTAAGCGCACAGGCATGATCCAGATGCTCGCCTTGCGGCTTTCCGCTTCCGGCCGGAAGCGTACATTCGACTCCAAAGTCCACTCACGATCCAAAGCAGCCGTCGGCTATTGGCAATCTCCGCATCGCTTTGGGAGGAGTCCTACTCCCCGGCACGTGCCGATAGGATGTCCCATACTCGTCCGTTCCGTTGCGTGTCGGTGGTGACGTTGATCACCGCCTGCTCCCCCAAACGATCCCGCAGTTGCTGCAGATACAGGCTGCGCGGCATCACCATCTGGCCGGACGCCTCCACGATGCCAGTGGGTTCTTCGGGCGGGAATTTTCCAGCCGTCATATCGCCCACCTGCCCCACGCTCCAATTCATCGCGAAGGGCGGTGCCTGGACGACGTATTGCTCGTGCTCGGTGTTCCAGAACATCTGCTGTGCGCCCGCCCAGCCATGGCCGGAGCCGCTGTAACGCCGATTCTGCGCACGCAGCATGTAGCCCTTGGTGTTGTCGTACAGGATGCCGGTGGACCAGCGATGGTGAGGCCCGCTGTCGTTGCTGTCATCCACCGCGACACAGTCCAGGAACACATTTGGGCCGGGCACCTTCGCGCCGACCACGAACGAGTGCCGGCCGCCTCGGTTGTAGCAGCGCTGGGTCAGGTTGAAGGCGGAGTTGCCCTCGTAGAGGAATACATAGCGCCGGGCACCCTCGGTTTCGCCATAGCGCGGATCGAGGTAGGCAATGTCCTCGAACGTGTTGAAGTAGGCGCCGCTGCGGGTTGCGAACCCATGTGACACGTAGCGCACCGTGACGTTGCGGATCCAGGAGTCGCGGACTCCGCCGAAGCGGATCGCGGTGAAAGGGCCTGTATCCGGAGTGCCGTTGGCAGTACCAATATCGGGATCACCTTCGACACGGAGGTCTTCGATGCCCACCTCCGCGATGCGGGACACGTCGATGCGGTATACGCTGCCGCCACCGAAGCGCGCCTCTATCGCGTCCACGACGGGCGCATCGACGCTGATCGTGTCGCCGTCCACCGCCGTGACGACACGCTCGTAGTACATGGCGTAGTCATCGGCTTGCCAGCCGTAGCGCGCGGTATCGATGCCGGCGGGTCCGAGCCAAGTGGCGTTGGGCTCCCTGGCGATGGCGATCTTGTCGCCGACGCCATAGCCCGCCGCAGACGCCACCTCGATCCGCATCGCGCCCACCGGCACGTAATCGGCCTTGATCGCCGTCCGGCGCGGATCGTCTGACGCACGCGGCATCCGGGGCTCACCGTCGCCCACCTCGATGATTCTGCCCTGCTTCCCGCGGATCGTGGAGCGCAGGACCGTCCCCTCCGCGCCACGTCCCTCGCCGCGCAGCACCACGCCGCTCTCACGAATGAACAGGGTACTGTCCAGCCTGTAACGGCCGCGCTCCAGCAGCACCACGCCGCGCAGGCCACGACTGTCCGGAGGCAATGCGGCGACCGCGTCGATTGCCGCCTGAATGCGCGGGGCGTCATCGTGTCCCGTCGGCGCGAGGGTCTTGTACACGGGGATACTCGCCCGGGTAGGCAGGGCGACGCCGCCGCCCCGGTAACCCGCGCGCGAGAAATCCGGCACGATGTTGCGCGCAAGCACCGTGCCTCGCTCACCATAAAGACCGTATTGCAAGCCTCCTCCATCGCTGCGCAAGGCGACGAGTGGTGCGTTTTCCTGGCGATTGATTGAGTGCGTGAACGTTCCCTCGCCAACGCCTGTAGTGCGCAAGGCGCTGCGTTCCGTGTCATCTCGCGATCCAGTACTACTCATCGATGGATCGCTGGAACTGCAACTTGCCAAAGCGCAGATGAGCATAGGCCCGAGCAATCGAGGCAAGATCAACAGATGCATGGGGTGGGGCTTGGGTATCTTGGTCGCCGCATCAAACTGGAACCCCCCAAGTTTCGATCCATTGGCACTCCAAAATAACGGTTCTGCGGTCAAACCCAGTCGTCCACTGCCCGCACATTGTGCACTACTGCCCCCTTCTGGCCGGGAGCGGACGTCCCCAATCAATCCGACAGATTGATCCAGGTCGCCTTCATCTCCGTGTACTTGTCGAACGCATGCAGCGACTTGTCGCGCCCGTTGCCGGATTGCTTGTAGCCGCCGAACGGTGCGGTCATGTCGCCGCCGTCCCAGTAGTTGACCCAGACGCTGCCGGCACGCAGGCCGCGGGCCATGCGATGGGCGCGTGACAGGTTGGCGGTCCATACCCCCGCGGCCAGGCCGTATTCGGTGTCGTTGGCGATGCGCAGTGCCTGGGCCTCGTCGTCGAACGGGATCACCGCCAGCACCGGGCCGAAGATCTCCTCGCGGGCGATGGTGTGCTCGGGGCGCACGTCGTCGAACACGGTCGGCTCGATGTAGCTGCCGCCGGCGACCGGTTCGGCGCGATTGCCGCCCAGGGCGAGCGTCGCACCCTCGGCCTGGCCCTTGCCGATGTAGTCCAGCACTCGTTTCGTCTGTCCTTCGTCCACCATCGCGCCCATCGGCGCACCGGGCTCCAGCGGGTGGCGCGGCTGCATCTTCCTGCCGGCCTCGACCACGCGGGCGACGAACTCGTCCTTGATGCCGCGCTCCACCAGCAGGCGCGAAGCGGCGGTACAGACCTCGCCCTGGTTGTAGAAGATGCCCGACGCCGCGGCCTCGGCGGCCCTGGCCAGGTCCGGGGCGTCGGCGAAGACCACGTTCGGGCTCTTGCCGCCGCACTCCATGTAGGCGCGCTTCATGTTGGACAGGCCGGCGCACTGCAGCAGGCGCTTGCCCACCGCGGTGGACCCGGTGAACACCAGCCCGTCCACGTCCATGTGCAGGGCGAGGGACTCTCCCGCCTCCTGGCCGAAGCCGGGCACCACGTTGAACACGCCATCGGGGATGCCGGCCTCGGCGACCAGTTCGGCCAGGCGCAGCACGCTCAGCGGCGATTTCTCCGACGGCTTGAGCACCACCGAGTTGCCGGTGGCCAGCGCCGGCGCCAGCTTCCAGGCGGCCATCAGCAGCGGGAAGTTCCAGGGCACGATCGCGCCGACCACGCCCAGCGGCTCGCGGGTGATGAGGCCCAGTTCATCCTGGCCGGTGGGCGCGATCTCGCCGTAGACCTTGTCCAGCGCCTCGGCGGTCCAGGCGAAGCAGCGGATCGTGGCGGCGATGTCGACGTTGCGCGCGTCATCGATGGGCTTGCCCATGTCCAGGGTTTCCAGCAGCGCCAGCTCGTCGGCGTGCTTCTCGATCAGCGCCACCAGTTCCTGCAGGGTCTTCTTGCGCTTGACCGGCCGTGCCTGCGACCAGCCGCCGGCCTCGAAGCCGCGCCGCGCCGCGCGCACCGCGCGGTCGACGTCGGCCTGGCCGCAGCGTGCCACCTGGCCGAGCACACGGCCGTCGATCGGGCTGAGGCAGTCGAAGGTGCGGCCATCGGCGGCGTCGACGTAGCGACCGTCGATGAAGGCGCGGGTACGGAGGTCGAGACCGTGGGCCATCGCCTGCCAGTCGGCGCGGGTGCGCGAGGTGTTCATGGGAAGCTCCGGTTCTCTATGCCGTCGCTCCCGCGGAGGCGGGAGCCCAGCGACTTTGTTGCGACGGGGAAAGTCGCTGGATCCCCGCAGTAACAGACATCCGTCCGTGGAAAGCCGCGGGGGCGAGGAGCATGCAGGGGAAGTCACTGGGTTCCCGCCTACGCGGGAACGACGCTTCTTCGATCGAGGGTCGCAGGACAGGCTGCGCGCGGAACGGCAGGGATGCGCATGGAAGTCGCTGGGTCCCGGCGTGCGCCGGGACGACGGATAGTGAGGGGTGGCCGCGTTCTCGACGATGCATCGGATGCCGGCCCTCCGCTCAGAACGTCGCCGGCGTATTTGCGCTGACGATCACCGCGTCCCCGTCGCCGACGTTGCGGAAACGGTGCGGCACCCGGCTCTCGAAGTAGTAGGCCTCGCCCGGGCCGAGCACGCGCACCTGGTCGCCGACGGTGACCTCGACCCGGCCGGCGACGATCACGCCCCCCTCCTCGCCCTCGTGCACCAGCATCGTCTCGCCGGTATCGGTGCCCGGTGGCATCACCTCGCGCAGGATGCACATCTGCCGCTGCGGACGGTGCTGGCCAACCAGGTAGTAGTGGATGTCGTTGTTGCCCACGTCGGGCAGCTCGTCGGCTGCATAGAACGGCTGCTCGGGCGGGCCCGGGTCCAAATCCAGGGTGAAGAAGTCGGCCAGCGAGATCGGGATGCCGTCCAGCACCTTCTTCAGCGAGCCGACCGAGGGGCTGACCTTGTTCTGTTCGATCAGCGAGATGGTGCTGTTGGTGACGCCCACGCGGCGGGCCAGCTCGCGCTGGCTGAGGTTGCGCGCGGTGCGTACCCGCTGCAGGCGTGCGCCGATGTCCATCCCGTCTGGCGGCTCCTATGTGATACGTCCCGGCCGGCGTCCCGGCGTGTTGCGGGATACTTTACATGCCACCCCGCCCGGGTCAATTTTTGGCGTAGACTCGGCCGCAGCGTTGAATTTATCGAACGGCACCGCGCCTTCGTCCGCGGGCGCCGCCCCTGCCCCGGAGCGCCCATGAGCCCGCAAGACGACGCCCTCCGCCGCACCGCCCTGGCCGACCACTACGCCGCGCAGAACCTGGCGGCGCCGGCGGCCATGGACGCGTTCTGGATGCCGTTCACCGCCAACCGCCAGTTCCGCGGGACCCCGCGCCTGCTCGCCAGCGCGGAAGGCATGTACTACCGCGACGTGGACGGGCGGCAGATTCTCGACGGCACCGCCGGGCTGTGGTGCTGCAACGCCGGCCATGCGCGGCCGCGGATCGTGGAGGCGGTGGCCAGGCAGGTCGCCACCCTCGACTTCGCGCCCAACTTCCAGATGGGCTCGCCGCTGCCGTTCGTGCTGGCCGAGCGGCTGAAGGCGATCGCGCCGCGGCCGCTGGACCACGTGTTCTATACCAACTCGGGCTCGGAGTCGGTGGACACGGCGCTGAAGATCGCGCTGGCCTACCACCGCGCCCGCGGCGAAGGCCAGCGCATCCGCCTGATCGGGCGCGAGAATGCCTACCACGGGGTCGGCTTCGGCGGCATCTCGGTGGGCGGACTGCCGAACAACCGCAAGTGGTTCGGTCCCGGTCTGCCGGCAGTGGACCACCTGCGCCACACGCTCGACATCGGCCGCAACGCGTTCTCGCGCGGGCTGCCGGCGCACGGCGTGGAACTGGCCGAGGACCTGGAGCGGCTGGTGCAGCTGCACGACGCCTCGACGATTGCAGCGGTGATCATCGAGCCGATTTCCGGCTCGGCCGGGGTGATCCTGCCGCCGCCCGGTTACCTGCAGCGCATCCGCGAGATCTGCGACCGCCACGGCATCCTGCTGATCTTCGACGAGGTGATCACCGGCTTCGGCCGGGTCGGCGAACCGTTCGCCGCGCAGCGATTCGGCGTCACGCCGGACATGATGACCACGGCCAAGGGCCTGACCTCCGGCTGCGTGCCGATGGGCGCGGTATTCGTGTCGGAGATGATCCACCGGGCCTTCATGCAGGGCGCCGACAGCGCCATCGACCTGTTCCACGGCTACACCTATACCGGCCACCCGCTGGCCTGCGCCGCCGCGCTGGCTACGCTGGACACCTACGAGGAAGAAGGGCTGTTCACCCGCGCGCTGGAGCTGGAGGCGTACTGGCAGGAAGGCCTGCACGCGTTGCGCGGCAAGCCTCACGTGATCGACATCCGCAACTACGGCCTGATCGGCGCGGTCGAGCTGGCGCCGCAGGACGGCGCGCCGGGCGCGCGCGGCTACCAGGTTCTGGAGCGCGCGTTCCGCAAGGGCCTGCTGGTTCGGATCACCGGCGACACGGTGGCGCTGTCTCCGCCGCTGATCGTGGAACGACGCCACATCGACGACATCTTCTCCATGCTGGGCGAGGTGCTGGACGGTTTGTGACTGGCACCCCGCAACTGCGCCGACCCTTGCAGGAGCACAGCTTGCTGGCGACACGGGCGTCGGGAAAACGAGGGCGTCGCCTGTGCCGACGGCGTCGCGTCGCCGGCTGAACCCGGCTCCTACAGGAAACCGACGGACCACACACGAAACACCGCAACGCTTGCGCCCCCCACGCCGCAGACAACCATCCACGGAGATCCACCATGCTGATCGGCGTCCCGAAGGAAATCAAAAACCACGAGTACCGCGTCGGCCTGACCCCGGCCGGCGCGCGCGAACTGGCCTCGCGCGGCCACCAGGTACTGGTCGAGCGCGACGCCGGCGCCGGCATCGGACTGGCCAACGAGGCCTACGAGTCGGCCGGCGCGCAGATCGTCGACAGCGCCGCCGAGGTCTACGGCCGCGCCGACATGGTGATCAAGGTCAAGGAGCCGCAGCCGGCCGAGTGCGCGATGTTGCGCCCCGGCCAGGTGCTGTACGCCTACCTGCACCTGGCGCCGGACCCGGAGCAGACCCGGGCGTTGCTGGCCTCCGGCTGCACCGCGATCGCCTACGAGACCGTCACCGACGACCGCGGCGGCCTGCCGCTGCTGGCGCCGATGAGCGAGGTCGCCGGGCGCATGTCGATCCAGGCCGGCGCGCACGCGCTGGAGAAGGCCCAGGGCGGCTCCGGCGTCCTGCTCGGCGGCGTGCCCGGGGTGAAGCCGGCCGAGGTGATGGTCATCGGCGGCGGAACCGTCGGCCTCCACGCCGCGCGCATGGCCATGGGCCTGGGGGCGCACGTCACCCTGCTGGACCGCTCGCTGGATCGTCTCAGATACATCGACGAGCTCTACGGCGACCGCCTGACCACGATCTATTCCAACCACGACGCGATCACCGACCGCCTGCCCTACACCGACCTGGTGATCGGCGCGGTGCTGATCCCCGGCGCGGCCGCGCCCAAGCTGGTCGCGCGCGCGCAGCTGAAGCTGATGCGGCCCGGCTCGGTGCTGGTGGACGTGGCCATCGACCAGGGCGGCTGCTTCGAGACCAGCCGGCCGACCACGCACCAGGAGCCGACCTACGAGGTCGACGGGATCATCCACTACTGCGTGGCCAACATGCCCGGCGGCGTCGCCCGCACCTCCACCTTCGCCCTGACCAACGCCACCCTGCCGCACGCGCTGGCGCTGGCCGACAAGGGCGCGGTGCAGGCGCTGGCCGACGACGTGAATTTGCGCAACGGATTGAACGTGCACGCCGGCAGGTTGACCTACCGCGCGGTGGCCGAGGGGCTGAACCTACCGTTCACGCCGGCCAACGAGGCGCTGGCGACGTAGCCGCGACGGTCCCTCATGCGCCACCCGTGCATTCCTTCCGCCGTCGTCCCGGCGCACGCCGGGACCCAGCGACTTGCACGACGGCATCGCAGAATCGATGCATGGCTAAAGCGTAAAGGCACTGGGTCCCGGCGTGCGCCGGGACGACGGTGGCGGTGTGTTCACCGGCGCGCCACCACGCAAAGCGGCGACGCGCCGACGAGATGGCACAGCAACGGACATGGCCCCATGACCCGACAGCTCCACCACCACATCGGCGGCCGCGAACGACCCGGCAGCAGCGGCAGGCACGGCGACGTGTACGACCCTGCCACCGGCCATGTCGCCGCGCACGTGCCGCTGGCCGACGCCGGCGACGTGCGCGCGGCAGTGGACGCCGCCCGGGCCGCCTTCCCCGCCTGGGCCGCCACCCCGCCGCTGCAGCGCGCGCGGGTGCTGTTCCGCCTGCGCGCGCTGATCGAGCGCGACAGCGATGCGCTGGCGCGCACGATCACCGCCGAGCACGGCAAGACCCTGTCCGACGCGCGCGGCGAGGTCACCCGCGGACTGGAGGTGGTCGAGTTCGCCAGCGGCATCCCGCACCTGCTCAAGGGCGAGCATTCGGCCGAAGTCGGCCGCGGCGTGGACAGCTGGAGCGAGCGAGCGCCGCTGGGCGTGGTCGCGGGCGTCAATCCGTTCAACTTCCCGGTGATGGTCCCGCTGTGGATGGCGCCGGTGGCGCTGGCCTGCGGCAACGCCTTCGTGCTCAAGCCCTCTGAAAAGGTGCCCTCGGCCGCACTGCACCTGGCCGCGCTGCTGGGCGAAGCCGGCTTGCCCGAGGGCGTGTTCAACGTGGTCCATGGCGGTCGCGAGGCGGTGGATGCGCTGCTGGAGGACGGACGCGTGCAGGCGTTGAGCTTCGTCGGTTCCACCCCGGTGGCGAGATACCTGTACGAGCGCGGCAGCGCCGCCGGCAAGCGCGTGCAGGCGCTGGGCGGCGCCAAGAACCACGCGGTGGTGCTGCCCGACGCCGACCTCGGCGCGGCCGCCGACGCCCTGCTCGGCGCCGGCTACGGCTCGGCCGGCGAGCGCTGCATGGCGATCTCGGTCGCGGTATGCGTCGGCGACGCCACCGCCGACGGGCTGGTCGCGGCGCTGGCGGAGAAGGTGGAGGCATTGCGCATCGGCCCGGGCCTGGACGACCCGGACATGGGCCCGCTGGTCGACGCGGCGCACCGCGAACGCGTGCGTGGTTACATCGACCTGGGCGTGGCCGAGGGCGCGACCCTGGTGGTCGACGGCCGCGCGCATGCCTGCACGCGGCGCGAGGGGTTCTTCCTCGGCGGCAGCCTGTTCGACCGGGTGACGCCGGAGATGCGCATCTACCGCGAGGAGATCTTCGGCCCGGTGCTGTGCGTGGTGCGGGTGCCGGACTTCGAGTCCGCGCTGGCGCTGGTGGACGCGCACGAGTACGGCAACGGCACCGCGGTGTTCACCCGCAGCGGCGGCGCGGCGCGCGAGTTCGCGCGGCGGGTGCAGGTGGGGATGGTCGGGATCAACGTGCCGATCCCGGTGCCGATGGCCTTCCACAGCTTCGGCGGGTGGAAGCGCTCGCTGTTCGGGCCACTGCACATGCACGGGCCGGACGGGGTGCGGTTCTATACCCGGCTCAAGACCGTGACTGCGCGCTGGCCGGAAGGCGCGGGTGGCGCCGAGTTCGTGATGCCGACCATGCGCTGAGCCACAATCCGGCGACGCCCCCTTGTAGGAGCGGGCATGACCGCGACACGACGCCGTCGGCACAGGCGACGCCCTCGTTTGCCCGACGCCCGGGTCGCGGGCATGCCCGCTCCTACAAACAGCAACAGCACATGGGTACGCGGCAAGCGCACCGCCGCCAGCCCGCCGTCGATGCGGCATCCACGCGCGGACCGCTACACTGCATCGCGCCGCCGCCATGCCGGGACCGCAGGCCTCCTGGCGCCACGCATGGCAAGGCGAATATCCATTCCACAGGACCGGGATGAGCAGCGAAGACCCGCGCCGCGCGCAGCTGCGCCGCATGAAGGCCATCGCCCTGGCGATGCTGCTGGCGATGCTGGCCGGGTTCGTGCTCAGCCACGCGATGGGCAACCAGGGCGTGTGGGCCTGGGTGTCGGCGTTCTGCGAGGCGGCCACGGTCGGCGCGCTGGCCGACTGGTTCGCGGTGGTGGCGCTGTTCCGCCATCCACTCGGCCTGCCGATCCCGCACACCGCGATCATCCCGCGCAACAAGGCCCGCATCGCCGACAGCCTGGCCGCATTCGTGCGCGACCATTTCCTCGAACCGCAGACGCTGCTGGCCAAGCTCGAAGTGTTCGACCCGGCGGCGAAGCTGGGCGACTGGCTGTCGCGGCCGGAGCAGTCGCGCCGGCTGGCGCAGCTGGCCCGCGGCTGGGCGCTGCAGGCGCTGGACCTGCTCGACGAGCGCGCGGTGCGCGAGGCCATCCAGGCCTTCGTCATCGCCCGCCTGCGCAACTGGAACGCTGCGGCCACCGCCGGCGACGTGCTCGGCCTGCTCACCGCCGACGGCCGCCACCAGGCGCTGCTCGACGAGGCGCTGCGCCGGCTCGGCGCCTACCTGGACGACGAGGCGGTCAAGCAGCGCGCCTCCGGGCTGCTGGTCAAGCACGCGCGCAAGGAATGGCCACGGCTGGTCGGCACGGTCGACTTCGTCAAGCCGATCGAGGGCATCGCCGACAACCTGGCCGACCGCATCGCCCGCGCCCTGCTCGACGAGCTCAACGAGATCCTCTCCCAGCCCGAACACCCGCTGCGCCGCGACTACGAGCAATGGCTGCAGGACTACGTGCAGCGGCTGCGCCGCGACCCGGCGCTGGCGGCCAGGGTCGAGGCGATCAAGCAGAACCTGATCGGGCACGAAAGCGTGCAGGAGTACGTGCGCGGCCTGTGGGACCAGATCCACGCCAGCCTGCGCCGCGACCTGGAAAACGGGGACGGGGTGCTGGCCCGTCACCTGGAGCAGTCGCTGGCCGGGCTGGGCCAGGCGCTGGCGCGGGATGACGCGCTGCGCGAGGCGATCAACCAGCACGTGCTCGGTGGTGCCGAAAAGCTGGCCCTGCGCCTGCGCGGCGGCGTCACCGACTACATCGCGCAGACGGTCAAGGCCTGGGACGAACGCCACCTGGTCGAGCAGCTGGAGCTGAGCGTCGGCCGCGACCTGCAGTACATCCGCTTCAACGGCACCCTGGTCGGCGGCCTGATCGGCCTGATCCTGCACGCCGTCATCGTCCTGCTCGACCGCACCCCGCCGTTGTAGGGGCCGCTGTATTCGATGTCTGGAGCAAGAGCGCCGGCTCTCCGGACAGAGTAGAAGCGCCGGCTCCGGAGGGGCCGCCGTGTCCTGGGGTCTGGCGCGCCAGGGCAAAGGCAGAGACAGAAGCAGAAGCGCCGGCTTCGGACTGGGCCGTCGTGCCCAGGGGGTCTGGCGCATCGCTCCGCTGCGGCGTCCTGCCTCCGAGTCGCGACCGCAGCACATCCCTGTGCTGCTTGCGCCAGACCCCCTGGGCACGACGGCCTCGGGAGCTTTGAGGGCGTGGCTTCGATCGGAGGTGCAACAGCAAAGGCACCCCTCCCCGGCCCTCCCCCTTCACCTGCGAAGGGAGGGGGCAAGCCCACGACGGCGCTGCTTTTTGTAGGAGCGGGCATGACCGCGACACGGGCGTCGGAATCATGAGGACGTCGCCTGTGCCGACGGCGTCGGGTCGCCGGCTGAACCCGGCTCCTACAACAGCCACAGCGCGGCCGCTCTTCTGTAGGAGCTGACTTCAGTCGGCGACACGGGCGTCGGAACCACGAGGGCGTCGCCTGCGCCGACGGCGTCGGGTCGCGGTCATGCCCGCCTACAAAAGCCGTGCGCTGCTCATCGCCTGTGAACGAAGCCGCGACCTGGAAGCTCCCGAAGACGTGGCGGGCCGGGAGTATTGCGGCAGCGGCCATGGATGGCCGCGTCGGCGAGTCGGCACAGGGATGTGCCGCCGAGACGACCGCAATACTCCCGACCCGCCGCGGCTCAGCCCGAAGCCGACCACACCCGGCGCTTTTGACTTTGCGGTTGCCATTGCCGCCCCGATTGCGGTTGCGTCGCGGACACATCCCCCCGATCGGCGAAGAACCACGAAACCGGACCGGCGTCACTAAAGAATCCCGTGCAACCTGCCGCTAAGCCGTACAGGGCCTTCCTGCGGCCCACTAGACAACCGACCAGGGGGAACCACCACATGTCCGCACGTCCGACCGTGCTTCTCTGCGACGATTCACGCGCGCTGCGCATGCTGGCCGCCGGCCAGCTCGAGGAAGCCGGCTTCGAGGTCGCCGGCGAGGCCGGCAACGGGCTGGAGGCCGTCGCCCAGTTCCAGGCGCTCAAGCCCGACCTGGTGCTCCTGGACCTGGTCATGCCCCAGTCCGACGGCCGCCAGGCGCTGGCGCGGATCCTGCAGGCCGACCCGCGGGCGCGGGTGGTGATCCTCAGTTCGCTGGGCGCGCAGAGCGACATCGAGGACTGCCTGCGCCTGGGCGCGAAGTCCTACCTGCAGAAGCCGATCGACCCGGATGCGATGGAACGCGTGCTCCGCGCCGCGCTGGCCTGAGCCACGGCTATCATCCGCACTATCGCTAGGGAGCATCCGATGGCTGTCAAATTCCTGGGCCAGTTCCTGATGGAACGCGGCGTGATCACGCCGCAGCAGTTGCTGGCCGCGATCGAGGCGCAGCGCGCCTCCAACCCCCTGCTGGGCGAACTGGCCGTGCGCCAGGGCCTGCTGACCGAGGCGCAGGCGCGCCGCATCAACGAGCGCCAGCGCGTGGACGACCGCCGCTTCGGCGACATCGCGCTGGAACTGGGGCTGCTGGACACCGCGCAGGTGGAATCGCTGCTGGCCGCGCAGAAGGCCGGGCGCAAGCTGTTCGGCCAGGTCCTGCTCGAGCAGGGCGTGGTCGACCAGGCGCGGCTGGAGGCGGAACTGGCCGCGCACCGTGCCGACCAGGACGCGGCCAACCACGCGCTGGCGGTGGGGGTGGCCGACCACGCCCTGGCCGAACTGGCCAACGGCGCCATCGCCCTGTGCGGCCGGCTGTTCCCGCGCATGCTCGAGGGCCCGTGCCAGGCCGCCGGCCTGCTCGGCCCGGACGACATGGACCTGTTCCCGTACGCGGCCCACGTGCGCATCGAGGGCGAGCGGCCGCTGTTCATCGGCATGGCCACCAACCTGGAGACGATGCGGGCGATGGTCTGCGCGTTCCTGAAGATCGGCCCGGAGCGCTGCG
The DNA here is from genome assembly GCF_000972865.1 of Pseudoxanthomonas suwonensis. Taxonomy (NCBI): domain Bacteria; kingdom Pseudomonadati; phylum Pseudomonadota; class Gammaproteobacteria; order Lysobacterales; family Lysobacteraceae; genus Pseudoxanthomonas; species Pseudoxanthomonas suwonensis. The sequence continues at coordinate 600,675 of NZ_CP011144.1, forward strand.
ACGACGCGCTGGCGCTGGACGGGCTGGGCGAGATCGTCAACGTGCTGATGGGCTACGTGGTGCGCAACGTGCTGCCGGACGACGTGCAGTACCGCGCGTTCCCGCCGGACCTGTCCACCCCGGCCGAGCGCCTGGCCGCCGACCGCGACCGCAGCCTGGCCCTGCTGATGAACTCCCAGCTGGGGCCGTTCGTGCTGCTGGTCGGCGACTGATCCGGGGGCTCCACAAGCCCCCGGAGCCGCCCCGCCGCCGCCCCACGCCCCTGCTATGCTGGCCCGGCAGCAGGAGGCGCCATGGTCACTCCAGCAGATATCCAGGCAGGCCTGGAACGCGGGGAATTCTTCCTCCAGTACCAGCCCATCGTGTCCCTGGCCGATGGACGCTGCGTCGGCTGCGAGGCGCTGCTGCGCTGGCGGCGCTTCGGCCGCGTGCTCGGGCCGGGCGAGTTCATCCCGGTGGCCGAGGAGACCTCGCTCGGCGGACTGCTGACCTACCACACGATCGAGACGGTCGCGCGCGAACAGGGGGCGTGGCTGCTCGAGCGTCCGCACCTGTTCATCAGCATCAACGTGCCGCCCGCGCTGCTGGGCCGCGGCGGCCTGGCCTACGCCGCGCAGAAGACCGGGTACCAGCACAGCCTGCGCGACCAGATCGTCCTGGAAATCACCGAACGCGGCATCCCGGACGGCATCGGCGTGTCCGAGATGGAGGAAGCCGCGCGCAACGGCGTGCGCTTCGCCCTGGACGACGTGACCCTGGACGGAGCGAACCTGGCGGTGCTGTCGCGCTCGACCTTCCACATCATCAAGATCGCACCGGCGCTGCTGGCGGAGATCGGGCCGGAACGGCCCCGGCCCGACTGGCTCGCGGGCCTGGCCGCGCTGCTGGCCACCACCGACCTGCAGGTGATCGCCGAAGGCGTGGAAACGCCGATGCAGGCGCAGGTGCTGCGCGAGGCCGGGATCCCGATGGCGCAGGGGTTCCTCTACAGCCAGGCCCTGGCCGCCAAGGCGATGCAGGCCTTCCACGCCTGGCACGAGGTCGCGCAGGCCGAACGCCTGCCCGGCGCCTGAGCCGCGGAATGCACAGGCGCGCCTAGCGCCCGGCCGTCTTTCATCCCAGCGGATGCCGCAGCCGCCAGGCGCGGTGGATGCGCGCGTTGCGCTCGAAATCGGGCGGAATGGTGCCGGCGCTGATCTCCTCGCACTCGGCGAACTGCGCCACCGCATCGGCGTCCAGGCGGAAGCGGCGGAAGTTGTTGGAGAAGTACAGCACCCCGTCCGGCACCAGCCGCGCCACCGCCGCGCGCAGCAGGCGCACGTGCTCGCGCTGCACGTCGAAGTCGTCGGCGCGCGCCGAGTTGGAGAAGGTCGGCGGGTCGCAGAAGATCACGTCGTAGCGGCTGCGCTCGGCTTCCAGCCACGCGACCGCGTCGGCCTGGACCAGCCGGTGCGCGGTGCCGCCCAGCCCGTTGAGCGCGAGGTTGTCCGCGCACCACTGCAGGTAGGTCGCCGACAGGTCCACGCTGGTCGTGGACGCGGCGCCGGCCACCGCCGCCTGCACGCTGGCCACGCCGGTGTAGCAGAACAGGTTGAGGAAGCGGCGTCCCTTCGCCTCCGCGGCCATGCGCCGGCGCAGCGGGCGGTGGTCGAGGAACAGGCCGGTATCGAGGTAGTCGAACAGGTTCACCCACAGCCGCGCGCCATGCTCGCGCACGGCGAAGCGCTCGCCCTGCTGCCGGAAATTGCCGTACTTCGAGCCACCCTTGCCGCGCTCGCGGGTCTTCAGCGCCACCCGCTCGGCCGGCACCGCGAAGGTCTCGCGCGCGGCGGCCAGCAGTTCGTTGCGGCGGCGGCGCACGTCGGCCTCGGGGATTTCGGCCGGCGGTGCGTACTCCTGCACGTGCAGGAAGGTGCGCTGCGCGCCGCCGTCCTCGGCATAGACGTCGATCGCCGACGCGTATTCGGGAATGTCGGCGTCGTAGGCGCGGTAGCAGGTCACGCCCTCGCCGCTGCGCCAGTTCTTCAGCTTGCGCAGGTTGCGCTGCAGGCGGTTGGCGACCATCTGTGCGCCTTCGGACAGCGCGCGCGCGGCGGCGTCCTCGCGCGCCGGCAGTTGCACCGGGTCGCAGACGATCAGCGCGCACTCCAGCGCGCCGTTGAACAGCTGGTATTTCTTCGCCGCGCGCAGGCCGGTGGCGTGGGCCAGCTCGGCGTCGCCGCACAGCAGGCTGGCGCGCCAGCCCGGCACCGCGCGCTGCAGTGCGGCGCCGAGGCGGCGGTACAGCGCGCCGTCGGCGGCCAGACGGCGGTCGTACGGCGGATTGCACACCACCAGGCCGCGCGGCTCCGGCAGTGCCGGCAAGGCGTCGATGTCGCGCACCTCGAAGGCGATCGCGCCGGCCACGCCGGCGGCCTGCGCGTTGGCGCGCGCGGCCGCGATCGCCTGCGGATCGACGTCGCTGCCGTGGAAGGCCGGCCGCAGCGCGGCCATGCCGGTGTGGGCACGGGCGCGGGCCTCGTCCACCAGTGCGCTCCAGCCGGCGGCATCGAAGCCGGTCCAGCGGGTCGGCAACGGTGCGGCGGCGGATGCAGCGGACGCCTCCGGCGGCGCGCGCATGTCGCCCGCGGCGACGCCCGGCGCATCCGGCGCATCCGGCGCCAGCTTCGCCATGGCCGCCTGCCAGGGACTGCCGGCCGTGGAAACCCCGCCCACCGGCGCGGATCCCGCAGCCGTGGCGTCGGCACCGTTCGCGGCTCCTGCGCTGCCGGCCGTGCTGTCACCGGCGTCCAGCGCGACCACGTCGCCCATCCGGCCCAGTCCCGGCGCCACGTCCGCGGCCATCAGCGCGCCTTCGACCAGCAGCGTGCCGCTGCCGCACATCGGGTCCAGCAGCGCGCCGCCCTCGGTGTACAAGGCCGGCCAGCCGCCGCGCAGCAACACCGCCGCGGCCAGGTTCTCCTTCAGCGGCGCCTCGTGCGCCGAGGCGCGCCAGCCGCGCCGGTGCAGCGGGCCGCCGCCCAGGTCGACCGACAGCGTGGCCCGGCCCTTGCGCAGCGACAGGTTCAGGCGCAGTCCCGGCGCCTCCACGTCCACCGACGGGCGCTCCAGGCCCTGCGCGCGGAACACGTCGACCACCGCATCCTTGACCCGCTGCGCGGCGAAGCGCGCATGGGTGATCGTCTCGCCGGAGACATGCGCGTCCACCGCCAGGGTGTCGCCCTCGCGCAGGTGCTCGTGCCACGGCAGCGCGGCGGCGCCGGCGTACAGCGCCTGCTCGTCGGGGCAGTCGAACGCGGCCAGCGGCCACAGCACCCGGCTGGCCAGGCGCGACCACAGCACCGCGCGCTGCGCGTCGGCCAGCGTGCCCTCGGCGTTGGCACCGGCGATGGTGGCGGTCGCCTTCTCCGCGCCGAGCGCGACCAGCTCGTCGGCCAGCAGGTATTCCAGGCCCTTGGCGCAGGAAACGAAGAACTTCATGTCGGGAACGGACTCGCGGCGGGGGGATCGACCCGGCCGGCCGGTGGCCTTCGCGGATGCGGATGGGCGGGAATGGTCGGGCATCGGGACGGGCAACGCCAGCCCGGCACCGCCGGTACGGTCACCACGGCGCCAGCGACCAGCCCTCGCCGCCAGCCTGCAGGCGCGTATCCAGGCGCAACCGGTCGAGGAAACCGTCGTCGTGCGATACCACCGCCAGCGCGCCGGGATAGGCGCACAGCATCCGCTCGAGCGCCTCCTTCGAGGCCAGGTCGAGATGGTTGTCCGGCTCGTCCAGCAGCAGCAGTTGCGGCGGCTCGGCGGCATGGAGCACGCATGCCAGCGCAGCCTTCAGCCGCTCGCCGCCGCTCAGGGCGGCGGCCGGGACCGCGATCCGCGATGCGTCCAGCCCCAACTGCGCCAGCCACATGCGCAGCGTGGCCTCGTCGATGCCCGGCGCGGCCAGGCGCAACGACGCCAGCACGGTGGCCTGCGCCGGCAGTATCGACAGGGTCTGGTCGAGCAACGCCACCGGCACGCGCACGCGGCGTTGGCCGCGCACCGGCGGCATCTGCCCGGCCAGTACCCGCAGCAGGGTCGACTTGCCGCTGCCGTTGTCGCCAACCACGCCGATCCGCTGCGTGCCGGACACGGCCAGCGACAGCCGGCCCGCAGCCCGCGGCGCGAACGGCAGCTCGACGTCCTCCAGTTCAGCCACGCGCCGTTGCGTCGCCGTCGCCGGCAGCGGCGCGAACATCGCCACCGGCGCCTCGTCGACGACGCGGGCGGCCGCCTCGCGCACCTGCCGCTCGGCCTGGTCGCCGGCCTGCTGCCGCAGCAGCGTGCGGCGGCCGGCCGACTGCTCGCTGCGTTGTTGCTGGCGGTCGAGCAGGATCGCGGCCTGGTTGGCGTCGCGGCGCTGGCGGCGGTCGCGCGACTGGCGGCGCTGCTCGCGCTCGTGCTGCAGCGCCAGTTCGCGGCGCAGGCGCGCCCGCTCGGCGCGGGCATGGGCCAGGTCGCGCTGCGCGGCGGCGCCCTCGCGCTCGCGCTGCTCCAGGAATTCCCCGTAGCCGCCGCCGTGGCTGCGCAGGCCGGCCGGCGTCAGTTCGACGATGCGCGCCATCGCCTGCAGCAGCGGGCGCTCGTGGCTGACCACCAGCAGCCCGCGCCGCCACTGCCGCAACTGCGCCAGCAGGCGCTGGCGCGCGCCACGGTCGAGGTGGTTGCCGGGTTCGTCGAGGATCAGGAAATCGGCCTGCGACAGCCAGGCGCCGGCCAGCGCCACGCGCATCGCTTCGCCGCCGCTGAGCCGCGTCGCCGGCGTATCCGGATCGATGCCGCGCAGGCCCTGTGCGTGCAGTGCCTCCTGCAGCTCGCCACGCAGGGTCCAGCGCTCGCCGACCCGTTCGAAATCGGCCGGATCGCAGCCGCCGGCCTCGATCCGCGCCAGCGCGGCGAGTACCTCACCGAGACCGGCCAGATCGGCGACGCTGTCGCCCGCGGCCGGCACGACCTGCTGCGGCAGGAAGTGCACGCGCCCGCTGCGCACGCAGCGCCCGGCCGTGGGCACGAGCCGTCCGGCCAGGATCCGCGCCAGCACGCTCTTGCCCACACCGTTGCGTCCGACCAGCGCGGTCGGCCGCGCATCGAAGCGTTCGTGGAGATCGGAAAACAGGGTCCGGCCGTCGGCCAGGACCTGGGTGACGCCTTCCAGCGCCAGGGAAGGATGCGGCATGTGCGCTCCGGTGTGATGCCAGGAAACTCCAGCCGGCCACGGGGGCGGCGGAGACTCGGGCCGTCGGCGACGGCGGCATCAGTGGCGCATCGTGCGCATCCTCCAGCAGGAACGATCGGGGCGGCCATGCTAACCCGCCACGCAGGCGCCAGGCTGAATCCGGTGCGACCGCCAGGCGGCGCTAGAGCGATTCGAGCAGCCCGGCGAAGGCGCGCGCGGTGGCGTCCACGTGCCCGGTCAGGCGGTGGCTGTCGTCGAGCAGCAGCAGCTGCGCCGAGCGCGTGCGCGCCCAGGCGATGACTTCCGCCGCCGGGATCAGTTCGTCGTGCCAGGCGTGCACGACCGACGTCGGCACCGGCGCCGCGTCCAGTACCGGCATCGGCCCCATCGTGGTCGGCGGCACCATCAGGAACAGCGCGCGGGTCGGCACCTGCAGCGACGCGATCGCGGAGATGTAGGCGCCCAGGCTGGAGCCGGCCAGCACCACCGGGCCGCCGCGCGTGGCCGCGTCCCCGGCGATGCCCAGCAGACGCTGCAGGCGCGCCGGCACATCGCCCACGGAACTGATCTCGCGGCGCGCGTCCAGGTCGGTGTAGTCCGGACGTTCGGTGGTCCAGCCCAGCGCCTCGGCGGCCTGCGCCAGCGCGGTGACCTTGGTCGCGTCCGGACCGCTCTCGAAGCCGTGCGACAGGATGCAGTGGCCGCGGCTCACAGCGCCTCCACCGCATCGCCGACGCGCACCGTCCCGCCCTCGACGATGCGCGCGCACAGGCCGCCGTGGCCGCGCATCGCGTTGAAGCCGCCAGGACCGAGCGCGTCCTCCATCCGCGAACACGGATCGCAGGATTCGGTGCCTTCCAGGACCATGTCACCGACGCGGAAACGGCGGCCCTTCAGCGCGACCAGCGGGATACCGGACACCACCAGGTTGCGGCGCAGCGTGGCCGGCGCGACCTGCGCGTGGCCGGCCAGGGCGGCGATCACCGGCAGGTGCTCGGCCTGGATCAGGGTCACCCCGCGCTTGCCGCTGCCGCCCTGGTAGCGGTCGCCGGCCAGGCCTGCGCCGGTGGCGGCCTCGGCGCGATCGACCTCGACCATGGCCACGTCGCGCGCCGGGCGCAGCCCGATCCACTCGACCCGGCCGCCGCGCGGCAGGGTCGCCATCAGTTTTCCGAGCGGGCTTTGCGGGTCCGGTTGCATGCGCGAATGCTAGCATCCCGACCCATGCCGACCCCGTCCTCGCCCGCCATCGTCGACGCGCCGTTGCCCTACGTGGACCAGCTCGAACGACGGCCGCTGGCACAGGTGGACCTGGTCGTCGTGCACTGCACTGAACTGCCCGACCTGGCCACCGCGCGCGCCTACGGCGAGCGCGTGCTCTACGCCAGCGGCACCGGCAACAGCGGCCACTACTACGTCGACCGCGACGGCACGGTGCTGCGCTACGTGCCCGACGACCGCACCGCGCACCACGTGCGCGGCTGCAACACGCGCGCCATCGGCATCGAACTGGTGAACAGCGGGCGCTTCCCGCACTGGCTGGATTCGCGCCACCAGGCGATGGACGAGGCCTATCCCGACGCGCAGATCGACGCGCTGGTCGCGCTACTGCGGCACCTGGCCGTCCGGCTGCCCGCGCTGCGCCACATCGCCGGCCACGAGGACCTGGATCGCGAGCAGGTGCCGGCCAGCGACGATCCGTCCGTGCGGGTCCAACGCAAGCTGGACCCGGGCCCGCTGTTCCCGTGGCCGCGCGTGCTGGCCCAGGTCCCCCTGCAGCGCCTGCCCTTGTAGGAGCCGGGTTCAGCCGGCGACACGACGACCGGGGCACAGGCGACGCCCTCGTGTTTCCGACGCCCGTGTCGCCGACTGAAGTCAGCTCCTACAAGATGGCGGCCGCGCCCCTGCCGTTGTAGGAGCCGGGTTCAGCCGGCGACACGACGACCTGGCACGGGCGACTCCCTCGTAGTTCCGACGCCCGTGTCGCCGACTGAAGTCAGCTCCTACAAGATGGCGGCCGCGCCCTGCCGTTGTAGGAGCCGGGTTCAGCCGGCGACACGACGAGCTGGCACAGGCGACTCCCTCGTAGTTCCGACGCCCGTGTCGCCGACTGAAGTCGGCTCCTACAAGATGGCGGCCGCGCCCCTGCCGTTGCAGGAGCCGGGTTCAGCCGGCGACACGACGACCTGGCACAGGCGACTCCCTCGCAGTTCCGACGCCCGTGTCGCCGACTGAAGTCGGCTCCTACAGGAAGCCGCCGGCCACACAGGGCGCAGGCGGTCCCATCGGTGCACGCCGGACAGTTCCTCACCCCCGCGCCGGTATAATCGCCGCCTTTCCCGCACCGCATGGTTCCGCCCTTGTCCCCCGCCCTCGGCCCCGTGGCTTCCGAACTGATCGACCTGCTCGCCCTGGAGCGGCTGGAGGACAACCTGTTCCGCGGCCAGAGCCGTGACATCGGCACCAAGTACGTGTTCGGCGGGCAGGTGCTGGGGCAGGCGCTGGCCGCCGCCCAGGCCACCATCGACAACGGCCGCCACGCCCACTCGCTGCACGCCTACTTCCTGCGCGCCGGCGACATCGACCACCCGATCGTCTACGACGTCGACCGCACCCGCGACGGTGGCAGTTTCTCGGTGCGCCGGGTCACCGCGATCCAGCACGGCAAGGTGATCTTCTTCTGCGCCGCCTCGTTCCAGGACCACGAGCCCGGCGCCGAGCACCAGCTGACCATGCCCGAGGTGCCGCAGCCGGAGGACATCGCCCCGGCCGCGCCGGTGCCGCCGGAGGTGATGGCGACGCTGCCGACGAAGGTCCAGCGCTGGCTCTCGCGCGGCGGCCCGTTCGAATTCCGCCACGTGTATCCGCGCGACGAGCTCAACCCGCCCAAGCGCCCGCCCTACCAGCAGGTCTGGTTCCGCCTGCGCGAACCCGTCGGCGAGATCCCGGCCGAACTGCACCAGGCCCTGCTCGCCTACGCCTCCGACTTCCACCTGCTGGGCACGGCGACCTTCCCGCACGGGATCAGCTACTACCAGCCGAACGTGCAGATGGCCTCGCTCGACCACGCACTGTGGTTCCACCGCCCGTTCCGCGCCGACGAGTGGCTGCTGTACTCGCTCGACAGCCCCAGTAGCCAGGGCTCGCGCGGCCTGGCCCGCGGCCAGGTGTTCGACCGCGCCGGCCGGCTGGTGGCCAGTACCGCGCAGGAAGGCCTGATCCGGGTAGTGCCCGATCCGGGCAGCGCGCGGCTGGTCCCGGCGCAGGACTGACCATGCGCCAGGTATTCACCAGCCAGCGTCTGGAAACCGTCGAAGGCGTCGCCAAGCTGCTCGAGGACGCCGGCATCCCGGTGCACATCAGCCAGCCGCGCTCCTATCGCAGCAAGCGCCGTGGGCAGTTCAGCTACTCCGAACCGACCCCGGCCAACCAGCAGCCGGGGGTCTGGGTGCGCCACCCCGAAGACCAGCCGCGCGCGCGCGAACTGCTGCGCGAGGCCGGCCTGCTGGCGACCACGCGCTCGTACTCGGGCGCGTCGCAGACGGTCACCGAGCTCCCCCCCTCGCGTTTCGAGGAAGGCGGCGGCAGCCGCTGGGCCTGGCGCGTGCGCATCGGCCTGCTGCTGGTGATCGCGGCGGTGGTGGTGTTCATCTGGATGGGCCGGCAGCCGAAGCCGGCCGCGGTGCCGGTCACGCCTGCGACCGAGCAGGCGCCGACGCAGGAGAAAGTCGGCGACGACGAAGAAGAGATCCGCGTGCGCATCTCCCCGCCGCCGCCGCCGCCGGCCGACCAGGCGCCGTAGCTGGGGCCGCTGGGACATCCACTCCCCAACTTCGCAGGGGTGCCGCAGCCAAACCCGGCTTCTGCAACCACCGCGGCGCCGCGCTTTTCCATGTAGGAGCGGGCATGACCGCGACGCGACGACGGTGGCACAGGCGACGCCCTCGTGGTTCCGACGCCCGTGTCGCGGTCATGCCCGCTCCTACAAACATCGGGTCGTTCGCAGGGCGTGGCGTTTCCCATCTGCTTTCAGCACTTCGCTTCACTGCGCGGGAGCCGGGCAAGCCCGACTCCCGCCAGCACGTTGCCGGTCACTTCGCCGCGGCGTCCGCCGCCGGGCCACGGCCCCAGCCCCCGTGCTTGCGGCCCTCGGCCGCGCGCTTGGCATGCGCGGCGTCGTACTCGGCCTTGCTCAGGTTGCCGTCGTTGTTGCTGTCGGCCGCCTTGAACCACGCGTCCCGGCGCTGCTTCGCCGCCTGCTCGCGGTCGGCGCGGTCGACGTAGCCGTCCTGGTTCACATCGAGCTTCGCGAAGCGCTCGGCGAACTTCGGATCGGCGGCGGCTTCGGCCTGGCTGATGCGGCCGTCGTTGTCCTTGTCGAGCGCGGCGAACGGATGGCCGCCGCGATGCTTGCCCTTGCCGCCGTGCGCGCGGCGCGGCATCTCGCTGCGGTCGAGCTTGCCGTCCTGGTTCTTGTCGAGGGTGTCGAACTGCGCGGCCAGGCGCGGATGCGCGGCCGCTTCGCTGCGGTCGATCACGCCGTCCCGGTTGGCATCCAGCGGCGCGCGCGCGGCGCTCGGGCCAGCCGCAGGCGCGGCAGCCGTGGCCGGGGCGTCCGACTGCGCCAGGGCGGCCCCGGCGGTGACGGCCAGCAACGCGGCGGCGATCAGGAATGGGGTCTTTTTCACGGGCATCTCCAGAAGTCGTGGACTCGATTGGCCACGCAGGGAAAAACGCCGGGCGCCGCCGGCGGTTGACCGGGCCGCGGCACCGTTCAGCTGGCGGCCGGGTCGCGGCACTCGCATCTCCGTCCTCACGTCGCACCCCATGGGAGCGGGCAGCGGTATGCTGCGGCCATCCGTCGACGGCACCACCATGGGCAACGACTCCTCCCCGACCGACGACCTGCGCCTGTTCCAGACCGGCGGCCACGCCTGCGGCTACTGGCCCGAGCGCAGCGCGCGCGACCTGGTGCTGGATCCGCGCGACCCGCGCCTGCCCGAGGTCTATCCGCAGGCGCTGGACTGGGGTTTCCGCCGCTCCGGCGACCTGGTCTACCGCCCGCACTGCGCGCAGTGCCGCGCCTGCGTGGCGGTGCGCATCCCGGTGGCCGCGTTCGCGCCCGACCGCAGCCAGCGCCGCTGCCTGGCGGGCAATGCCGACATCGAGACCCGGATCGCCCCGGCACGGCGCACCGCCGAGCATTTCGAGCTGTACCGGCGCTACCTCGGCGCGCGCCACCGCGACGGCGGGATGGACGGCCACGGCGTGGCCGAGTTCGACCAGTTCCTGGTCGGCAGCTGGTCGGACACGCGCTTCGTGGAGATGCGCGAACCAGCCGCGCATGGCCCGGGCAGGCTGCTGGCGGTCGCCGTCACCGACCGGGTCGGCAACGGCCTGTCGGCGGTCTACACCTTCTACGAGCCGGAGCTGCCGCAGCGCGGGCTGGGCACGCTGGCGATCCTGCAGCAGCTCGAATGGGCCCGCCGCGAACACCTGGACCACCTGTACCTGGGCTACTGGATCGACGGCCACGCCAAGATGGACTACAAGCGCCGCTTCCGGCCGCTGGAAGCGTTCGACGGCCGGCGCTGGCGGCGCTTCGCCGCCTGAGCATGCGGCAGCGACGAAGGAAGGACGCAGCGGCGTCATCGGCGCATGCCAGAATCGGCGCATGCCTACGTTCACCCGCCTCCTGCCTTCGGCCCTGCTCCTGACCATGCTCTGCGCCTGCGCCAGTTCCCCGGCCGCGGACGACGCGGCAGCGGATACCCCGCCTGCGACCACCCTGCGCGTGGCCACCTACAACGTCTCGCTCTACGACGAGCAGGCCGGCGGCCTGGTGCGGCGGCTGCAGGCCGGCGACGACGGCGCGCGCAAGGTCGCCGCGGTGCTGCAGCAGGTGCGCCCGGACCTGGTGCTGCTCAACGAATTCGACTACGACGCGGCCGGCATGGCGGCCGACCTGTTCCAGCGTGACTACCTCGAACGGCCGCAGCCCGGCGGCGGCGAGGCACTGCACTACCCGTACCGCTACTTCGCCGAGGTCAACACCGGCGTGCCCAGCGGCCTGGACCTGGACCGCAACGGCACGGTGGGCGGCGTAGGCCGCGACCGCGGCAACGACGCCTGGGGCTACGGCCTGCACCCGGGCCAGTACGGGATGCTGGTGCTGTCGAAGCATCCGATCGACGAAGAGCAGGTGCGCAGCTTCCGCCTGCTGCGCTGGTCGGCGATGCCGGATGCGCGGCGGCCGCTCGATCCGGCCACCGGCAAGCCGTGGCACGACGACGCGGTGTGGCAGCAGCTGCGGCTGTCGTCCAAGTCGCACTGGGACGTGCCGGTGCGCACGCCCGGCGGCACCGTGCACTTCCTGGTCTCGCACCCGACCCCGCCGGTGTTCGACGGCCCGGAGGACCGCAACGGCGCGCGCAACGCCGACGAGATCCGGTTGTGGCAGGAGTACATCTCGTCCGCAGCCGGCGACTGGCTGTGCGACGACGACGGGCGTTGCGGCGGCCTGGATGCCGATGCGCGCTTCGTGATCGCCGGCGACCTCAACAACGACCCGGTCGACGGCGACGGGCGCCACGAGGCGATCCTCGAACTGCTGGAGCACCCGCGCGTGCTGCGCATGGCCACGCCGGCGTCGGAGGGCGGTGCGGAAACCGCGCGCGCGTATGCGGCCCAGGGCCTGGTGCGGCGCGGTGCGCCCGGGCACGTCACCGGCGATTTCGGTCCGCGCACCGGGGCGATGCGGCTGGACTACGTGCTGCCGTCGACCGGCTTCGGGCTACGCGGCAGCGGCGTGTTCTGGCCGCCGTCCGCCGACCCGGCCGCCGCCATCGCCGACGGCAGCGACCACCACCTGGTCTGGGTCGACCTGGCGCCGTAGCGGCGCCGCTCCTCGCTTCTTGTAGGAGCCGGATTCATCCGGCGACCCGACGTCGTCGGCACAGGCGACGCCCTCGTATTCCCGACGCCCGTGTCGCCGACTGAAGTCGGCTCCTACAGGGAAAGCAGCCGGCGGGTCAGTCGATCCGTACGTCGATTCCGATCGCCGCGGCCGCCTCGCGGGCGATGGCGCGGGCCGCGTCGATGCCGTCGGCGCGCGCCAGGGTCACGCCGACCCGGCGGTGGCCTTCCACCTTGGGCTTGCCGAACAGGCGCAGCGCGGTGTCCGGCGCCTGCAGCGCCGCATCCACGTTCGAGAACACCGGCACGCCATGGCCCTGCGCCAGCAGCGCGCACGAGGCCGACGGGCCGTTCTGGCGGATCGCAGGGATCGGCAGGCCGAGGATCGCGCGCGCATGCAACGCGAACTCGCTCAGTTCCTGCGAGATCAGCGTCACCAGGCCGGTATCGTGCGGCCGCGGCGACACCTCCGAGAACCACACCTGGTCGCCCTTCACGAACAGCTCCACCCCGAACAGCCCCCAGCCGCCGAGGTCGTCGGTGATCGCGCGGGCGATCGCCTGCGACCGCTCCAGCGCCAGCGGCGACATCGGCTGCGGCTGCCAGCTCTCGCGGTAGTCGCCGTCGCGCTGCAGGTGGCCAATCGGCTCGCAGAACGAAGTGCCGCCGGCGTGGCGCACGGTCAGCAGGGTGATCTCGTAGTCGAAGTCGACGAAGCCCTCGACGATGCAGCGGCCGGCGCCGGCGCGGCCGCCGGTCTGCGCGTACTCCCAGGCCGCGTCGATCTCCTCGGGCGCGCGCACCGTGCTCTGGCCCTTGCCCGAGGACGACATCACCGGCTTGACCACGCACGGCAGGCCGACCGCGGCGATCGCGGCGCGGTATTCCTCGAGGGTGTCGACGAAGTGGTACGGCGAGGTCGGCAGGCCCAGGGTCTCGGCGGCCAGGCGGCGGATGCCCTCGCGGTCCATGGTCAGGCGCGCGGCGCGCGCGGTCGGGATCACCTTCTGCCCGTGCTCCTGCTCCAGCTGGATCAGGGTCTCGGTGTGGATCGCCTCGATTTCCGGGACGATCAGGTCGGGCTGCTCCAGCGCGACCAGCTCGCGCAGGGCGAAGGTGTCGAGCATGTCCAGCACGTGGCTGCGGTGGGCGACCTGCATCGCCGGGGCGTCGGCGTAGCGGTCGGCGGCGACCACTTCCACGCCCAGCCGCTGCAGTTCGATGGCGACCTCCTTGCCCAGTTCGCCCGAGCCCAGCAGCAGGACGCGGGTGGCGTGGGGGGACAGCGGGGTTCCGATACGGACCATGGTCGGCAAAGAGGCTGGTGGAAGGCCGCACAGTTTAACGGCCCCCACTTTCCGGCCCGATGACGGCGCCGCAGCCGGGGCCGTTGACAATTGATATCATTTTGATATCTTTCATTCGCGACCCAGGAGACCTCGCCATGAAAGAGCTTCCGATCCGTTCCCTGCCCGGCATCCCCGTCCTCATCGCGGCCATCCTCGCGGGAATCGCCGCGGTCTGGCTGTTCATGCGCGGCGTCGGTATCGCCGGCCCGCCGGGCGGCGGCCTTTACGTCGCCGCCGCGGCCGTGCTGACCCTGGTCGTCGTGCTGACGCTCGTCGGCCTGTACTCGATCCAGCCCAACCAGGCCGCGGTGCTGAGCCTGTTCGGCAAGTACGTGGGCACGGTCAAGGAGGCCGGCCTGCGCTGGAACAACCCCTTCTACTCCAAGCGCAAGGTCAGCCAGCGCGTGCGCAACTTCGAGAGCGGCAAGCTCAAGGTCAACGAGCTGGACGGCAGCCCGATCGAGATCGCCGCGGTGATCGTGTGGCAGGTCGTCGACGCCTCCGAGGCGGTGTTCAACGTCGACGATTACGAGAGCTTCGTCCACATCCAGTCCGAGGCGGCGCTGCGGGCGATGGCCTCCAGCTACCCCTACGACCAGCACGACGAGGGCCAGACCGCGCTGCGCAGCCACCCGCAGGAGATCTCCGAGCATCTGCAGGCGCAGATCGCCGAGCGCCTGGGCACCGCCGGCGTTGAAGTGATCGAGGCGCGGATCAGCCACCTGGCCTACGCGCCGGAGATCGCCCAGGTGATGCTGCAGCGGCAGCAGGCCAACGCGGTGATCGCCGCGCGGACCCGGATCGTCGCCGGCGCGGTGGGCATGGTCGAGATGGCCCTGGCCGAACTGCAGAAGAACGGCGTCGTGCAGCTGGACGAGGAGCGCAAGGCGCAGATGGTCGGCAACCTGCTGGTCGTGCTGTGCGGCGAGCGCGGCATGCAGCCGGTCCTCAACGCCGGGTCGATCTACTGATGGAGGCGCTGGCGCCGCTGCTGGTCGCCGTGTCCGGGTTGCCGGCGCTGGGCATCGCCGCCTGGTACACGAGCGATGCCGCCGGTCCCCACGCCCGCGGCATCGCCCTGCGCTGGGCGCTGATCGCGCTGGCGATATTCCTCGGCGCCGGCGCCCTGTACTGGGCCGGCGGCGAGCGGACGCGGACCACCGCGGTGGTGGTGGCGATGCTGGTGGCGGTCAACGCGCTGGCGGTGTCGCTGGTCCTGCACCTGCGCCGCGGCGACCGGGACGCGGGACGATGAGCGAGAAGAAGGCCTATCCGCTGCGGATCAACGCCGACGTGCTGGCGGCGGCGCAGCGCTGGGCCGACGACGAGCTGCGCAGCCTCAACGCGCAGATCGAATACGTGCTGCGCGACGCGCTGCGCAAGGCGGGCCGGCTGCCGAAGCCGGGCGACAACCGGGAGAAGGAATCATGAGCACGCGCTGGCAATACCAGGTGGTCGAGATCAAGCCGACGATGCTGGGCGGCTTCAAGCCCGAGGCGGTACAGGAAGCGCTTGCCCAGCAGGGGCGGCAGGGCTGGGAACTGGTGGGGGTCGTGTCGCCCGGCACGATGATGGCGCTGCTGGCGGTGTTCAAGCGCGAAGGCTGAGGAGACGCCATGTTGCACGTCGTGCATCTGATCGAACGCCGCCGCGGCCGGCGCGCGCCCTACGTGGCGCTGTTCCTGGTCCTGCTGGCGTCGCTGGCGCTGGCCGCCGGCGCGGCGCTGCTCGCGCGCTGAACCCGGCCCGCCCCATGGCCACCACGCACCCTGCCTCCGTCGCGCCCGCCTCCGCGCTGGAAGACCTGAAGATCGCCGCGACCTGGGCCGTGCTCGCCGGCCTGTCGGCGGCGGCACTCATTCCGTACGTCGCCCAGCTCATGCCCGAGGTCTTCGCCAAGGTGCCGCTGCCGCTGGGCGTGATCGCCGCCGCGCAGGGCGCGCAGGCCATGGCCGTCGCCGGCGTACTGGCCTGGCTCGGCCTGCGCATGGGGCACCGGGTCGGCCTCGGCAGCCCGGTGATGCACGCCTGGCTGGTGCGGCGGCAACGCCCGGACTGGGCGCGCCTGCAGCCGGCGCGCGCGGCGCTGCTGGGCATCGCCGCCGCCCTGGCCATCCTCGCCCTCGCCCCGCTGATCGACCGGGCGATGCCGCCGATGCTGCAGCCGCCGGCGACGGCCAGCGCCGGCGCGACCGCGCTCAACGGCTTCCTGGCCTCGTTCTACGGAGGCATCGTCGAGGAACTGATCCTGCGGCTGTTCCTGATGACGCTGCTGTTGTGGATCGTGGCACGGCTGTGCGGCCGCACGCCGCCGGCCTGGGCCTACTGGGCCGCGATCGTCGCCGCGGCGCTGCTGTTCGGTGCCGGGCACCTGCCGGCCGCGGCGCAGATCTGGGGACTGGAGCCGGTGGTGGTGCTGCGCACGTTGCTGCTCAACGGCATCGCCGGAGTGGCGTTCGGCTGGCTGTACTGGAAGCGCGGCATCGAGATGGCGATGCTGGCGCACTTCAGCGCCGACCTCGTGCTGCACGTCGCCGCTCCCCTGCTCGCTCCGGGATCCGCACCATGACCGACCACACCGATCCCCGCCTGCAACTGGCCCAACCGGGCGCGCGCAGCGGCTTCTGGCTGTTCGCGCTGACCTTCGTGCTTCCCGTGGCGATCACCGTGGTCGCCGTGGCGGTGTCGGCATCGAGGAGCGGCGGCGCCGGCCTGGCGGATTACCTGGCCCTGGGCGGGGTGATCCTGCTGTGCGGCGTGCTGTGGCAGGTGCTTTCGAGGTTCATGCGCCGGCAGGCGCTGTCGCTGTCGGCCGAGGCGCTGGAGGTGCGCTCCAGCTTCTACCGCAGCCGCACCTTGCTGTCGGAGCTGAAGCTGGACCAGGCCCGTGTGGTCGACCTGGACGAGCACATCGAACTGCGACCGATGCTCAAGACCAACGGCTTCGCCCTGCCCGGCTTCCACAGCGGCTGGTTCCTGCTGCGCAACCGCCGGCGCGCCTTCGTCGCCACCGCCGACGGCCGCCGCAAGCTGTGGCTGCCCGCCCACGGCAAGCACGACCTGCTGCTGGAGCCGAAGGACCCGGGCGCGCTGCTGGCCCGCCTGCGCGAACTGGCCACGCCCGCAGGCCGCGGCTGAGCGGCTAAGCTGCCGCGATGCGCACGCCCCCGGCTCCACTGCACGCCCGCCTGTTCAACACCGCCGACATCGAGTTGTGGCCGGCCGCGCTGCTGCGCGCGCGCGGCAACACCGACGCACGCGCGCTATCGCGCGCCCACACCGTGCTGCGGCGCAAGCGCGACGGCCGTTACCTGGCCGCGGCACTGCCCGAAGGACTGCTGCCATTGGTGCCGCGGCTGGCCCGCGAAGCCGGCATCGACGAGGCGCTCGACCTGCTCGACACCGGCGACGCACGCGGCCGCGCAGCGGTCCAGCCGCCGTATCCCCTGCCCTTGCACCGCCTGCAGGAACGGCTGCAGGCGCTCGGCATCGACGACGGCTACGCGCAGCGCGCCGGCCTGGGCCTGGTGCCCGAACCGGACTGGCTGCTGCTGGCCGGCTTCGACCGCTACCGGCGGCCGCTGTGGCTGCTGCCCGGCGCGGCGCGCGCATGGCAGGCGATGCGGCGGGCGGCGGCGGCCGACGGCGTCGTGCTCGAAGCCATCTCCGGCTACCGCAGCCACGACTACCAGCTCGGCATCTTCGAGCGGAAACGGGCGCGCGGGCAGGACCTGGCGCAGATCCTGGCGGTCAACGCCGCGCCCGGCTACAGCGAACACCACGGCGGCGACGCGCTGGACATCGGCACGCCCGGCGAGCCGCCGGCCGAGGAATCGTTCGAGGCCACGCCGGCCTTCGCCTGGCTGGCCGCGCACGCCGGCGACCACGGCTTCGCGATGAGCTACCCGCGCGGCAACCCGCACGGGATCGTGTACGAACCCTGGCACTGGCGCCACCACCCGTCTTTGTAGGAGCCGGGCTTGCCCACTACGCGACGCCATTGGCGCAGGCGACGCCCTCGTGGTTCCGACGCCCGTGTCGCCGACTGAAGTCAGCTCCTACAGAAGAGCGGGCGCACCACGGCTGTTGTAGGAGCCGGGTTCAGCCGGCGACACGACGCCGGCGACCCAGGCAGCGCCGCATCGTTCCGACGCAGGGGGGGCAACGGCGCTCTTGCCTTTCGCGGGAAGCAGGCACGCCGGCGAGGCCATGGGCACAGGCGACTCCCTCGCGGTTCCGACGCCCGTGTCGCCGACTGAAGTCAGCTCCTACAGAAGAGCGGGCGCACCACGGCTGTTGTAGGAGCCGGGTTCAGCCGGCGACACGACGCCGGCGGCCCAGGCAGCGCCGCATCGTTCCGACGCAGGGGGGGCAACGGCGCTCCTGCCTTTCGCGGGAAGCAGGCACGCCGGCGAGGCCATGGGCACGGGCGACTCCCTCGCGGTTCCGACGCCCGTGTCGCCGACTGAAGTCGGCTCCTACAGAAGAGCGGGCGCACCACGGCTGTTGTAGGAGCCGGGTTCAGCCGGCGACACGACGCCGGGGGCCCAGGCAGCGCCGCGTCGTTCCGACGCATGGGGGGGCAACGGCGCTCTTGCCTTTCGCGGGAAGCAGGCACGCCGGCAAGGCCATGGGCACAGGCGACTCCCCCGGGGTTCCGACACCCGTGTCGCCGACTGAAGTCGGCTCCTACAGGGAAGAGCGGAACGCCGTGGCGCAGTCGGGGATGCGCCGTCACTCCTGCGAACGCGGCGTCGGCGCCCTGGCCTCGCTGGCCAGGTCGGCGATGCGCCACAGGTACAGGCTGGCGTAGGTGCGGTACGGGCCCCAATTTTCGCCGCGCTCCAGCAGTTCCTTCGGCGTGGGCATCGCCTCCAGGCGGTCGACCTTCTGCGCGCCCTTGCGGATGCCCAGGTCGTCCACCGGCAGCACGTCGGGACGGCCGAGGCGGAACATCAGCATCATCTCCACCGTCCAGCGGCCGATGCCGCGCACCGGCACCAGCGCGGCCACGATCTCGTCCTGGTGCAGGGTCGACATCCGCCGCAGGTCGGGGATCTCGCCACGCGCCTCGCGCGCGGCCAGGTCGCGCAGGGCCAGGGTCTTGTTGCCGGACACGCCGCAGGCGCGCAGCGCCGCGTCGTCGATCCGGCCCAGGGTGTCGTGGTGCAGGCGGGTGCTGCCGATCGCCGCCTCCACCCGCCCGACGATGGTCGCGGCCGCCTTGCCCGACAGCTGCTGGAACAGGATTGCCCGGGCCAGCGCGTCGACCGGGTCGAACGGCTTGCGCCAGCGCGGCTCGGCCGGCAGCGGGCCGAGCCGCTTCATCCAGGCGCCGAGCTTGCGGTCGCGGCGCGCCAGGTGCGCATAGGCCGCCTCCACGTCGAACCCGCGGGCGTGGCGCGGCATCAGCGCCTCACCGCGTCGACCGCCAGCAGCAGCCAGCTGGCCATCAGCAGGGTGCCGCCGAACGGCGCCAGCCGCGTCGGCCAGCCGAACAGCGCGCCGCCGGCCAGACTGCCGGCGAACAGCAGCGTGCCCAACAGCAGCCCGGCCAACGCGAACCACTGCAGACGCCGGGCCACCGCCGGCGCCAGCACCGCCAGCACCGCGCCGTGGCCGAAGGCGTAGAGGCTGGCGGTCTGCAGGTTGCCGCGCGCATGGGCGTCGGCGATGCCGTGGGCCGCATACGCCGACAGCCCGATCGCCAGCGCCGCCAGCACCGCGCCGGCGGCCGCCAGCCAGGTTCCCGCCCGCCCGTGGGTTCCGAACGCCATTGCCGCTCCTCCGTCGCCGTGCCTGCCCGGACGCTGGCGCGAGCCTAAACGAAAAGCGCCGCTTGCGCGGCGCTTTCCATCGGGGACTTCGTATCCGTGCCGGCGCTGCCGGCGGCCGGTTACTTGATCGCCCAGTAGATGTCGTAGGTGCCCTCGGCGGTGAACGACTTGTCCACGCCGCCCTTCCAGACTTCGTACGGGCGCTCGGTCACCTCGTAGCCGTGGGTCGTCGCCCAGGCACGCAGCGAATTGCGTGCCGCGTCCAGCGCGGCCATGTAGCCGGTGAAGGCGGCGAAGGCGGCACGGCCGGGCTCGGTGCGCACGTACTGCACCGGCGCACCGCTGGGGATGATGACCTTCAGCGGCTCGCCCTCGGCGGCCAGCAGCACGGCGGGCTGCTCGACCGGCGCCTGCTCGCCTTCCGCCGCGTCGCCCTCGGCGGCGGCCGGGGCCGGCGCACGGGCGGTGCTCTTGCGGCGGACCGGCACGGCCACGTCGAACGCGTACTTCTCGGAGCCGAAGTCGGTGGTGATGATGCGCACCGGACCGGCAGCCTCCAGCTCGGGGTTGGCCTCCAGGGTGCGCTTGATCCACTCCTGGTTGTTCTTGATCGACTGCTTGATCGCCTCGTTGTTGCGGTCGATGTTGCCGGCATTGACCACCAGCAGGTCCATGGCCGGCACGTCGACGAGCTTGAGGCCGGTCAGCGGCACGTCCTGGGCGCGGTAGTCGAAGTTCGGCACCGAGGCGAGCATGTTGGCCATGCGGCCCAGGCCCATCTTGATGTCGTCGCCGACGTGGCGGTTGACGTACAGGCCGGCGTAGCGGCCGAACAGGTTCCAGCCGTAGTCGACGTCGTAGGTCTGGGTGATCTTGACGTTGCGGTTGTTCTTGCCGGTCGGCTCGAGCAGGAACTGCATGGTCTTGTCGTTGCCGCGCTGCGGGTCCTCGACCTTGATCACGACCTTCTGGTTCGGGACGCTGTCGACGATCTCCCAGCTGCCCTTGCCGATGCGGCCTTCCTGCGACTCGTAGTCCAGGCGCGCGCCGACGCCCGACTCGGGGCCGGTGACGTTGAGCTTGATTTGCGGATCCCGCAGCACCAGCGGATTCCAGTCCTTGAAGCGGCGCAGGTTGTTGACCGTGTCGTAGACGATGGTCATCCGGCGGTTGGTTTCCACGCTCTCGGAAATGTGGCGATGCGAAGGCAGGACAAGGCCGATCACCAGGGCCAGAACAGCCACGATGCCCAAGGCGATCAGGAACTCGATAATGCGGGTCATGCAGGAGTCTCCGGGGCCGAATCCACGGCGAATTGACAAGGCGAGCCGCGAATCCTAGCAGGCTTCGCCACCCGAGCGCAGCCGGCCGGGCGACCGGGGCCTGGGGTGAACGGAATTCTTACACCCGGCCGGGCCGGATGTCCCCAGTGGACAGGGGGTCGATGGCCGGAGTTCCGGCCGCGGCCCGACGGCGGCTGAACGCCCCGGCGCTCCCGGCGCCCATGCCGCCGCGGGCGGCTCCGGCCGGGCGGACGGAGCACGCTCAGACCAGCTGCAACTCGAAGGCCTTGAGCACGGCCCGGGTGCGGTCGCGCACGCCGAGCTTGCTCAGTATGTTGGACACGTGGTTCTTGATCGTGCCCTCGGCCACGCCCAGCGAGTTGGCGATCTCCTTGTTGGAAAAGCCCGACGCCATCAGCCGCAGGATCTCGGTCTCGCGGTCGGTCAGCGGATCGGGGCGGTCCAGGCTGACGAAGTCGTTGCGCATGTGCTCCAGCCCCGACAGCAGGCGCTGGGTCACCGCCGGCTGCACCAGCGATCCGCCCTCGGCCACGGTGCGGATCGCGCCGACCAGCTGCTCCAGCGACACGTCCTTGAGCAGGTAGCCCTTGGCACCGGCCTTGAGCCCGGCCAGCACCAGCTGGTCGTCGTCGAAGGTGGTCAGGATGATGGTCGGCGGCAGCTGGTCCAGGCGCGAGAGCACCTGCAGCGCCTCCAGCCCGGACATGGCCGGCATGCGCATGTCCATCAGCACCACGTCCGGCTTGACCTGCGGGATCAGCTCGACCGCCTGGCGACCGTCGCCGGCCTCGGCGATCACTTCGATGCCGCCATCCAGCGCCAGCAGGGAACGGATGCCCTGGCGGACCAGGGTCTGGTCGTCGACCAGGCAGACTCGGATCATGGAAGCGCTCCTTCGATGGCCGGCATCGCCGGGGTGGAGACGGGGATGGACAGGCGCAGCCGGAACCCGGCGCCGCGCCGGGTCTGGATGTCGAGGGTACCGCCGCACTGCTGGAGCCGTTCGCGCATGCCGCGCAGGCCGTTGCCGGGGACCAGGCCGTCGGCGCCCTGGCCGTCGTCCTCGGCTTCCAGCACCAGCCCGCCGGATTCGCGCCAGACCCGGATCCGCAGGCGCCGCGCGCCGGCATGGCGGACCGCGTTGGTGATGATTTCCTGGGTGCAGCGCAGCATCACGTGGGCGCGCTCGGGGTCGTCGATGGCCAGCGGCGATTCGACCTCCAGCGCGATGTCCAGGGACGGCACGTGGTCGGCCAGCGGCCGCAGCGCCGCGGCCAGGTCGATCCCGCCGCTGGCGTCGCGCAGCTGGCTGACCGCCTCGCGCACGTCGGTCAGCAGCAGCCGGGCCAGGGTGTTGGCCTGGCGCACGTGTTCCTGGGCGCGGCCCTGGGTCATGTGGCTGGCCACTTCCAGGTTCAGGCTCAGCGCGGTCAGGTGGTGGCCGAGCAGGTCATGCAGCTCGCGCGAGATGCGGGTGCGCTCGTTGACCCGGGCGCTCTCGGCCAGCAGCGCGCGGGTCGCGCGCAATTCGGCGTTGAGCCGGCGCTGCTCGTCGCGGGCCTGGGCCTGCTGCCGGGCGACCAGGCTGGTCACGTAGATGAACATCGAGAAGCCGGCATACAGCAGCGACTGCATCAATGCCTCGAACAGCGGCATCCGGAACACGTTGTAGTAGATCGGCAGCACCGCCAGCTGGCTCATCAGCAGCAGGACCATGCCCGAGCCGGCCGGCAGCAGCCAGGGGATCACGCCGGCCGCGACCATCAGCAGGATGCTGCCCAGGCCCGAGCCGTTGAAGTAGCTCACCGCCAGCGCGAACACCGTCAGCACCAGCAGCAGCACCCGGTCCAGCCAGTTGCCGGCGGCATGGCCCAGGCCCCGGGTCAGCCACCAGTAGCAGGCGCCGAAGCCCAGGTAGCAGGCGAACAGCCAGACCGCGCGCGCGCCGAGGCTGGCCAGTTCCTCGCCGCCGTCGGCCGGCACGTACTGCGAATAGACCAGCGGCACGCCGACCATGGCCCAGGTGAACAGGCCGGCGTAGCGCAGCAGGCGGGTATGGCTGAGGCGTCCGAACATAACGGCATCTTACGGTGCGGGCCGGCATACGTCGGCGGACGGAAGTCATGCCCGGCTCGCCCGGGCCCGACCCCCGTGCGATAATCCCGCCCGGCCGCGCCACCGGCCCCCACACAGCACCACCGCCCCACACGGAGTCGGCTTTACCCCCATGTCCATCGTCATCCGCGACGTGCGCGAACACGAGCTGGATTCGGTCCTGGCGCTCAACAACAACGCCGGCTCGGCGATCCTGCCGCTCGACTCGGCCCGGCTCCGCGACTTCTACGAGAACGCCGAGTACTTCCGCGTGGCCGAACGCGACGGCAACCTGGCCGGGTTCCTGGTCGGCTTCGGCAGCGACGCCGACCACGACAGCAGCAACTTCGCCTGGTTCAAGGCGCGCTACCCGAATTTCTTCTACATCGACCGGATCGTGGTCGCCAGCCGCCGCCGCGGCGGCGGCGTGGGCCGCGCGTTCTACGCCGACGTGCAGAGCTACGCCGAGCTGCGCTACCCGCAGCTGTGCTGCGAGGTGTTCCTCGACCACGGCGCCGACCCGGCACTGCTGTTCCACGGCAGCTTCGGCTTCCACGAGGCCGGCCAGAACGTGATGGCGAACGTGGACGTGCGCGCCAGCATGATGACCAAGGAGCTGTGCAGCTATCCCTGGGTCCACGCGACCTACGGCGACGACCTGCCCGACCTGCCCTGGGTCGGCCGCCCCCGCCAGAGCCAGCCGCGCGACAGCCGTGCGACGGGTACCTGACGTGGCGCTGGCGGCCAACGACTACGAACAGGCAGGCGAACTGAAGATCGGCCAGGTCGGCATCGCCAACCTGCGCGTGCGCACCCTCGATGTCGCCCAGCTGGTACGTGAGATGCGCGAGCGGGTGGAGCGCGCGCCCAAGCTGTTCGGCCGCGCCGCGGTGATCGTCGACTTCGGCGGCCTGGCCCAGACCCCGGACGAGGCCACTGCCCGCGCCCTGATCGACGGGCTGCGCGAGGCCGGCGTGCTGCCGGTGGCGCTGGCCTACGGCACCCGCGACAACGACGCCCTGGCCGAGCGCCTGGCCCTGCCGGTGCTGGCCAAGTTCCGCGCCCAATACGAGCATGCCGAGCACGCCGACGCGGCGCCCGCGCGTACCGCTCCGCCCCCGCCGCCGCGCGAACCGGCGCCCGCGTCCCGCGCCGCGGCCAAGCCCGCCGCCGCGGACAAGCCGCGCGCGCCCGGCCGCGTCCAGAAGACCCCGGTCCGCTCCGGCCAGCAGCTGTACGCCGAGGGCTGCGACCTGACCGTGCTGTCCACGGTCGGCGCCGGCGCCGAGGTGATCGCCGACGGCTCGATCCACATCTACGGCACCCTGCGCGGCCGCGCCCTGGCCGGCGCCCAGGGCAATGCCGAGGCGCGGATCTTCTGCCGCGAGTTCCACGCCGAACTGGTGGCCATTGCCGGCCACTACAAGGTGCTGGACGATATCCCCGAGAAGCTGCGCGGCAAGGCCGTGCAGATCTGGCTGGAAAACGACCAGCTCAAGCTGGCCGCACTCGAATGACCCGGCGCGCGCCGGCGGCCCTCCGCCTGGCGCACGCCCCACCCGCACGCAGCATCCAGGAGACATCCATTGGCTGAAATCATCGTAGTCACTTCCGGCAAGGGCGGCGTCGGCAAGACCACCTCCAGCGCCAGCATCGCGATCGGCCTGGCCAAGCGCGGCCACAAGACCGCGGTGATCGACTTCGACGTCGGCCTGCGCAACCTGGACCTGATCATGGGCTGCGAGCGCCGCGTGGTGTACGACTTCGTCAACGTCGTCCACGGCGAGGCCACGCTCAAGCAGGCCCTGATCAAGGACAAGCGCTTCGACAACCTCTACGTGCTGGCCGCCTCGCAGACCCGCGACAAGGACGCGCTGACCAAGGAAGGCGTGGAGAAGGTGCTCAAGGACCTGGCTGCCGACGGCTTCGACTACATCGTCTGCGACTCGCCGGCCGGCATCGAGAAGGGCGCGTTCCTGGCCATGTACTTCGCCGACAAGGCGGTGGTGGTGGTCAACCCGGAAGTGTCCTCGGTGCGCGACTCCGACCGCATCATCGGCCTGCTCGATTCCAAGACGCGCAAGGCCGAGGCCGGCGAAGCGGTGCCCTCGCACCTGCTGCTGACCCGCTACAGCCCGGCGCGGGTGGCCAGCGGCGAGATGCTCAGCATCGCCGACGTCGAGGAGGTGCTGGGCCTGAAGGCGCTGGGTGTCATCCCCGAGTCCTCCGACGTGCTCAACGCCTCCAACAAGGGCGAGCCGGTGATCCTGGAATCCGAGTCCGAGGCCGGCCAGGCCTACGATGACGCGGTGGGCCGCCTGCTCGGCGAGGAGCGGCCGCTGCGCTTCACCACCCTGGAGAAGAAAGGCTTCTTCAGCAAGTTGTTCGGAGGTTGAGCATGGGACTGTTCGACTTCCTCAAGGCCAAGAAGAACACCGCCGAGACGGCCAAGAACCGGCTCCAGATCATCATCGCCCAGGAGCGCAGCAGCCGCGGCGCGCCGGACTACCTGCCGCTGCTGCGGCGGGAGCTGCTGGAGGTGATCAAGAAGTACGTCAACGTCGACGCCGAAGCGGTCAAGGTCGACGTGATCAAGGACGGCGACCACGACGTGCTCGACATCTCGGTGGCGCTGCCGGAAGGACCGGGCTGAGCCCGGCCACGGCGACGCAACGCCTTTGTAGGAGCCGGGTTCAGCCGGCGACACGACGCCGTCGGCACAGGCGACGCCCTGGTGATCCCGACGCCCGTGTCGCCCACTGAAGTGGGCTCCTACAGGAAGGCGGCCGGCGAATCCGTCACCCGCAATCCGCCGCCATGGACTCCCCAGCCACCGACATCCTGTGCCTGCGCGACATCGCGCTGGCGGACGCCGCCGCCCTGCTCGCCGGCCACGGCCTGGCGCTGGAGCAGGTCGCCGACGACGCGCCGATCCCCGGCAGCTACTGGGGCGAGCCGGAAGCCGGGATCATCGGCACCACCGTTTACGTGCGCGGCGACACGCCGGTGCATTCGATGCTGCACGAGGCCTGCCACCTGATCGTGCTGCCGCCCGAGCGCCGCGCCGCGGTCCACACCGACGCCACCGACTCGGTCGCCGAGGAGGACGCCACCTGCTACCTGCAGATCGTCCTGGCCGCCGCCCTGCCCGGCGTCGGCAGCGCGCGGCTGATGGCCGACATGGATGCGTGGGGGTACACCTACCGGCTGGGGTCGACCAGGGCGTGGTTCGAGCGCGATGCCGATGATGCGCGCCAGTGGCTGGCGGAGCGCGGGCTGGTGCCAGCCTGAGCGTCGTCTGGCGGCACTTCCGCAGCGCGTGACGACGCGCGCGGTTTTTTGTAGGAGCGGGCATGACCGCGACCCGGGCGTCTGGACCACGGGGGCGTCGCCTGTGCCGACGGCGTCGCGTCGCGGTCATGCCCGCTCCTACAAAGGGCGCTTCGGGATGTGGCAAGCGCGTGGCGACGCGCCATACCCCGCCAACGCCCTTGTTTTCGCCGGGGCGCGCCACTAGCCTGCCGGCACCGCAATCCCACCGGGGAACCGACGTGAAGCACCGCCACCTGCTGTTGCCGCTCGCCATTGCCGCCGGCGTTCTGTCGCTGTCTGCCTGCAAGAAGGAAGCCTCGCCCGAAGCGGCGCCGGCTGCCGCGCAGTCCGGCGAGACCGCCGACGAGTTCGTCGCCCGGATCAATGCCGAGTACAAGGCGGCCTTGCCCGAGATCAGTTCGGCGCAGTGGTTGTCGCAGACCTACATCAACGAAGACAGCCAGCGGATAGCAGCCAAGGCCAACGAGCGCGCGCTCACCCAGCTCAATGTCTGGATCGAGGAGGCGCGGAAGTTCGAAGGCCAGCCGATGTCGGAAGACAGCCAGCGCACCCTGGCGCTGCTGAAGCTGATGAGCGCGATGCCGGCGCCCAAGGACCCGGCCAGGCTGGCAGAGCTGACCACCATCGCGGCGAAGATGGAGGGCGCCTATGGCGCCGGCACCTACTGCACCGGCGAGGGGGCGGCGAGGAAGTGCCGCCAGTTGGGCGAACTGGAGGATGTGCTGCGTTCCAGCCGCGACTACGACGCCCAGATCGACGCCTGGCAGGGCTGGCACTCCACCGCCGCGCCGATGCGCCAGGACTACGCGCGCTTCGTCGAGCTGGTCAACGAAGGCGCCAGGGAACAGGGCTACGCCGACGCCGGTGCGATGTGGCGCAGCGGCTACGACATGGCGCCCGACGCGTTCGCCGCCGAAACCGACCGCCTTTGGGACCAGGTCCGCCCGCTGTACGAGCAGCTGCACTGCTTCGCCCGCGACCGCCTGCAGCAGACCTACGGCGTGGAGAAGGGCCAGGTCGCAGGCGGCCTGCTGCCGGCGCACCTGACCGGCAACATGTGGCAGCAGGACTGGGGCAACCTGTGGGACATCCTGCAGCCTTACCCGGGCGTGGGCAGCCTGGACATCACCGCGGCGCTGGAGAAGCAGTACCAGCAGGACCTGGGCGCGGCATTGCAGAAGCGCGGCGCGGGCGCCGACGCGAAGGCCCGCTTCGAGGCCGAGCGTGAGGCGCAACTGCATGTCGCCAGGCAGATGACCGAGCGTGCGCAGGACTTCTACGTGTCGCTGGGCATGCCCAAGCTGCCTGACAGCTACTGGGCCAAGACCCAGTTCATCAAGCCGCTGGACCGTGACGTGGTCTGCCACGCCAGCGCCTGGGACCTGGACATGGAAGGCGACGTGCGCACCAAGATGTGCATCAAGCCGAACGAAGAGGACTTCACCACCATCTACCACGAGCTGGGCCACATCTATTACGACCTGGCCTATAACGTGCAGCCGCCGCTGTTCCAGAACGGCGCCAACGACGGCTTCCACGAGGCCATCGGCGACACCATCGTGCTGGCGATGACCCCCAAGTACCTGGAGTCGATCGGCCTGGTCGAAGCCCAGGACCAGAGCCAGCAGGCGCTGATCAACGCGCAGATGCGCATGGCCCTGGCCAAGGTCGCGTTCCTGCCGTTCGGCCTGATGATCGACCGCTGGCGCTGGGGCGTGTTCGACGGCTCGATCACGCCGGACCGCTACAACCAGGCCTGGTGGGAACTGAAGGGCAAGTACCAGGGCGTGGCCCCGGCCAGCGCGCGCGGCGAGGAGTTCTTCGATCCGGGCGCCAAGTACCACGTGCCGGGCAACACCCCGTACACGCGCTACTTCCTCTCGCACGTGCTGCAGTTCCAGTTCTACAAGTCGCTGTGCGAGGCCGCCGGCCACACCGGCCCGCTGTACGACTGCAGCTTCTACGGCAACCCGGAGGCGGGCAGGAAGTTCCAGGCGATGCTGCGGCAGGGCGCCAGCCAGCCCTGGCAGGCCACGATGAAGGAGCTGACCGGCAGCGAGCAGATCGACGGCGGCGCGGTGCTGGAGTACTTCGCCCCGCTGCAGGAGTGGCTCAAGAAGCAGAACGAGGGCAAGCAGTGCGGGTGGCAGGCGGCGGCCACGCCCGCGGCACCGCCGGCGCCGACCGGGCAGGGCTGAGCGGCACGCCAGTTGGATTGGTACGGGCGCCCTCGCGGCGCCCGTGTTTTTTTTGTCGGCCTGATGCTGGCGGGTAGCCGACGCCACGTGGCGAACAACGATCCGGACTTCCTGTAGGAGCCCACTTCAGTGGGCGACACGGGCGTCGGGAATACGAGGAAGTCGCCTGTGCCGACGGCGTCGTGTCGCCGGCTGAACCCGGCTCCTACAAAAGCGGGGTCACTGGACGGTGTCGGAGGCGGCGGCCGGCTGCGCCGCCGCCATCTCCTCTTCCAGCTGCTGCTCGTAGTCGGCCAGCGACTTGCCCTGCGCGGCGGCCTCCAGTTCGGCCTCGTCGCGCAACGCGTCGGAGTACACCAGCTTCACCGCGATCCCCTTCTCGTCGTGCAGGCGCTGCGCGCGGCGGATCAGCATCAGCACCTGCGCGGCGCTGTCGCTGCTGCCGACGATGCGCCCGTCCATGCCCAGCACCCAGACCCCGGACTGGCGGACGATGCCGGCCAGCAGGTTGTCGTCGCGGTCGCGCAGTTCGGCATGCGGTTCGATCTGCGCCGCGCCGGCCTGGGCGCGGTTGCGCTCGCGCGCGGACTTGCGCTTGCGGGCGTCGCGGCGGGCCTTGGACTGGATCGACATGGGGACTCCGGAGAAAAGTGGATCAGAGCTGCTCGCCCGGCTCCAGCGTAGGCGAGGACGGCGGCGGCGGGAAGCGGCGCGCCACCCGGGCCTCCCAGCGCCAGAACAGCCAGCCCAGCAGGGCGAAGCCGGCCAGGCCCAGGGCCAGGTGCAGGCCGTGGTGGCTGAGCAGCGGCGAAAGCACGCCAGCGATGGCGGCGTTGAGCACCAGCTGGGTGAACGCCTGCAGCGAGGACGCCGAGCCACGCTGGCGCGGGTACATGTCCAGGATCGCCAGGGTCAGCACCGGGAACACCAGCGCCACGCCGAACGCGGCCAGGCTCATCGGCAGCACCGCCCACGGCACCGACGGCACGTCGACGAAGGCGTTGTACAGCACGTTGCCCAGCGCGGCGACGCCGATGCAGGCATAGCCCACGCCGACCTGGTACGGCGGCTGCCAGCGCCCGGCCACGCGCCCGGAGACGAACGCGCCCAGGACCATGCCGCCGATGGTCGGAATGAACAGCCAGGCGAACTGCTGCTCGCCCAGGCCGAGCAGGTCCATCACGAACGCCGGCGCCGAGGCGATGTACAGGAACAGCCCGGCGAAGCCGAACGCACCGGCTGCGGCCAGGCGCTGGAAACGCGGGTTGAGGGCAATGGCGACGTAGTCGCGCAGCAGCCGGCCCGGGCGCAGCGGCATGCGCGATTCGCGCGGGTGCGTCTCCGGCAGCCACAGCGCAGTGCTGGCCAGCAGCAGCAGCGAGAACGCGGCCAGGAACCAGAAGATCAGCGGCCAGCGGCCGGCACCCAGCATCCAGCCGCCGATGATCGGGGCGATCGCCGGGGCGATGCCGAAGATCATCGACACCTGGCTCATCAGCCGCTGCGCGTCGCTGCCCTCCAGCACGTCGCGGATCACCGCGCGGCCGACAATCAGGCCCACGCCGGCCGACAGGCCCTGTAGCGCGCGGAACGCCAGCAGCGTGGACAGGTCGCGCGCCAGCGCGCAACCGACCGAGGCGACGATGAACACCGCCAGCCCGGCCAGGATCACCCGGCGCCGGCCGATCGCATCCGACAGCGGCCCGTGGACGATGCTCATCAGCGCGTAGGCGGCCAGGTAGACGCTGATGGTCTGCTGCATCGCCAGCTTGTCGGCGCCGAACTGCGCGGCCATCTGCGGGAAGGCCGGGAAGATGGTGTCGATCGAGAACGGGCCGAACATCGCCAGGCCGCCCAGCAGCAGGGCCAGGCGGCGGGTGGACGGCGCGGAGCGGATGTCCGTCACTGCTGTGCGGTCCGCGGCGGGACGGTCGCGTGCCCTGCTCCGCCCGGCGTCGGCGCGGCCTCTGGCCCGCGCGCCGGCTCCTCCCCGTGCCCGCCGGCCATCCCCGACCGCCCGATATCGGTCGCGGCCGGGTTCGGCCGGAACCTGTCGGCCGGTGCCTGTGGAGTCGGAGCGGTGGCGTCCTGCATGCGTTCCCTCGGCAGATCCCGCCACCCGGGCGGGCCATGCGCCCCGGGCCGTCCCGTTCCATACGGGCTGGACCGTGCCGCGCTGAATACGCCGTCATGTTAAGCCATCGCCCGCGGCCGGAGGCGTATAATTCCGCCCACACCGCGTGCGGTGGGAGAAGCGGGGCGACCCGCTGCCGAAGGCGCAAACGCCCGTAATCGCTCAGGCTCCCATACCACCGCGCACGAACACTCTGGAGAGACCGGCCGCCCGCCAGGGCCGCGCCGGCGCCGAAGGGGCAAGAAGCCGCGACCTCGTCCGCGCCGCTTCCAAACTCTCAGGCAAAAGGACAGAGGGGCGCCTGCCGAGCACGGCTTCTGCTCGTCGTTCCCGCGCAGGCGGGAATGACGCAGCCGGGAAACCGGGCATCGGCGCCCCTCCACTCTCCGCCGGTGCCCCGCCATGTCCCAGCCCGCCCCTTCCCTGCGCGACCCCAGCCTGCGCGAGCTCGAGCAGCACGACGCCTTCGTCGGCCGCCACATCGGCCCCAACGACGCCGAGATCGCCACGATGCTCGCCACCGTCGGCCACGACTCGCTGGAGACGCTGACCGATGCCATCGTTCCGTCGAGCATCAAGTCGCCCGCACCGCTGGCCCTGCCGGAGAGCCTGACCGAGGAAGAGGCGCTGGCCAAGATCCGCGCCGTCGCGCTGAAGAACCAGGTGTTCCGCAACTTCATCGGCCAGGGCTACTACGGCACCCACACGCCGAAGGTGATCCTGCGCAACATCCTCGAGAACCCGGCTTGGTACACCGCCTACACCCCGTACCAGGCGGAGATCTCGCAGGGCCGCATGGAGGCGCTGATCAACTTCCAGACCCTGTGCGCCGACCTGACCGGCATGCAGATCGCCAACGCCTCGCTGCTGGACGAGGCCACCGCCGCGGCCGAGGCGATGACCCTGGCCAAGCGCTCGGCCAAGTCGAAGTCGGACACCTTCTTCGTGCACGACGCGGTGCATCCGCAGACCCTGGAAGTGCTGCGCACCCGCGCCGAGCCGCTCGGCATCGTGCTGCGCGTGGGCACGCCGGAGGAGGCGCTGGAGGCCGAGGCCTTCGGCGTGCTGCTGCAGTACCCGGACACCTTCGGCCACGTCGGCGACCACCGGGCGCTGGCCGACGCCGTGCACGCGCGTGGCGGCCTGGTCGCGGTGGCCACCGACCTGCTCGCACTGACCCTGATCGCCGCCCCCGGCGAATGGGGCGCGGACATCGTGGTCGGCAACAGCCAGCGCTTCGGCGTGCCGTTCGGCTTCGGCGGCCCGCACGCGGCGTTCATGGCCTGCCGCGACGCCTACAAGCGCTCCATGCCCGGCCGCCTGATCGGCGTGTCGATCGACGCCGAGGGCAACCCGGCGTACCGCCTGACCCTGCAGACCCGCGAGCAGCACATCCGCCGCGAGAAGGCCACCTCCAATATCTGCACCGCGCAGGTGCTGCTGGCGGTGATGGCCTCGATGTACGCGGTCTACCACGGTCCCGAGGGCCTGGTCCGCATCGCCCGCCGCACCCACCGCCTGGCCGCGATCCTGGCCGCGGCGCTGCGCGTGGCCGGCGTCAACGTCGGCGAGCGCTTCTTCGACACCCTGCACGTCAAGGACGTGGACGCCGCGGCGATCCATGCGAAGGCACACCAGGCCGGGATCAACCTGCGCGCGATCGACAGCGAGGCAGTCGGCATCAGCCTGGACGAGACCACCACCCGCGCCGACGTCGTCGCCCTGGCCGCGCTGTTCGGCGCCAAGGCCGACCTGGACGCGCTCGACGCGGCCACCGCCGACGCGCTGCCGGAAAGCCTGCTGCGCACCAGCGCCTTCCTGCAGCACCCGGTGTTCAACACCCACCACAGCGAGCACGAACTGCTGCGCTACATGCGCTCACTGGCCGACAAGGACCTGGCGATGGATCGCACCATGATCCCGCTGGGCAGCTGCACCATGAAGCTGAATGCAACGGCCGAGATGATCCCGGTGACCTGGCCGGAATTCGGCCAGATCCATCCGCTGGTCCCGGCCGAGCAGGCGCAGGGCTACGCCCAGCTGATCGCCGAGCTCGAGGCGATGCTGGCCGAGTGCACCGGCTACGACGCGGTCAGCCTGCAGCCCAACTCCGGCGCCCAGGGCGAGTACGCCGGCCTGCTGGCGATCCGCGCGTACCACGCCTCGCGCGGCGAGGGCCACCGCGACATCTGCCTGATCCCCGAATCGGCGCACGGCACCAACCCGGCCTCGGCGCAGATGTGCGGGATGCGGGTCGTGGTCACCAAGTGCGACGCCAACGGCAACGTCGACGTCGAGGACATCCGCCGCGCCGCCGAGAAGCATTCGGCGAACCTGGCCGCGATCATGATGACCTACCCGTCCACCCACGGCGTGTTCGAGGAGGACGTGGTCGAGATCTGCGAGATCGTCCACCGGCACGGCGGCCAGGTGTACACCGACGGCGCCAACATGAACGCACTGGTCGGCGTGGCCAAGCCCGGCAAGTGGGGCTCGGACGTCTCGCACCTGAACCTGCACAAGACCTTCTGCATCCCGCACGGCGGCGGTGGCCCGGGCGTAGGCCCGTGCGCGGTGAAGTCGCATCTGGCGCCGTTCCTGCCGCGCACGCTCGGCGGCGAAGGCGCGGCTTCCAATGGAGTTGTAGGCATGGTCAGCGCCGCCAGCTTCGGTTCGGCCTCCATCCTGCCGATCAGCTGGATGTACGTGACCATGATGGGCAGCACCGGCCTGCGCAAGGCGACCCAGGTCGCTCTGCTCAACGCCAACTACATCTCCAAGCGCCTGGCGTCTCACTACAAGACCCTGTACACCGGCCGCAATGGCCTGGTCGCGCACGAGTGCATCCTCGACATCCGCCCGCTGGAGAAGGCCACCGGCATCGGCGCCGAGGACATCGCCAAGCGCCTGATCGACTTCGGCTTCCACGCGCCCACCCTGAGTTTCCCGGTGGCCGGCACGCTGATGGTCGAGCCGACCGAGAGCGAGTCGCTGCACGAGCTGGACCGCTTCATCGACGCGATGATCCAGATCCGCGACGAGATCCGCGCGATCGAGGACGGCCGTCTGGACCGCGAGGACAACCCGCTCAAGCACGCCCCGCACACCGCCGTGCAGGTTTCCGCCAGCGAATGGACCCATGCCTACCCGCGCGAGCTGGCCGCGTTCCCGCTGCCGTCGCTCAGGCAGCAGAAGTACTGGCCGCCGGTGGCGCGCGTGGACAACGTGCACGGGGACAAGAACGTGTTCTGCAGCTGCATCCCGATCGGCGAGTTCCAGGGCGAACCGGAAGCCTTCAGCGAGCCGAACGTGATGTAACGCACCCCGCCCACAATGGAGTCAGGTTCATTTTTCTGGGAAATTGAACCTGACCCCATTTGGCTGGACCCCATTTGGCTGCCCGAAAGCGCCGGGATCAGCCGCGCAGACGCACCGCCGGGCTCTCGTCGATCGAGCCGTCGGGCTGCAGCACCACGTAGCGGGTGCCGCCGCGGTCGAACAGCACCGGCATCGGCGCCTGGAACAGCGGCCGGCGGACGAAGCGCAGTTCCCAGTGGAACTGCTCCATGGTCTTCAGGGTGCTCAACTGCGCGGGGGTCAGCCCGTCCTTCAGTTGCGCCGGCTCCGGCGCGGCCTGCGGCCTGCGCCGCTCCTTCTGCATATTCGACACTGGCATTGCGACTCCGAGGGTAGAGCGTGCATCCCTGCCCGCCCACGAGGTTGTCCATGCATCGGCGCCGGTGATCACGCGCCGTCCATCACTCCGCCAGAGAACCGGCGGGACCGCCCTGCAATGCAAGAGCCGTGCCGCGACGATGCCGGTGGCCTGCCACGGCTTCCGTCCTCACATCCTAGGCCGGTCACGGGTACGCAATGGACGCCCGGCGGCACTGAACGCCGCTGCGCGTCAGCCACGCCCTCCTGACCCTCGCTCCGGCAATGGCGATGCGGGCTTCACCTCCCATTCGCATCGCGTGCGCGTCCGCTGAACGGCAGGTCGGTCACGATGCCGCTTCTTCGCCCTGCAGGAACCCGCCCATGGCCAGCAAGAAGCCCGCCCGCCGCCGCGATGCCGACGACCGCGGTTCCCCGACCGAGACCCGTGGCCATGGCGACGAACTGCAGCAGCTTGCCGGCGGCACCCACCCACCGCTGACCACCGCGCAGGGCATCCCCGTTGCCGACAACCAGAACTCGCTGCGCGCCACCCCGCTCGGACCGACCCTGCTGGAGGACTTCATCCTCCGCGAGAAAATCACCCACTTCGACCACGAGCGCATTCCCGAGCGCATCGTCCACGCCCGCGGCTCGGCCGCGCACGGCTATTTCGAACTGACCGAGTCGCTGGCCGAATACACCACCGCCAAGGTGCTGACCGAGGCAGGCGGGAAGACCCCGGTGTTCGTGCGCTTCTCCACCGTCGCCGGCGGCGCCGGCTCGGTCGACACTCCGCGCGACGTGCGCGGCTTCGCGGTCAAGTTCTACACCCAGGAGGGCAACTGGGACCTGGTCGGCAACAACATCCCGGTGTTCTTCATCCAGGACGCGATGAAGTTCCCCGACGTGGTCCACTCGGTGAAGATGGAGCCGGACCGCGCCTTCCCGCAGGCTGCCAGCGCCCACGACACCTTCTGGGACTTCGTGTCGCTCACGCCCGAGACCATGCACATGATCATGTGGGCGATGAGCGACCGCACCATCCCGCGCTCGCTGCGCACGATCGAGGGCTTCGGCGTGCACTCCTTCCGCCTGCTCGACGCCAAGGGCAACAGCACCTTCGTCAAGTTCCACTGGCGGCCGAAGCTGGGCATCCAGTCCACGGTCTGGGACGAGGCGGTCAAGCTGCAGGGCGCCGACAACGACTTCCACCGCCGCGACCTGTTCGAGGCGATCCAGGCCGGGCAGTTCCCGGAGTGGGAACTGGGCGTGCAGCTGTTCACCGAGGAGGAGGCCGAGGCCTTCCCGTTCGACCACCTCGACCCGACCAAGCTGGTACCCGAGGAGACCGTGCCGCTGCGCATCGTCGGCCGCCTGGTACTGGACCGCTGGCCGGACAACTTCTTCGCCGAAACCGAACAGGTCGCCTACTGCCCGGCCAACATCGTGCCGGGCATCGACTTCAGCAACGACCCGCTGCTGCAGGGCCGGCTGTTCTCCTACCTGGACACTCAGCTGTCGCGCCTTGGCGGGCCGAACTTCCACCAGATCCCGGTCAACGCGCCCAAGTGCCCGTTCGCAAACCACCAGCGCGACGGACACATGCAGATGGAAGTGCACAAGGGGCGGGTGAACTACGAGCCCAGCTCGCTGCAAGCGGATTCACCGCGGGCCACGCCGGCGGGTTTCCGCAGCCATACCACGCCACCGGACGACGGCGCCAAGGGCCGGATCCGCGCCGAGAGCTTCGCCGACCACTACAGCCAGGCGCGGATGTTCTTCCGCAGCCAGAGCAAGCTCGAGCAGGCGCACATGGCCAGCGCGCTGGTATTCGAGTTGTCCAAGGTGGAGACGCCGCACGTGCGCGAGGCGATCGTGGGCCACCTGCGCCACATCGACGCCTCGCTGGCGCAGCGGGTGGCCGACGGCCTGGGCATGCCGGAGCTGCCGCCGGCACCGCCGGCGCGGGTACCAGCGCAGGACCTGCCGCCCTCGCCTGCGCTGCGCATCATCGACCGCATGCGCGACACGCTGGAGGGCCGCTGCGTCGGCATCCTGGTCGACGACGGTTCCGACGCGGCCACGATCAAGGCACTGCGCAAGGCCGCCGAGAAGGACGGCGCCACGGTCAAGATCGTCGCGCCGAAGCTCGGCGGCGCAACGCTGTCCGACGGCCGCCGCCAGGCCGCCGACGGCCAGCTGGCCGGCACCCCGTCGGTGGTGTTCGACGCGGTGGCGCTGGTGCTGTCGGAAGACGCCGGTGCCGCACTGGCCAAGGAAGCGGCGGCGGTGGACTGGGTGCGCGATGCCTGGGGCCATCTCAAGGCGATCGCCGCCGATGCCGGCGCGCGCAAGGTGCTCAAGGCCGGCGGCGTCGGCCGCGACGCGGGCGTGGTCGATGCCGGCGACGCAGCGGCCTTCGTCAAGGCCGCCAGGACCCGGCAGTGGGAGCGCGAACCGAAGGTGCGCACGTTGGCCTGACGAAGCTGCTCACCGGCAGGAGCCGGGCTGCGGCGGGCGACACCCCATGCCGCGCAGGCGACACTCCTCGCGATTCCGACGCCGTGTCGCCATGGATGGGCTCTAGATTGCCCGGCGCGCCGGCGTTCAGGTGCTGCGCTTGCGTGTGCGCGCCGCCTTCTTCGCCGCGGCCTTGCGCGCGGCCGGGCCCTTGGTCCGGGCTGCCTTCTTCGCCGCCGCCGAACGGCTGCCGGCACTGCGCTTGGACGCGGCCTTCTTCGCCTGGGTGGACAGCGCCTTCTTGCCGACCGCCTTCTTCGCGGTGGTGCCGCGACTGGCGGTCTTGAGCGCCTTCCTGGCACCGGTCGAGCGGGTCGGAGAGATCTTCTTCGTCGCCTTCCTGGCCGCCTTGCTGTCCTGCGCGGCCTTCTTCTTGGTCGCCTTCGACGCGCTCTTGCCGGGCTTGGCCTTGACCCCGGCGCGGCGCGCCTTGGACAGCCCGATCGCAATGGCCTGCTTGGCGTTCTTGGCGCCGTGCTTGCCCTCGCGCACGTGCTCGATTTCCTCCTTCACGTACTCACCGGCCTGGGTGCCGGCCGACTTGCCCTGGCGCTTGGCACGGGCGGCGGCCTGGCGGGTCTTCTTTTCCGGCATGACGCCTCTCCTGCGGGGGATCGACCCGGGCGGTGTAGCAATGCGGTGGTGAACACACCGTGCAATCGGCGGCACGCTCACGCGAAACGACGCACGACGATGCCGCGGTTCAGACGCCCCGGTGGTATAGGCCAAGACCCCGTTGCTGCTCGACCATCAATCCAGCGCCGTAGGCGTCGAGCAGAACGCGCACGGCGCTGCAGGCCGAAGAGCACGTACCAGCGCGGGTGCGGCGCGCCAAGGGAGGGTCATATGTAGGAGCCGGGTTCAGCCGGCGACACGACGACGTCGGCACAGGCGACGCCGTCGTATTCCCGACGCCCGTGTCGCCCACTGAAGTGGGCTCCTACAAAAAGCCGGAAAGGCCGGCGGCGCGGCCCGGCGCAGACCGGGCCGCGGAACGCCACTCAATGCACCAGCGTCTGGATCGCGTGCGCCGGGATGGTGACGCGGGTGGAGGCGGTGCCGACGTAGTAGTTGTAGGAGATCGCCTCGTCGGTCGGGTTCATCACCACCGTGGCCAGCCGGCCGTCGGAGTTGAGGAACGCGGTCGACAGCAGGTTGCTGCGGCTGCTCGACGCGCTCACCCGGTACGCGCCCGGGCGCAGGAACTTGGAGAAGTGGCCGATGTACCAGTAGCTGGGCGTATAGACCAGCTCGCCGGTGCGGGTATCGGCATGGATCGGCGAGAAGCAGTAGTTGCCGACGTGGTTCGGGCCGCCGGTCTCGTCCAGCAGCATGTTCCAGTCGATCCAGCCGGAGGCGCCGTTGTTGAGGTCATTGATGATCGAGGTGCCGTAGCGCTCGCCGTTGGCCCAGCGCTGCACCTGCGCCCAGTCGAACCCCTCCACTGTGGCCTCGGTCAGCAGCAGCACCTTGTCCGGATACGACTCCTTCACCCGGCGCACGTTCTCGAACATCGGATCGAAGCCGGCCCAGGTCTCGTACCAGTGGAAACCCATGCCCCAGGCGTACTGGGCCGCCTCCGGGTCGCCGAAGATCACGTTGGCGCGGTGGACCATCATGTCGCGGTTGTGGTCCCAGACCACGATCTTGGTGTCCGGGTGGGCGCTGGCCCGGACGGTCGGGCCGAGGTGGTTCTTGAGGAAGTCGCGCTCCTCCTCGGCGGTGTACAGCATCGACTCCCAGGTCTGCTTGGCCATCGGCTCGTTCTGCACGCTGATCGACCAGATCGGGATGCCCTCGGCCTGGTAGGCGTCGATGAACCTGGTGTAGTACTTCGCCCAGGCGGCGGCGTGCTCGGGCAGCAGGCGGCCGCCCTGCAGCATGTGGTTGGTGTCCTTCATGAAGGCCGGCGCGCTCCACGGGCTGGCCATCAGCGGCAGCTTGCCGCCGGCGGCCTCGATGGCGCGCTTGATCATCGGGATGCGGTACCGGCGGTCGTGCTCGATCGAGAAGGTCTTCAGTTCGCCGTCGCCCTCCTCGATGTAGGTGTAGCTGCCGCTGCTGAAGTCCGAGCTGTGGATGGTGGTGCGCCCCAGGGTGTAGCCGATCCCGTGCTCGGTGTCGTAGTAGGCGCGCAGCAGTTCGGCCTGGCGCCTGGCGTCGAGCTTGGCGAAGGTCTCGGCGGTGGCGTCGGTGATCGAGCCGCCGATGCCGAGCAGGTCCTGGAAGCGCCGGGCCGGCTCGACGAACACCGAGTTCTCCGCCTCGGTCAGCGCATGGCCCGCGGCCAGCGGCGCGGACTGGCTGCGCACCATCTGCCGGCCGGCGTCCTTGGCCGTGGTGTAGATCGTAACCACTTGACCCTCCGCGGATTTCACCGTGGCCGCCTGGACCGGCAATGCCGCCATGACCAGCGCTGTCATCAGAATGGACTTCACTGCACCCCTCCTTGCTGTGTGAATCGGGGAGGGTACCGGTCCGGGAGACCGGGAGGCATGTTGCGGTGCAACGGAAGATACGCCTCCACGCCCCCGCCCGTGGCTACGCCGGCATAATCGGCGGCCCGACCGCCTCCAGGAGAGAGCGCCATGCGCAAGCCCACGCACGACCCCTCCCGCCGTTCCGCCCTCAAGGGCCTGCTGGTCTCCGGTGCCGCCCTGGCGCTGGCCCGGTGGCCGCTGCCGGCACTGGCTGCCGACGACGCCCCCATCCTGCGCGCGATCCCGTCGACCGGCGTGCGCATCCCGATCGTCGGCCTGGGCACCAACGCCTATGGCGTGGCCACCGCCGAGGAACGCGCGCCGCTGCGCGAGGTGATCGCGCGGCTGGCGCAGGTGCAAGGCAGCGTGATCGATACCGCGCCGGGCTATCGCAACTCCGAGGAGGTGCTGGGCGAGCTCATCGCCGAACTGGGCGTACGCGACCGCCTGTTCCTGGCGACCAAGGTCACCGCTCCCGGCGACGACCTCGCCGAGGCGCTGCGCCAGTTGGAGAACTCGTTCCGCCTGCTCAAGACCGACCGCATCGACCTGATGCAGGTGCACAACCTCAACGGCGCCGAGGCCGTCCTGCCGACCCTGGCGCAGTGGAAGCGCGATGGCCGCTTCGGCCACATCGGCATCACCACTTCCTCCAACGACCAGCACGCGCGCACCGCCGAACTGATCCGCCAGCACGCGCTGGACTTCGTGCAGGTCAACTACTCGCTGGGCAACCGCGCCGCCGAGGAGACCGTGCTGCCGGCCGCGCTGGAACGCGGCACCGCCGTGCTGCTCAACATCCCGCTGGGCGGGCGCCGCGGCAGTCTGTTCGGCAAGGTCAAGGACGTGCCGCTGCCGGCCTGGGCCGCCGACTTCGACGCCCACAGCTGGGGCCAGCTGTTCCTCAAGTACAGCCTGTCGCACCCGGCGGTGACCGCGGTGATCCCCGGCACCACCAAGGTCGCCAACCTGGAGGACAACCTGGGCGCCGGCCGCGGCCGCCTGCCGGATGCGGCGACGCGGAAGCGGATCGAGGAACTGTGGGATTCGCTGGGCTGAGACGAGTCATCTGGACCCGCCGCAGCCTCGCTGGCGAGTGCTCGCCATGCGGGAGCGAAGCACCGGCACCGCATCGATATGGCAGCTCGATGCGATGCCGGCCACAGGACACGGCGTGCTCTGCAAGGGCGAATGCACCTTCAACATGAACGGGACGACATTCGCCGTTTGCTTTCCTCGTCCCATAGGCCTACCGTGGTCGAGCTGAGTTACAAGGGTCACCCGAATCGTGGCCCGATGCTGTAGATCAAAGATCCACTACACCGTTGCACCCGCTTCCCTCCTTGCAGCCAGCTTCTGCCGCCACGCGGCTTTCATCTATTGCTCCAAGGAGATACACCATGTCCCAGACCCAGACCGGCACCGTGAAGTGGTTCAACGACGCCAAGGGCTTCGGCTTCATCACCCCGGAAAGCGGCCCGGACCTGTTCGTCCACCACAATTCGATCCAGTCCTCGGGCTTCCGCAGCCTGCAGGAAGGCCAGCGCGTGCAGTTCGTCGCCGTGCAGGGCCAGAAGGGCATGCAGGCCGACCAGGTCCAGCCGCTCTGACACCAGCCCTCACCGGCTGACGGAAAAAGCCCGGCTCGCGCCGGGCTTTTTTCTTGCCTGTTACCCGCCCTGCCCCACCGACGGCATCGCCGCGCTCTTCTGTAGGAGCCCACTTCAGTGGGCGACACGAGCGTCGGGAATGCGAGGGCGTCGCCTGTGCCGACGGCGTCGTGTCCCCGGCTGAACCCGGCTCCTACAAAAGCAGCATCAGGACAGCGTCGGTGAACGATCCGATCTTCTTGTAGGAGCCCACTTCAGTGGGCGACGCGGGCGTCGGGAATACGCTGGCGTCGCCTGTGCCAGTGTCGTCGTGTCGCCGGCTGAACCCGGCTCCTACACGACTGGCGTGGCCTGCGCGACGCGGGTGTAGTGCAGCAGCCGCCCGCGATACGGCGGTTCGTCGCGGTCGTCCATCGGGCAGCGCTCCTCGACCAGGGTGAAGCCCCGGTCCGCCAGCAGCCGGCTGAAGCGTGCGCTGTTGCCCCGGCCCGGATCGGTCACCAGCACCTCGGCATCGGGCCAGGCATGCCGATCGACCACCCCGGCCAGCAGCGCGGCATGGTCGTGCTCGTACAACACGTCGCTGGCGATGATTACGTCGAAGTGCCCGAGCGTCGGCAACGGCACGTCCCAGCGCAGCTGGCGGTAGTGCAGCGCCGGCAACGCGTTGAGCGCGGCGTTGTAGGCCAGGAACGGCTCGGTCAGCGGATGCATGTCCGAGGCCACCACCTGCGCGCC
The DNA here is from genome assembly GCF_000972865.1 of Pseudoxanthomonas suwonensis. NCBI lineage: Bacteria > Pseudomonadati > Pseudomonadota > Gammaproteobacteria > Lysobacterales > Lysobacteraceae > Pseudoxanthomonas > Pseudoxanthomonas suwonensis. Next base: position 641,999 of record NZ_CP011144.1, read on the forward strand.
GCGCTGCTGCAGCACCAGGCTGGCCAGGCCGATGCCGCAGCCCAGTTCCAGCACCCGCTTTCCGTCGACGTCGAAGCGCTGCATCGCCTGCGCCAGCAGCCGCCCGGCCGGCCACAACTGGCCGAACAGGCTCCACTGCGCCGAGGAGATGCCCAGCCGGTTGCCATGCCCGTCCGGATCGGAGAACTGCTGTTTATCGCTGAGCACGCGCAGGCGCCACACATGGCCGCCGACGGAGACGCACTGGTTGCGGGTGGAGTAACCGGGCATGGAGGCTCCCGTCAGGCGCCGCCCCGGAGCGGGGGCGGGTCACGCATGAAAGGGAGCGAGGCGAAGGGCCATGCCGCCAGGGCAGCATGAGCCGTGCGGGACGCGCGGGGCAGAACAGATGTCTGCGGTAGCCATGCTACTCCATGCGCGGCCCGTGCCCGACAACGGGGCATGACCCGGAGCCGCGATGCGGCAGTCCGGGCAGCACCGTCGTCTAGGACAGCGGGCGGCCGGCGCGCGGCAATGCGATCCCGTTCTCCTCCAGCATGTCCTGCAAGCGTTGCAGCACGTATGGCCGCTGGTCGACGTCGGCCTGCTCCAGGATCTCCCGCGCCAGCGCATCGAACTGCGGCCAGAACTGCGCCGGATGGCGCAGCCGCGCCAGCCACGGCGGCAGCATCCGCGCCAGCCGCTCGATTTCGGCATCCAGCTGCCGGCGCCCGCTCATGCCGCGCTTCGCGGCCAGCAGGCCTGGACCCGGTGGACGGCACCGTCGTCGACCAGAGGGAAATCCAGGCCCGGCTGTTCCCGGCCATCGAGCCGCAGGCCCGCTGGCCCGGCGTCGCTCTGCGTCACCTCGATCAGGTAGACGCTGCCGCCATGGCGGTACCGCAGCTCGTAGCGGTCCCACTCGGCGGGCAGGCACGGCTTCAGCGCCAGGCGGTCGCCGGTGCGCCGCAGGCCGAGCAGCGACTCGACCAGCAACCGGTACATCCAGCCCGCCGAACCGGTGTACCAGGTCCAGCCGCCACGCCCGACGTGCGGTGCCACCGCATACACGTCGGCGGCCAGCACGTAGGGTTCGACCTTGTAGACCGCCGCCGCCTCGGCGTCGCGGGCGTGGTTGACCGGGTTGATCATCCGCGCCAGTTCCCAGGCGCGCGCCGCGTCGCCCTGGTGGGCGAAGGCCATCGCCGCCCATACCGCGGCATGCGTGTACTGGCCGCCGTTCTCGCGCACGCCCGGCACGTAGCCGCGGATGTAGCCCGGGTCCTTGGGCGTCTTGTCGAATGGCGGGTCCAGCAGCTGGATCAGGCCCGCCTCCGGCCGCACCAGGTGCGCGTACAGCGAATCCAGCGCCTGCCGTGCGCGTTCGGGCTCCGCCGCGCCCGACAGCACCGACCAGCTCTGCGAGATCGAATCGATCCGGCATTCGTCGCTCTGGGTGGAACCCAGCGGCGTGCCGTCGTCGAACCATGCACGCCGGTACCACTGGCCGTCCCAGGCGTGGGCCTCCAGGTTGGCGCGCAACTGCCCGGCCTGCTCGCCGCACCAGGCGGCGAAGGCGGCATCGCCCCGCCCCTGTGCCACGCCACCGAACCGCTGCAGGACGTCGTACAGGAAAAACCCCAGCCAGACGCTTTCGCCGCGACCGGCCTCGCCCACCCGGTTCATGCCGTCGTTCCAGTCGCCGGTGGCGATCAGCGGCAGGCCGCGCTCGCCGAGCAGGCTGCAGCCGCGCTGCAACGCCAGCACGCAGTGCCGGTAGAACGGCTCGCGCAGGTACGAGGGCACCGGCATGTCGTAATAGCCTTCCTCGTCGGGATTCACCGGGCGCCCGTCGACGAAGCCCACCACTTCGTCCAACACGCCGGCATCGCCGGTGACTTCCAGGTAGCGGCAGGCCGCCAGCGGCAGCCACAGGTAGTCGTCCGAACAGCGCGTGCGCACGCCGCGGCCCTGCGGCGGATGCCACCAGTGCATCACGTCGCCCTGCGGGAACTGGTGGGCGGCGCACAGCAGCAGGTGCTCGCGCATCAGCTCCGGCCTGGCATGCACCGTGGCCATGGTGTCCTGCAACTGGTCGCGGAAGCCGAACGCGCCGCCGGACTGGTAGTAGCCGCTGCGCGCCACGTAGCGGCAGGCCAGGGTCTGGTAGACCAGCCAGCCGTTGGCCAGCGCGTCGACCGCCGGATCGGGCGTGCTCACCTGCACCGTCGACAGCAGGCCACGCCAGTGCACGCGCACCGCATCCAGCGCATCGTGCGCGCGCTGCGCGCCGCAGACCCGCTGCGCCAGTTCCAGGGCCTCGCCCGGGTCCTTGCCCACGCCCAGGCGGAACACGATCTCCTGGTCCTGCCCGTCGGCCAGCGCCAGCGGCACCTGGATCGCCGCGCACGGATCCAGGCCGACCCCGATCCGCCCGGACAGCCGCTCGCGGCGCAACGCCGCCGGATCGTCCAGGCCGCCGTTGCGGCCGAGGAACTCGGTGCGGTCGGCGGTGTGGCTGCAGCCGGTGGCGTCGGTGTCGAAGAACGCGACGCGCCCGCCGAACTCGGTGTTGTACGGATTGCGCGCGGTCAACGCACCGGTGCCCGGGTCCAGTTCGCTGACCACGTGCATCTGCGACTTCGCGCGCAGGTCGCCCAGCACCCACTCGACGTAACCGGTGGCCGACAGCCGCCGCGGCCGGCCCGACAGGTTGCGCAGGCGCAGCACCGAGAACTTCACCGCGTCCTCGACCGCCACGTACACCCACAGTTCGCTGGCGATGCCGTCCTCGAAGTGCTCGTAGACCGTGTAGCCGAAGCCGTGTCGGGTGCGGTAGTCGCCGTGGCCGCGGCGCGGCAGCGGCATCGGCGACCAGGTCCGACCACTCTCCTCGTCGCGCAGGTAGAACGCCTCGCCGCCGGTATCGGACACCGGATCGTTGTGCCACGGGGTCAGGCGGAACTCGTGCGCGTTCTCGAACCAGGTGTAGCCCGGCGAGCTTTCGCTGACCACCGTGCCCAGCCGCGCATTGGCCATCACGTTGGACCACGGCGCCGGGGTCGGCGCGCCTTCGCGCGACACCACCACGTACTCGCGGCCGTCGGCGGTGAAGGCGCCCAGGCCGTTGTCGAACAGCGTGCCCTCGGCCAGCGGCAGGAACGGCCAGGGATCGTCGCCATCGGATCCGTCCGGCGCCGGTGGCGGCAGTCCGTCAGGCAACGCCGGCAGTGGTGCCTCCGTCGCTGCCACCGGTGCGCCATCGGGCAGCAGCGCGGGGACGGCCCGCTCGGCGGGCACGTGGCGGCCGACCTGCGCGGCCAACGTACCTTGCTCGTCGCTGATGATCGCCCGCGCCACCGACTGCAGCAGGATGCGGTCCTCCTGCGACATCAGCTGCGCCGGGCGCACGAAGATGCCGCCGGGCCGGTCGAGGATGTTGGACTCCGGGTCGGCCGAGACCATGCCCAGGATCTGGTCCTGCAGCTGCTGCCGGTAGCCGCTCTTGCTCTCGTTCCAGATCACCAGGTCGGTGCGCAGGCCCTTCAGGCGCCAGTACGCGTGCGCCTGCACCATCTGCCGGACCAGCTCGATGTTCTCCGAATCGGTGATCTTCAGCAGCACGATCGGCAGGTCGCCGGAGATCGCGTGGCCCCACAGCCCCGACTGCCCGCGCTGGTTCTGCAGCAGCACCTCGGTGTCGGCGCGCAGCAGCGGGTGCGCATAGACCATCAGCCCGGCCAGGCGCTCGTACAGCTGGGCCTCGGCCTGGGTGGCGTTGATCTGGCGCCGCACCACCTGGCTGTGGGTCCAGGCCAGGTCGAACACGCGGTCGGCCAGGCGCCGGTCGCGGTACTTGTCGACCAGCCCGGCGCAGGCCTCGCGATCGATGCCCACGCCGTAGACCATGTCGATCATCGCGGTCTGTTCCGGCGCCAGTTCGATCCGGCAGCGAATCGCCACCACCGGGTCGAGCACCGAGCCGTCGGAATCCGATAGCGCCTCGTCTTCGGCCAGCGCGCGCGGCGCACGCGGGGTGTTGCCGCGGCCGAGGAAGCGCGCGCGGTCGGTCTCGTAGGAGATCGCAGTGATGTCGGCGTCGTGCACCGCGATCAGGTGGAACATCCACGGCGGCACTTCGTCGTGCGCGCGCGGGCGGCGTGTGCACAGCAGCGCCTGCTTCGGGCGCACGATCTCGGTCTGCACGAACAGGTTGCTGAAGGCCGGGTGCGCCTCGTCGGCGATCGCCGGCGCCAGCACCACCTCGGCGTAGGTGGTGATCTCGATGGCGCGCGCGCGCCGGCTGCGGTTGCTCAGGCGCAGCCGGCGCAGCTCGATGTCGTCCTCGGCCGAGATCGCGATCTCCAGGTGGCTTTCGTAGCCGCGCTTGCTGCCGCGGAACTCGGCCTTGGCGTCGGAGAAGATCGCCTCGTACTGGTCCATCGGTACGCCGGTGGGCTGCAGCGCGGCGGACCAGAACTCGCCGCTCTCCACGTCGCGCAGGTAGCAGAACGTGCCCCAGTGGTCGCGGGTGCCGTCCTCGCGCCAGCGCGTGGTGGCCATGTCGCGGTGGCGGCTGTAGCCGCCGCCGGCGTGGGTGAGCAGGCCGTGGTAGCGGCCGTTGGACAGCAGCTGCACTTCCGGGCGCGCGGTGGACGGGTTGCGCAGGATCCGCAGCTGGGTCTCGGTCTCGCCGGAGGACGCGCGCGCGCCCAGGGTCTCGGCCTCGTGCGGATGGAACACGCCGGTCTGCGGGATGCGCTCCTGCAGCAGCAGCAGCGTGGCCTGGAACTCGGCGTCGGCGACGAAGCGGCGCTGCATCGGCTGCTGGCGCAACAGGTAGTCCAGCGCCAGGAAGCCCATGCCCTGGTGGTGGGCCATGAACGAGCGGATCAGCACGTAGTCCTGCCCGGGCGGTACCCGCGCCGGGGTGTAGTCGATCGCCTCGTACATGCCGAAGTCGCCGGCAAATCCCAGCGCCGACAGCCGCTGCAGGTTCTGGCAGGCCGCCTCCGGCGCCACCATCAGCGCCATCATGCTGGCGTAGGGCGCGATCACCACGTCCTGGCCGAGGCCGCGCTTGAGCCCGAGCCCGGGCACGCCGAACGCGCGGTACTGGTAGTTCATGCGCGTGTCCACGGCGTTGTAGCCGGACTCGGAGATGCCCCACGGCACGGCCAGGCTGCGGCCGTGCAGGATCTGCGCCTCGACCGCGTGGCGCGAGGTCTGGTCGAGCAGCGTGTCCGGATAGCTGGGCATCACCAGCTGCGGCATCAGGTACTCGAACATCGAGCCGCTCCACGACAGCAGCGTGGCGTAGCCGTTGACCTCGGTCAGCAGGCGCCCGAGCGCGAACCAGCTTTCCTGCGGCAGCTGCCCCTGGGCGATGGCCACGAACGTGCACAGCCGTGCCTCGGAGGCGAGCAGGTCGTAGTAGCCGCTGTCCAGGCGGTGCTCTTCCAGGTTGTAGCCGATCGCCAGCAGGTGGCGCGCGCGGTCGTACAGGAACTCGTAGTCCATCAGCGAGAACTGGCCGGCCACGTGCGCCAGCCGTTCCAGCTGGTGGATGCGCTCGCGCGCCCGCATCCCGGCCGGCGACTGCGGTGCGCGGGCGTGCAGCTCGCGCAGCGTCGGGATGTAGCCGAATCCGTCCGTGCCGGCGTCATCGGTCGTCGTCAAGTCGGGCATCAGGAACAGCAACTCGTCATGCGCGGACCGGCAGGCCTCGCGCAGCGCGACGGGCCAGTGCGGCTGGCCCTCGACTGCCGGGTCCGGCCACGCGGCGAGGATCGCATCGGCATGCCGCAGCAACTCCGCCAGAACGCGCCCGGCCTCGCCCGGCGTGGCCGGCGCTTGCACCAGCGCCGGTGTCAGCGCGGCGCGGAATGCGGCCAGTGCCGTGGGCAACGCATCGCCCTGCGGCGCCGCCGCCGCTTCACCTTCCTCCAACGCCTCTTCCAGCACGCCCAGGGTGTCGGCCAGGCCGTCGAAGGTGTGCGGCGCCAGTATCGGCGCGTCGGCCAGTGCCAGCAGCCCCTGGCGCAGGGTCAGCAGGTGGCCGGCCAGGTTGCCGCTGTCCACCGTGGAGACGTAGTGCGGCGGCAGCGGTTGCAGGGTCTCGGTGTCGTACCAGTTGTAGAAGTGGCCGCGGTGGCGCGGCAGCTCCTCCAGCGTGGCGAACACCCGCTGGGTGCGTTCCATCACCCCGCCCGCCTGCAGGTAGCCGAAGTCCCAGGCCGACACATTGGCCAGCAGCGACAGGCCGATGTTGGTCGGCGAGGTGCGCCGCGCCACCACCAGCGCCGGATGCTCCTGGATGTTGTCCGGCGGCAGCCAGTGGTCCTCGGCGCGCACCCAGGTCTCGAAGAACGCCCAGGTGCGTCGCGCCAGCCGGCCGAGGAACGTGCGTTGCGCCGCGGACAGGTCCGCGCCGTGCGTCTGCGGCGGCCGGCCCAGCCAGGCCATCAGCCCCGGCGACAGCAGCCACAGCAGCAGCAACGACATCGCCACCGGCAGCGACGCCGGCCGCACCACGGACAGCAGCACCGCCACGCCGACCGCGAACAGCGGCGCCAGCGCCATGCCGCGCCACTCCGCGCCGCGGTCGCCGCCCAGGCTACGCTCCACTTCGCTGGACGGATTC